>NZ_BAAHAZ010000004.1:0-308582 GCF_054777115.1 Nocardioides maradonensis | reverse complement strand
TCGATCCGGGCCCACTGGGCGTCGTTCAACACCTCAACACGCGACATAGGTCAACAATCACCGACCTGACGACCGCGATTTAGCAGACACGCCCTAGTACCAGCCGGTGGCCTGGGAGTGGCCCCAGGCACCACACGGCGACCCGTAGCGGTCCTGGATGTAGCCCAGGCCCCACTTGATCTGGGTGGCGGCGTCGTTCTGCCAGTCGGGGCCGGCGGACGCCATCTTCGAGCCGGGGAGGGACTGCGGGATGCCGTAGGCGCCCGAGGGGTTCGCCGCGTGCACGTTCCAGCCGCTCTCGCGGTTCCACAGCGACTCCAGGCAGCCGTACTGGCTGCTGCTGAAGCCGAACTGCGCGAGGAGCGCCTTGGCGATGTCGTGCGGGTCGGCCTGCGACAGCGTGCGCGACTCGGTGATCGCGGCCGGCTTGTCGTCGACGACCGCGGCCAGCTTCGAGGGGTCAGCGGTCGGGCGGGCGTCGCTGCGCGACAGCTCCGGGGCCCGTACGACGGGCGCAGCGCCGGTCGTCGACGTGGTGCTCAGCGTGGAGCCCTCGGCGACGAGGGACCCGCTCAGGTCGGCCGCGCCCTGCGCGCCCGCGTCCTTGCCCAGCATGCCTGCGCCGACCGAGACACCGGTGACCGCGAGCGCGACCGAGGACAGGACCAGGGTGTTGCGGGCGGCTCGCTTGGGAGCTTCGGCCAGATGGGCATGCCGAGGAGCTCCGCGGTGTTTGGGCGCGGGGCAGTTGGAGTTCGACAATGCTCAGTTCCTGGCTGGGCGACAAGGCTCATCGTCAGTCCGAGTCGGGCGGTATCGCAACCGGCCCCTGACGATCGCTCCACCCTGCCTGACGGGCGGAGGGGGTTGCAAATCACCGGACCGGTGTGTCCGGGTCACTCCGGACACACCGGTCCCAGCGATCACACCTGGCTCAGGTTCTCCAACATCTCGGTGACGAGCGCCGCGATCGGCGACCGCTCGGACCGGGTCAGCGTGACGTGCGCGAACAGCGGGTGGCCCTTGAGCTTCTCCACCACCGCGACGATGCCGTCGTGGCGCCCGACCCGCAGGTTGTCCCGCTGGGCGACGTCGTGGGTGAGCACCACCTTGGAGTTGGCGCCGATCCGGGAGAGCACGGTGAGCAGCACGTTGCGCTCCAGGGACTGCGCCTCGTCGACGATCACGAAGGCGTCGTGCAGCGAGCGTCCGCGGATGTGGGTCAGCGGCAGCACCTCGAGCATCCCGCGCGCCATGATCTCCTCGACCACGTCGTTGGACGTCAGCGCGCCGAGCGTGTCGAAGACGGCCTGCCCCCAGGGCGACATCTTCTCCTGCTCGCTGCCCGGCAGGTAGCCGAGCTCCTGGCCGCCCACCGCGAACAGCGGCCGGAAGACGACCACCTTCTTGTGCTGGCCGCGCTCCATCACCGCCTCGAGACCCGCGCACAGCGCCATCGCGGACTTGCCGGTGCCGGCGCGGCCGCCCAGCGACACGATGCCGACCTCGGGGTCGAGCAGCATCTCCAGGGCGATCTTCTGCTCCGAGGAGCGGCCGTGGATGCCGAACGCCTCGCGGTCGCCGCGCACCAGGTGCACCTGCTTGTCCGGTCCGACCCGGCCGAGCGCCGTGCCGCGGTCGGACAGCAGCACCAGGCCGGTGTGGCAGGGCAGGTCGCGAGCCGACTCGAGGTCGAGCGTGCCGTCGTCGTACAGCTCGTCGATGTCGCTGGCGGCCACCTCGAGCTCGGCCATACCGGTGTAGCCGGTGTCGGAGTCGGAGATCGCCTCGGCGCGGTACTCCTCGGCGACCAGGCCCACCGCGGACGCCTTGATCCGCAGCGGCAGGTCCTTGGAGACCAGGGTGACGTCGTGCCCCTCGTTCGCGAGGTTGCGTGCGACGGCGAGGATGCGGGTGTCGTTGTCGCCGAGCCGGAACCCGGACGGGAGCGTCGCCGGGTCGGTGTGGTTGAGCTCGACGCGCAGCGTGCCACCCTCGTCGCCGATCGGTACGGCGGTGTCGAGCCGGCCGTGCTCCACGCGCAGCTCGTCGAGGATCCGCAGCGCCCCGCGCGCGAAGAACCCGAGCTCGGGGTGGTGCCGCTTGCCCTCCAGCTCGGTGATCACCACCACCGGCAGCACGACCTCGTGCTCGGCGAACCTGCGCAAGGACCCGGGGTCAGCCAGCAGGACGCTGGTGTCGAGGACGTAGGTACGCCGCTTCGGCGTACCACCCTTCGTGCGGGTCTTGCGCGCTGCGGGCTGTGCCTTCGTGTTCGCCACGACTCACCTCACCGGACCGCGCGACCCAGGGCCGCCCCGGCCCTATCCCTGGTAGACGGACCGGGTTGCGCTTCCGTGGATCATCACGTCGGGCCTCCCGATGGCGACCGGCTTCCCCACCGGCCACTGATCGTGAAGGTACGCCGGTCGCGCAACCAGCAAGGGCGACACGCCCGTCCGCGTGGGTGAACTTCCGGTTTCAGATCCGGCGGTAGGCGAGGTCGGTGATGGTCCGCTCCGCCCGGATCCCCTTGCGCTCGAACTTGGTCAGCGGGCGCTCGTCCCACCGTTCCGTGACCCCGCCCTCGAGCAGCGGCTCGGCGTCGAGGACCTCGACCATCTGCTCGGCGTACTCCAGCCAGTCGGTGGCGAGGCGCCACACGGCACCCGGTGCGAGGCGGGAGGCGATCAGCGCCGCGTGCGGCGGGGTGACCAGCCGCCGCTTGTGGTGCCGCTTCTTGTGCCACGGGTCCGGGAAGAAGGTCCACAGCTCCGCGACGCTGTCCGGCGCGATCCGGGTCTCGAACAACCAGACCGCGTCCACGCTGCAGAAGCGGACGTTGCTCAGGCCGGCCTTCCCGACCCGGCCCAGGCCCTCGGCGACACCGGGCCGCCACACCTCGAGCGCGAGCACGTTCACGTCCGGACGAGTCGCTGCGAGGGCGGCCGTCGCCTCGCCGATCCCGCCGCCGATCTCGACCACGAGCGGCGCCTCGCGCCCGAACGCATCGGCCCAGGAGAAGCCGGGGTCGTCCACAGCCTCGTCGGGGATGACGAAGGCGTCGGCGTACGCCGTCCACGCCGCCTCCTGCGTGGCGCTGAACCGGCTGCCCCGACGCGAGTAGGTCAGGATCTCGCGCACCGGGCGACCGTCCTCGGTGAGCTTGTGGTGCGGGCGGGCCGGCGGCAGCTGGTGGTTCATGACCGGCCGATCCTACGGGGGTTTCGGCTACGTTCAGAGTCGTGGAGCAGCGACGGGTCCCGGGCGACCTGCTGATCCACCTGCGCCGCGCCCGCGACCACCTCGACCGCCACTTCGTCGAGGGCGCCGACCTGGACGAGCTCGCCCGGCTGGCAGGGATCAGCAAGTACCACTTCCTGCGCAGCTTCGCGAAGGTCTACGGGCGCACGCCGGCGGCGTACCTCTCCGAGCGTCGGGTGGAGCGGGCCCAGGACCTGCTGCGCACCACGAACCTGACGGTGACCGAGGTCTGCTACGCCGTGGGCTACTCCTCGCTCGGCTCGTTCAGCACCCGGTTCACCGAGATCACGGGCGAGACGCCCAGCGCGTTCCAGGCCCGGTACGCCGCGGAGGGCACGCCCCGGATCCCCGGCTGCTACGTCTTCATGGCCGGCCTCGTCGAGCGCCGCAATCCAGGAGAAGCGAGCACGGACGGCTGAGACCTAGGTTCATCGCATGATCACCAACATCAGCCTGGTGTCCGTCTTCGTGCAGGACATCGACGAGTCCCTCGCCTTCTACACCGACGTCCTCGGCTTCGAGGCCAAGGACGACATCCAGCTCGGGCCCGACTACCGCTGGGTCACCGTCGTCCACCCCAACCAGCCCGAGTTACAGGTCCACCTGGCCCTGCCCGGCCCGCCGATGTCGGACGACCTGGTCGCCGCGATGAGGCGCGCCCAGGCCGAGGGCGGCCTGCCCGGTGTCGGGCTGAACGTCGAGGACTGCCGGAAGACCTTCGAGGTCCTCAGCGCCCGGGGCGTGGAGTTCCTGCAGGAGCCGGCCGACCGCCCGTACGGCGTCGAGGCCCTGATCCGCGACAACTCGGGCAACTGGTTGGTGCTCGTCGAGCCCAAGGAGTACACGCCCGCCGACTTCGAGGGCGCCACGATCGAGTGAGCCCTTCGCCGCCGTCGCAAGGGGTGCTGGCACCCCCACCGATGGTGGTCCTGACCGGGTGGCCGCCCGGCGCCTCGAACGGGTTGCATGGAGACCTCCGGGCCGCCGGCGTCGACGCTGTGGGGGGCGACGGCGGCGGCTCGGGCCGCGAACCGCCGGCCGAGCGGAAGGGCTAGGCCGGGGCAAGCTCGCGGAGCACCTTCGGCGTGAGCTCCTCCTTGCGGACGTACGTCGACGCTCCGCAGCTGAGCGCGTCCTCGGGAAGGTCGCCGACGCCGTACGTCGACAGCAGGACGACCGTCGTCCCCGGGTGCGCGGCGGTGATCCGCCGGGTCGCCTCGATCCCGCTGATGCCGGGCATGTTGATGTCCATCAGCACCAGGTCGGGGTGCAGCCGGTCGACGGCGGCGACGGCCGCCTCGCCGGTCTCGGCCTCGGCGACCACGTGCCATCCGCCGACGACCGCCACCAGGGAGCGCGCCGCCTGCCGGAACGGCAGCTGGTCGTCGACGATGAGGACCTCAACCATCCCTCCAGCCTCCACGGCGGACCGGCCACCGGGAAGGGTGCTACCTTCCCCGCTCCGAGAGGTGCAGCAGCACCGCCGCGACGCGGCGGTTGACGTCCGGCGTGGGCAGCAGGCCCAGCTTCGGGAAGAGCGCGTTGATGTGCTTCTCGACGGCCCGTTCGCTGAGGAAGAGCGCCGCCGCGACGGCGGCGTTGCTCTTGCCCTGCGCCACCTGGTCGAGGACCTCCACCTCGCGCGGGGTGAGGCTGCCGATCGGCGAGGACTGCTGCGGCGTCACGAGCGCCTCCACCACGTGCGGGTCGACGACCGAGCCGCCGGCCGCCACGGCCTTCACGGCCTCCGCGAGCTGCCCCGGCTCGCTGACCCGCTCCTTGAGCAGGTAGGCGCGCCCGGCGCTCCCGCCGGCCAGCAGCGCGGTCGCGTACGCCGGTTCGGCGTACTGGGACAGGACGACCACCCCCATCGCGGGCCGCGTGGCCCGGAAGCCGACCGCGGCCCGGATCCCCTCGTCGCTGAACCCCGGCGGCATCCGCACGTCGGTCACCAGGACGTCCGGCTCCTGCGAGGCGACCAGCTCCTCCAGCGCGGCCAGGTCCCCGCAGCTGCCGACGACCTCGACCCCGGGATCACGCTCGAGCAGCCGCTCCAGCCCCTCCCGCACGAGCAGCGAGTCCTCGGCAATCGCCACCCTGATCACGCCCCGATGCTAGGGCGCAGCGCACGGCGACGACCCGGAATCGCCAAGTCTCGCCGCGGAGGTCGTGCCGATCGACCAGCTGACCGGCGCGAGGCACCCAGGTCTTGCCGCCAGACCAAGGCAGGACCTACGGAGGACAACCGCGACGGCCGGAGGGGTCGGCAGCGTGGCGCCGCCGCGACCGAGGCCGGGTCGGGCAACCCGGGAGCGACGAAGGAGCGACCGGGGCTGCCCGACCCGGCGAGAGAGCGATCAGCGGCGACACGCTCGACCCCGGAGGCCGCCAAAAACGCAGCGCCCGCCCAGCCCGAAGGGCTGAGCGGGACGCGGCGTTTTTGAAACTACTTGACGATCTTGGTGACGCGACCGGCACCGACGGTGCGGCCACCCTCACGGATCGCGAAGCGGAGGCCCTCGTCCATGGCGATGGGCTGGATGAGCTCGACCGACATCTCGGTGTTATCACCCGGCATGACCATCTCGGTGCCCTCGGGCAGGGTCACGACGCCCGTCACGTCCGTGGTCCGGAAGTAGAACTGCGGACGGTAGTTGTTGAAGAACGGCGTGTGACGGCCGCCCTCCTCCTTCGAGAGGATGTAGACGTTCGCCTCGAAGTTGGTGTGCGGGGTCGTGGTGCCCGGCTTGATGACGACCATGCCGCGCTCGACGTCCTCGCGCTTGGTGCCACGGAGGAGCAGACCGACGTTCTCGCCCGCCTGGCCCTCGTCGAGCAGCTTGCGGAACATCTCGACACCGGTGACGGTGGTCTTCTGCGAGGTCTCGCGGATGCCGACGATCTCGACCTCCTCGTTGACCCGGACGATGCCGCGCTCGATGCGACCGGTGATGACGGTGCCACGACCGGTGATCGTGAAGACGTCCTCGACGGGCATGAGGAAGGGCTTGTCGGTGTCACGCGCCGGGGTCGGGATGTACTCGTCGACGGCCGACATGAGCTCGGCAACCGACTCGGCCCACTTCTCGTCGCCGTTCAGCGCCGGGAAGGCGGCAACGCGCACGACCGGGATGTCGTCGCCCGGGAACTCGTACTCGGAGAGGAGCTCACGGACCTCCATCTCGACGAGCTCGATGAGCTCCTCGTCGTCGACCATGTCGCACTTGTTGAGGGCGACGACGATCGACGGAACGCCGACCTGGCGGGCCAGGAGGACGTGCTCCTTGGTCTGCGGCATCGGGCCGTCGGTCGCGGCGACGACCAGGATCGCGCCGTCCATCTGGGCGGCACCGGTGATCATGTTCTTGATGTAGTCGGCGTGACCCGGGCAGTCGACGTGGGCGTAGTGGCGCGCCTCGGTCTGGTACTCGATGTGCGCGATCGAGATCGTGATACCGCGCTGGCGCTCCTCGGGAGCCTTGTCGATCTGGTCGAACGGCGAGGCCTCGTTGAGGTCCGGGTACTTGTCGTGCAGGACCTTCGAGATCGCCGCGGTCAGCGTGGTCTTGCCGTGGTCGATGTGACCGATGGTGCCGATGTTGACGTGCGGCTTGGTCCGCTCGAACTTGGCCTTAGCCATTGCTGGCTCCTCCTGGGATTGTTACTTGACTCGTACTGAAAGGGTGGTGCGCCGAGGGCACAGGGATGAGGGACCCGAAGGTCACTCGCCGCGCGCCTTCTTGATGATCTCGTCGGCGATGTTCGTGGGAACCTCGGCGTACGAGTCGAACTCCATCGAGTACGACGCCTGGCCAGAGGTCTTGGACCTCAGGTCGCCAACGTACCCGAACATCTCGGACAGCGGCACGAGGGCCTGCACGACGATGTCGCCGTGACGCTCCTCCTGCGCGCGGATCTGGCCGCGACGGCTGTTGATGTCGCCGATGACCGTGCCGAGGAAGCTCTCCGGCGTGGTCACCTCCACCGCGAACATCGGCTCGAGGAGGACCGGCTTCGCCTGGCGAGCGGCCTCCTTGAACGCCTGCAGACCAGCGATCTTGAACGCGAGCTCCGAGGAGTCGACGTCGTGGTAGGCGCCGTCCTCGAGGGAGAACTTCACGTCGGTCATGGGGTAGCCGGCGAGGACACCGAACTCCATGGCCTCCTGGCCACCCTGGTCGACCGACGGGATGTACTCGCGCGGAACGCGACCACCGGTCACGTTGTTGACGAACTCGTAGCCCGCACCGGTGCCGGTCTCGGGGTCGATGTTCGGCTCGAGCGAGACGACGACCTTCGCGAACTGACCCGAACCACCGGTCTGCTTCTTGTGCGTGTAGCTGTGGTTCGAGACGGTGCCGCGGATGGTCTCGCGGTAGGCGACCTGCGGCTTGCCGACGGTGGCCTCGACCTTGAACTCGCGCTTCATCCGGTCGACGAGGATCTCCAGGTGGAGCTCGCCCATGCCCGCGATGATGGTCTGGCCGGTCTCCTCGTCGGTCTTGACGACGAAGGTCGGGTCCTCCTCGGCGAGACGCTGGATGGCGACGCCGAGCTTCTCCTGGTCGGACTTCGTCTTCGGCTCGATGGCGACCTCGATCACCGGGGCCGGGAAGGTCATCGACTCGAGCACGACGGGGTTCTGCGGGTCGCAGAGCGTGTGACCGGTCTTGGTGTCCTTCAGGCCCATGACGGCGACGATCTGGCCGGCGCCGACCGACGCGATCTCCTCACGCTTGTTCGCGTGCATCTGGTAGACCTTGCCGATCCGCTCCTTCTTGCCGTTGGAGGCGTTCAGGACGGTCGCGCCGGCCTCGAGCTTGCCCGAGTAGACGCGGACGTAGATCAGCTTGCCGAGGTGCGGGTCGGACGCGATCTTGAACGCGAGGCCCGAGAACGGCTCGGTGTCGGACGGCTTGCGCTCGATGACGGCCTCCTCGGACTCGTCGTTCGGCTTGTGGCCCACGATCGAGTCCACGTCGACGGGCGACGGGAGGTAGTCGACGACGGCGTCGAGCAGGGGCTGGACGCCCTTGTTCTTGAACGCGGTGCCGGTGAGGATCGGGTTGAGCTTGTCGGCGAGGGTCGCGCGACGGATGGCGGCCTTCAGGGTCGGGACGTCGAAGACGTCACCGTCCTCGAGGTAGGTCTCCATGATGTCGTCGTCGGCCTCGGCGAGGGTCTCGACGAGCTTCTCGCGGTACTCGGCGGCCTTGTCGGCCAGGTCCGCGGGGATCTCCTCGATGGTGTAGTCCTCACCCATCTGGGTCTCGCCGCGCCACACCTTGGCGTGCATCTCGACCAGGTCGACGACGCCGATGAAGTCGGCCTCGGCACCGATCGGGATCTGCAGCACCAGCGGGGTGGAGTTGAGCCGCTCGACGATCGAGTCGACGACGCGGTAGAAGTCGGCACCGGTGCGGTCCAGCTTGTTGACGAAGCACATCCGCGGGACGGCGTACTTGTTCGCCTGGCGCCACACGGTCTGCGACTGCGGCTCGACACCGGCCACACCGTCGAAGACGGCGACGGCGCCGTCGAGGACGCGGAGCGCGCGCTCCACCTCGACGGTGAAGTCGACGTGCCCGGGGGTGTCGATGATGTTGATCTGGTGGCCCTTCCACCAGCAGGTCGTCGCGGCCGACGTGATCGTGATGCCGCGCTCCTGCTCCTGCTCCATCCAGTCCATCGTGGCTGCGCCCTCGTGGACCTCACCGATCTTGTAGGTGATGCCGGTGTAGAACAGGATGCGCTCGGTGGTGGTGGTCTTGCCGGCGTCGATGTGCGCCATGATGCCGATGTTGCGGACCTTGTTGAGATCCGTCGTGATGTCGACTGCCACGTGAGTCAGCGTTCCTTAGGTATTGGGATGGGCAGGTGAGGTACGGCGGAGCCGGGTGGGCCCCGCCGTACCGGAGGTCACCAGCGGTAGTGGGCGAAGGCCTTGTTCGACTCGGCCATCTTGTGGGTGTCCTCGCGCTTCTTCACAGCGGCACCGAGGCCGTTGCTCGCGTCGAGGATCTCGTTCATCAGACGCTCGGACATCGTCTTCTCGCGACGGTCCGAGGCGTAGCCGACGAGCCAGCGCAGCGCGAGCGTGGTGCCACGCGTGCCCTTGACCTCGATCGGGACCTGGTAGGTCGCGCCACCGACACGGCGGGACTTGACCTCGATGGCCGGACGGACGTTGTCGAGCGCGCGCTTCAGCGTGATGACCGGGTCGGTGCCGGTCTTCTCACGGGTGCCCTCGAGGGCGCTGTAGACGATGCGCTGCGCGACCTGCTTCTTGCCGTCCTTGAGGACCTTGGAGACGAGCTGGGTGACCAGCTGCGAGCCGTAGACCGGGTCGACGTCGAGCGGGCGCTTCGGAGCGGGGCCCTTACGAGGCATTCTTACTTCTCCTTCTTCGCGCCGTAGCGGCTGCGCGCCTGCTTACGGTTCTTCACGGCCTGCGTGTCGAGCGCGCCGCGGATGACCTTGTAACGGACACCGGGCAGGTCCTTCACACGACCGCCGCGGACGAGCACGATCGAGTGCTCCTGGAGGTTGTGACCCTCACCCGGGATGTAGGCGGTGACCTCGACGCCGGAGGACAGGCGCACGCGGGCGACCTTCCGGAGGGCGGAGTTCGGCTTCTTCGGGGTGGTGGTGTAGACGCGGGTGCAGACGCCACGGCGCTGCGGAGATCCCTTCAGGGCAGGCGTCTTGGTCTTCGACGCCTTGTCCTGGCGGCCCTTGCGGACCAGCTGCTGAATGGTGGGCACTCTGGTGGTTCCCTTTCTGGCTTGCTCGTCACGGCCCGACGCCTTGTCGGGCTCGGAGGTGATGCTTGATGCTGTGCCGCACGCGCGTCTCAGGCGGAGGGAACCACCGGAGGGCAGGCGCAACGTGTCTGTGGCCAGACACGAGGTACGAGATTAGTCGGTGGCGAGGTCGACGGCCAAATCGCCTGACCCCGCGGGAACCACGCTCAGATCGCCGCTCAGATCGGTGCTCGAGGCACCGCTCGGAGCAGGCGTGGCGGCGCGCTCGGCGAGGCGGGCGATCCGGGCCTCGGCGTACCTCCGGACGAGCAGGGCGACGCCGATGCCGACGATGACCAGGACACCGCCCACGAGCAGGGTCCAGCGCGCCCCGAAGTGGGCCCCGATCGAGCCGATCACAGGTGATCCGATGGGGGTCCCGCCGGCCAGGACGGTGAAGTAGAGGGCCATCACCCGACCTCGGACGGCGGGATCGGACTCGAGCTGCATGGTGGCGTTGGCGGAGTTGAGCATGGTGATGGTGCTCAACCCGATGAGGGGGCACCAGAGCGCGAAGACCGGGTAGCTGGGCAGCAGGCCGGCGACGATCTCGGCGAGGCCGAAGGCGAGGGCGGCCCCGACGATGAGCCGCAGCCGGATCCGGCGGCGACCGGCGGCCAGCAGCGCGCCGGACAGGGAGCCGACGGCGAGGGCGGACGCGAGCAGGCCGTACTCCCCCGCACCCTTGCCGAAGACCTGGGTCGCCATCAGCGCGGAGGTCATCTGGAAGTTCATGCCGAAGGTGCCGGCGAAGAAGACGATGACCAGGACCATGAGCAGCTTGGGCTGGCCACGCAGGTAGGCGACGCCCTCGCGGAGCATGCCCTTGGCGGGGCGGGTCGAGGGGCGGCCGGTCAGCGCCCGCGGGTCCATCCGCTGCAGCTGCACGATGACGGCGAGGAAGGAGACCGCGTTCAGCAGGATCACCCAGCCGGTGGCGCGCGCACCGCCGCCGAGGGCACCGATGAGCACGCCGGCCACCGCCGGGCCGATGATCCGGGCGCTGTTGAACGAGGCGGAGTTGAGGCCGACGGCGTTGGTGACGTCCTCCGGCCCGACCATCTCCGAGACGAAGGCCTGGCGGGCGGGGGCGTCGAAGGCGGCGCCGAGGCCGAGCGCGAACGCGAGCAGGTAGACCAGCCAGGTCTGCGCGGCACCCGCGGCGGCGGTGGTGCCGAGGGCCAGCGCAGCGACGGCCATGGTGGCCTGGGTGAGCTGGAGGAGACGGCGCTTCGGGAAGCGGTCGGCCACCACGCCGGCGTACGGGGAGAGCAGGAGGATGGGCAGGAACTGCAGGCCCGTGGTGATGCCGAGCTCGGTGCCGCCGTTGCCGGGCAGCGAGAGCACCAGCCAGTCCTGGGCGACCCGCTGCATCCAGGTGCCGATGTTCGACACGATGCTGCCGGCGAGGTACAAGCGGTAATTGGGGTGGGACAGGGAGCGGAACGTGGGGCTCGTGGTGACTCCTTCGGGGGTCTCAGTCGCTCTCGGCGAGGGCCTGCAGGATCGGGGCGGCGCGTCGGAGGACCTCGCGGTCCTCGGGGTCGAGGGCCTCGAGACGTACGGCGAGCCACTCGTCGCGCCGGGCACGGTCGGCCAGCAGGGCGGCGCGACCCTTCTCGGTCAGGCCGACCACGACCTGACGGCCGTCGGTCGGGTGGGGTGTGCGCTCGGCGTACCCACCCTCGACCAGGCAGTTGACGGTACGGGTCATGCTCGGCGGCTGCACCCGCTCGTGGGCGGCGAGCGCGCCGACGGTCAGGTCGCCCTTGCGGTACAGCGCGCCGAGGACGGCCATCGCGCCGAAGCTCAGCTCGTTGGCGGGGTCGCGCTCGGCGAGGAGTCGGCGGCGCAGCCGCATCACCCCGCTGCGGAGCTCCGAGACGAGTCCGGTGTCAGGCATGTCGTTAGCATAACTCATTACCTTTGCTAAGTAAAGGGCCGAAGAGAGGGCCGAGCCCGCCGGCGCGGCCCTCCTCGCTCAGGTGAGCCAGTCGGTGATCGGGTGGATCGCGAAGTAGACGACGAAGAGCGCCGCGACGACGCAGAGCAGCGGGTGCAGCTCGCGGGCCTTGCCCTTGACCAGCTTGATCAGCACGTAGGCGATGAAGCCTGCCCCGATGCCGGTGGTGATCGAGTAGGTGAAGGGCATCAGCACGATCGTGAGGAAGGCCGGGATCGCGACCTCGAGGTCGTCCCAGGCGATCCCCTTGACCTGCTGCATCATCAAGAACCCGACCAGGACCAGCGCGGGGACCGCGGCCTCGCTCGGGATCACGTCCACGAGCGCGGCGAACGGCATCGCGAGCAGGAACAGCAGGCCGGTGACGACCGACGCCAGACCGGTGCGGGCGCCCTCGCCGACGCCGGAGGCCGACTCGATGTAGGCCGTGTTGGACGAGACTCCGCCGACACCCCCGGCCGACGCGGCCAGCGCGTCGACGACCAGGATGTTGCGCGAGCGGGGCGGCATTCCCCTGTCGTCGAGCAGGCCGGCCTCGGCGCCGATCGCGGTCATCGTGCCGAGCAGGTCGAAGAAGTCGGCCAGCACCAGCGTGAAGAGCAGCAGCAGCGCCGTCACCACGCCGGCGTGCTGGAAGGAGCCGAGCAGGTTGAAGTGACCGAAGGTGCCCAGGTCGGGGGTGCTGACCACGTCGTGCGGGAGCTTCGGGACGTTCTGTCCCCAGCCGCCCGGGTTGTCCGCCGACTTGCGCCCGAAGTCGCCGATCGCCTCGATCACGATCGCCAGCACGGTCGTGGCCACGATCGAGATCAGGATCGCGCCCTTGACCTTGCGCACCCAGAGGACGACCACCAGCGCGAGGCCGATGAGGAAGGTGAACACCGGCCAGCCGGTCAGCGAGCCCGTGGCGCCGAGCTGGACCGGCGTACCGACCCCGCCGCCGACGAAGCCCGCGTCGACGAAGCCGATGAACGCGATGAACAGGCCGATGCCGACCGAGATGGCGACCTTGAGCTCGGCGGGGACCGCCCGGAAGACCGCGGTCCGGAAGCCGGTCAGGACGAGCACCAGGATGATCAGGCCCTCGATCACGACCAGCCCCAACGCGTCGGCCCACGTCATCTGGCTCGCGACGGAGAAGGCCACGAAGGCGTTGAGGCCCAGCCCGGTGGCGATGGCCAGCGGGAAGTTCGCGACCAGGCCCATCAGGATCGACATCACGCCGGCCACCAGGGCCGTGGCCGCGGCGATCATGGCGATGTGCGGACCCGAGGAGCCGCCACCGAGGTAGTTGCCGTGGAGGTCCTTGGCGTAGCCGATGATCACCGGGTTCAGCGCGATGATGTAGGCCATCGTGAAGAAGGTGACGATGCCGCCGCGGATCTCGCGTCCGACCGTGGAACCACGCTGCTGGATCTGGAAGAGGCGCTCGAGGACGTTCGTCGGCGCCGTGGTGGTGAAGTCGCTCACGAGGGCTGAGCATGTCAGCAACGTCGTACGACGGCGAGGCCCGGGCGTTGCGTCGCGGTAACGTGAGCGGCGTGGAACTGCGCGACGAACAGCCGACCCAGCACGAGATCGGCAAGCGCACCTACCTGATCGCGCCGGTCGAGCCGCTCGACGTCGACGGGGTGCGCACGGTGCAGGTCGGGACGGCCCTGTTCGCGCTCGCGTTCGTGGCGCTGCTGCCGTTCTACGGCCGGCTGCAGACCGAGGGGCGCACCTGGCTGCTCTGGATGTGCCTGGCCGGGGTCGGGCTCGGCCTGCTCGGCATGGAGTACTGCAAGCGCCGCAAGGCCTTCCGGGCCGCGCGCGACGCCGCTGATGGGTGAGGCCCTGCCGCCCACCCGGTGGGCGCTCGGCAAGGACACTGCGGCTTCCGGCTACGCGGGACGCTTCGCCCGGCTGGTCGAGGACGGCGTCGACATCGTCGGCGAGGGACGCCTGGCCGACGCGCTGGTGGGCCGTGGTGCGCGGATCGTGGACGTGGGCTCCGGGATGGGCCGGATCGCGGCGTACCTGCAGGGGTGTGGGCACCGGGTCCTCGCGGCCGAGCCCGACCCGGAGCTGGTCGAGCAGTCCCGCCGTACCTATCCGGAGCTGGAGGTCCTGCCCGCCGAGATCCTGGCGCTACCGGCCGACCTCGGCCCGTTCGACCTGGTGGTCTGCGTGGGCAACGTGATCACCTTCGTCGCCGAGGGAACCGAGGTCGCGTGCCTGGAGCGGATGGGCTCGCTGCTGGCGCCGGGCGGCCGGATCCTGGTCGGCTTCCACCTGACGCAGGGCCCCTCGACGGCCCGGGTCTACGCGCCGGAGGAGTTCGTCGCGGACGTCGAGGCGGCCGGGCTGGCGGTGCAGCACCGGTTCGGCGGGTACGCGCTGGAGCCGGTCAACGACGAGTACGCCGTGTGGGTCCTGGCGCGCCCTTGAGCGAGGTCTCGTGACGGTCGCTGCGCGACCTCATCGACCACCGCGAGGCCCCAAGGCTTGCCGCCATGCCAAGGCGAGGCCTACGGAGGGCAACTGCGTGCGCGGCAGCGCGGCGCCGCAGCGACCGAGGCCGGGCGCGCAGGGCGAGGTGACGGAGGGAGCGAGGAACGAGCGACCGGAGGAGCCGAGACCTGCAAGTCCGGCGAGGGAGCGGCCGCGGCGACGCGCTCGCGCCCATTGTCAGAAGAGCTCGAGCTCGTCCGGGTTGATCGTGTCGAGGACCGGCGGAGCGGGCGGGACGGGCTGCTGGCGCTTGGTGAGGCGGACCTCGGAGTGGGCGCCGCAGCCGTGGCCGAAGGCGACCACGCGGCCGTCGTCGTTGGCGTCACCGTTGGCGCAGACACCGAACTCGCGCGACAGCGGGCCGGCGAGGCGGACCAGGAAGCCACAGGTGAAGCAGTGCTCGGGCGCGGACTTGGCGAGCGGGGACTCGGGGCCGGCGGCGCCGTCGTACCACCGCTCGGCGGCAGCGTCGCGGCCCTCCACCGACAGGGTGCGCACCCGGCCGAGGCCGAGGTCCTTGGCGACGGCACGGATCTGCGCCTTGTCGTCGGCGTCCAGCGGGTCGTCGCCGAAGGAGTACGTCGGCACCAGGCGCGGGTCGTCGTCCGCGACGGGCAGCAGGTCGCCGGGCGACAGGTCGCCGGGACGGATCCGCTCGCGGTAGGGGACCCAGGCCGGCGCGGTGATCGCGTCGTCGCCGGGCAGCAGCACCGTCTCCACGACGGTGACCTTGCGCTGGCGCGACGCACGGGTCAGTGTGACGGCCCAGTGCCAGCCGACGTACCCACGGCGAGCGCAGGCGAAGAGGTGCGTGGTCACCCGCGGGCCGTCGACGACGTGGCCGAGGTGCTCGCCGACGTCGCTGGCCGGCACGTCGGCCAGGAGGGCGTCACGGGCGACATCGACCGCGGCGATGGTCGCGGCGTCGGGCTTCTCCGCCTTGCGCTCGAGGGTGGACACGGGCACAGCATCCCCCATCGAGCCTGGGCGCGTCACGTCGGGGCCCTTGGGCAAGATAGGAGGGTGCATCCGGCCGATCCCGACTCGTCTCCTCCGACCGCGGAGACCGGCGACGCCCCGGAGTCGTCGATCGGGCACAGCCTCGGCACGGGCGCCCGTGCGACCGGGCGGGGGCTGCGGCGCGCGGCCCTTGCGACCGGACGGTTCGGCCGCTACACGGCGCGTCAGGCACGCAAGGCCGCCGACGCCCAGGGCGCGGCCACGTCCGGCCTCAACCGGCTGATCGAGGTGCACGCGGCCAACGCGGCCGGCGATGCCGCCATCACCATCGCGCTGGCCGGCACTGTGTTCTTCAAGGGTGCGACGTCCGACGCGCGCGGCCAGGTGGCCCTGTTCCTGGGCCTGACGATGCTGCCGTTCGCGATCGTGGCGCCGCTGATCGGGCCGTTCCTCGACCGGTTCAGCCACGGCCGCCGGTGGGCGATCGGCGTGACCTTCGCGCTGCGCGCGTTCCTGTGCTGGGTGCTGGCCGGGGCCATTGCGAACGACACCGCGTGGTTCTACCCGGCCGCCCTGGGCGTGCTCGTCTCGTCGAAGGCCTACGGCATCGCCCGCGCCGCCGCGGTGCCACGGCTGCTGCCCTCGGAGATCACCCTGGTCAAGGCGAACGGCCGGGTGGCCCTGGCCGGTCTGGTCGGGGCAGGGGTGTCCGCACCGCTGGCCGGCCTGGCGTCGCTGGCCGGTCCCGAGTGGGACCTGCGCTACGGGTTCGTGGTGTTCGTGATCGGCACGATCCTCGCGATACGGCTGCCGAGCCGGGTCGACTCCAGCGCGGGCGAGACCGGGATCGCCCAGGTCCAGGCGCGGCCCACCGAGGACGAGCCGGTGGCGGGGCGTCGGCCGCGCCGCCGTCGCGGCGTACCTCCTGCTGTCGCGTTCGCGCTGCGGGTCAACTGCGGGCCACGGTTCCTGTCCGGCTTCCTGACGATGTACTTCGCCTTCGTGCTCCGCGAGCACCCGGTCGACGGATGGACGCACGGACCGGCGCTGCTGATCGCGCTCGTCATCGGCTCCGCGGGCCTCGGCAACACGCTCGGCATCATCACCGCATCGCTGGCGAAGCGGATCAGCCCGGCGGTCACCGTGGTGGCGGCGCTCGCGGCCGACATCGTCGCGATCGTGCTCGCCGCCGTCTTCTACAACCTGCCGACGCTGGTGCTGCTCGGTGTGACGGCCGGGTTGGCGCAGTACCTGGCGAAGGTGTCGCTCGACTCCACGATCCAGACCGGCGTGCCGGCCACCGCGCACGCGAGCGCGTTCGCGCGCGGCGACACGACGCTGCAGTTCGCGTGGGTCATCGGCGGCTTCGTGGGGATCGCGCTGCCCATGCAGCCGAACCTCGGGCTCGGGGTCGCGAGCGCGGCCCTGCTCGCCTGGGCGGTCACGATGATCGTGCTGCCGCGCCTTCCCAAGGCCGAGGGCGCGCTGCCAGCCGGCTGATCCGCTCGAGCGATGAACCGCCATCGAGCGACCCAAGGCTTGCCGCCACCGCCAAGGCGGGACCTACGGAGGTCAACTGCGCGCGCGGCAGCGCGGCGCCGCCGGCGCTGAGCCGGGGTTCTCACCGGAACGAAGTGACGGGGAGAACCCCGGGAAACGCCGATCAGCGGCGACGCGCTCGCGCCAACTACTGGTCCAGCTCGTCGGCGAGGGCGCGGAGCAGCTTGGCGATCGGGCCGGCGACCTTGCGGTCGGGGTGACGCCCGTGCCGGTAGCCCTCACCGAGGCCGTCGAGCACGCGGATCAGGTCCTCGACGATCGGGACCATCTCCTCGGGCTTGCGGCGCTTGGCCTCCGCGCGGTTGCGGGTGACCGAGCTGGGCGCGTCGAGGACCTTGACCTGGAGCGCCTGGTCGCCGCGGCGGCCCTGGGCGATGCCGAACTCGACGCGGGTACCGGCCTTGAGCGTCGCAACGCCCTCGGGGAGCGCGTCGGAGTGGACGTAGACATCGGGGCCGTCGGGTTGCGAGAGGAAGCCGAAGCCCTTCTCGGCGTCGTACCACTTGACCTTGCCAGTCGGCACGGATCCGGCCTTCCTTCGTCTGTGAGCACGGTGGGGTCCCACCGCGACGGGCAAGCCTAGGCCATCGGTGTGGCCGGTCAGTACCGGATTGTCAGGGGCGGGTGACCTGGATGGTGACGCCGTCACCGAGGTTGATGATCGCGCCGGGGACGAGGGCCACCGCGATACCGGGCTTGAGGTCCTCCGGGCCGGCGCCGGGCTGGACCAGGACGGTGCCGTTGGTCGAGCCCATGTCGGTGACGACGGCGCTGCCCTGGTCGGCGCCGGTGCCGGGCCGGACCTCGACGTGGGTCGAGGAGATCTCGTGCAGCCGGCTCGGGACCGTGACGAGCTGCGGCTGCTCGGTCGAGGTGAACCGCCGCGCCTCCGGAGCGCGACCGATCAGGACGACCCCGTCCACGAGCACGGTCTGGCCGTCGGAGACCACGAGCTTCGCGACCGCGCCCGTGTCGGCCGCGAGGGGCGACGGCGGCGTGGCCTCCCACGAGCCGACCGGCAGCGGGGGCGGCGGCGAGAGCGGCGCGGACCCGCTCGGCGGCGGGGGCGGCGGGGCGAAGCCGGGGACGGGCTCGACGACCGGAGCCGCCTCGGGCTGACCCCAGGGGGTGACCCAGCCGTCAGGTGCGGGCTCGGCGGCCCCGACGGCCTCGACCGGGGTGTCCACAGGCGTGTCGACATCGTCGGCATCGTCAGCGTCGTCAGAGCTGTCGGTCGCGCCCGCGGACGCTCCGTCCTGCTCGGCGAGCAGCGCCGCCGGCAGCGGGTCGCCCGCGAAGGTCGGCTCGGTCCAGCGCTCGCTGTCGAGGGGCGACGGCTCGAGTGGAGCAGCAGGCTCCTCGACCGCCGGTACGTCGAACGGCGGCGCTTCGACCGCCGCGGGCGCGGGGTCGGCCACGTGCGAGCCACCGGCGGGAGTCGCCGCAGGGAGGTCGATCCGCGCGACGCGGACCAGGCCGGAGGGGATCGCGAGGTCGGTCTGCTCGGTCGCGGCGGCATCGGTCTCCTCGACCGTGACGGCCAGCGCGGTGAGGCCCTCGATCGAGCGCTCGACCCAGGTGCCGCCCGCGGAACCGTCGAGGGTGACCTCCCCGTCGGCGGAGGACGCCGTCGCGGAGGTGCCGGCGCCACGGAGCAGGACGCGGGTCGGGCCGTCCCCGGTGCTGACGAGAGCGAACCCGGGGAGGCGGCTGAGACCGGAGGCGAGCAGCGTGTCGAGGACCTCGTCGAAGCCCGACCCTCCGTCGACGAGCGACCAGAGTGCGGCGACGTACTCCTTCTGCTCGGCCGGCAGGACCACGGCGACCTGCGGGCCGAAGACGGCGTACCAGGACCCCGGCCGGTACGACCACAGCGGCGCGGGCGCGTCGTTCACACTGGGCTCAGTCATGGGAGGGCTTCCCCTTCTCCTCCACGACCCGAGCGCTCCCCGCCCGGATCTCACGTCGGTTGCGCCCCCATCCCACCACATGGAGCGCGCCCGGTCCGCACGCTGCCCCCACCGGGCGGCTCGGTAGGTTGGGAAGGTGGGGAAGGAGTCGGAGGCCTACCGATCGCTGGCCGACCAGCTGCGGTCGTGGGCCGAGGGCGCGCTGCGCGACCTGCTCACCGACCGCCCCGACCTCGCGACGCCCGTTCCGTCGGACTTCGGCCAGCTCGCCGCGCGCGCCACCGGGCAGACCTCGATCGCCCGGGTCCTGGACACCCTCACCCAGGGCGAGATGCTGGTCCTGGACGCCCTGGTCGTGGCCGGTCAGACCGACGACGAGGAGCTGCGCTCGGTCGTGCACGCCGACCCTGCGTACGTCGATGCGGCGCTGGCCCGGCTGCGCGGACTCGCGCTGGCGTGGGACTCGCCGGAGGGCCTGCGGGCGCTGAGCGGGGTGGCCGACGTGCTGGCGGCCGGCCCGGCGTCGTGCGTGAGCGGGCTGCGGCCGCGCTCGCCCCGGCCGATGGACGCCGCGGAGGTGGCGGAGCGACTGGCCGCGATCGGCACCGGAGCCCGCCGGCTGCTGGAGCACGTCGTGGACGAGGGCGGCCAGGCGACCGCAGGCTCGACGCGCATCGGGATCGACGTCGCGGCCGCCGAGACTCCTGCCGAGGAGCTGGTGGCCCACCGGCTGCTCGTGCCGGCCTCGTCCCAGCCCGGCCTGCTGGTCGTGCCGGGCGAGGTCGGCCTGGCGCTGCGCGGCGGCCGCACCACGCTGACGCCCGTGGACGCGGCGCCCGAGATCGCGACCACGGCGCAGTCGGCACGGCTCGCGCAGAACGCGGCGCTCGGCTCCGCCACCGATGCGGTACGCCGGGTCGAGCTCCTCCTGGACTGGTGGGGACACCGCCCGGCCGCGGCGCTGCGGTCCAGCGGCCTCACTGCGCGCGAGCTCAAGTCGGCCGCAGGCCACCTCGGCATCGACGAGCGCCACACCGCGCTCCTCATCGAGGTCGCGGCCGCCGCGGACCTGGTGGCGACCCGGGCCGACGCCGAGGGGGCACCGATCTGGGTCCCCACCGACGCGTACGACCCGTGGCGGGCGGGCTCGGTCGCCGAGCGGTGGACCGCCCTCGCCCGGGCCTGGCTGGCGAGTCCCCGGCTGCCGTCGCTGGTCGGCGAGCGCGGCCCCGACCAGAAGGCGTGGAACGCGCTGACCCCGGAGCTCAGCGCCAGCGGGATGCCCGAGGCCAAGGCCATGGCGCTGGCCGAGCTCGCCTCGCTGCCCGAGGGGACGACGCTCGCGCCGGGCACCGGGCTGCCCTCGCTCGTGGCGCGGGTCGCGTGGCTGCGACCCCGTCGCCCCCGGACCCGCCCCGACCTGGTCGCCTGGGCGATCGAGGAGGCCGCGGCGCTCGGCATCAGCGGGGCCGGCGCGCTGACGTCGTACGGACGCAGCCTGGTGGCGGGCGAGGACCCGACCCCGGTGCTCGCGGCGCTGCTGCCGCCGCCGGTGGACCACGTGCTCATCCAGGCCGACCTGACGGCGGTGGCGCCGGGCCCGCTGGAGTCGGCGCTGGAGCGCCAGCTGCAGCAGCTCGCCGACCTCGAGTCGCACGGCTCGGCCACCGTCTACCGGTTCACCCGCGACTCGATCCGCCGGGCGCTCGACATCGGGTGGAGCGGCGCAGAGATCCACGCCTTCCTGGTGCTGGCGTCGCGGACCGCCGTGCCGCAGCCGCTGACGTACCTGGTCGACGACACCGTGCGCACGTTCGGGCGGCTGCGGGTCGGGTTCGCGCAGGCGTTCATCCGCTCCGAGGACGAGGCCGCGCTGCTGGACCTGGTGCGGCACCCGAAGTCGGGACCGCTCGGGCTGCAGCGGATCGCGCCGACCGTCGTCGTCTCCTCCACACCCGTCGACGTGCTGCTGCCGCGGCTGCGCGAGCTGGGCATGGCGCCGGTCATCGAGGGCGTGGACGGAGTCGTGCGGGTGGGTGCGGCCGAGTCGTTGCGGGCGCGTACGCCGAGGACACCCGCCCGGGCCGGCGCCGCCCGGCAGGCCGCCCAGGTCGCCGTGGCGGTCCGGTCCTTGCGCGAGGGCGACGCCGAGACGCGCTCCCGGCCGGCCACCGCCTCCTCCCCCGCGACCGCGCTGTCCGCCCTGCGCGAGGCGATCGAGAGGGGTGCGCCCGTCCTCATCGGCTTCACCGACAACCACGGCGTCATCACCGAGCGCGAGGTCCGGCCGGTCTCCGTCGAGGGCGGCCAGCTCACGGCGTACGACGGAGACGACCCGGACCTCGAGCGCCGCTACCCCATGCACCGGATCACGAAGGTCGTCCCTGTGCCTGCCACGTAGGCTTGTCGGCTGTGACCGACGGCCCCCTCATCGTGCAGAGCGACAAGTCACTGCTGCTGGAGGTGGACCACCCGCAGGCGGCGGAGTGCCGCAAGGCGATCGCACCGTTCGCGGAGCTCGAGCGGAGCCCCGAGCACATCCACACCTACCGGCTCACGCCGTTGGGTCTGTGGAACGCCCGGGCGGCCGGGCACGACGCCGAGCAGGTCGTGGACACGCTCCTGACCTACAGCCGCTACCCGGTCCCCCACGCGCTGCTCGTCGACGTCGCCGAGACGATGGCGCGCTACGGCCGTCTCACGCTCGACAAGGACCCCGTCCACGGTCTCGTGCTGCGCAGCACCGACCGGCCGGTGCTCGAGGAGGTCCTGCGGGCCAAGCGGGTCCAGGGCATGCTCGGCGAGCGGCTCGACGACGACACCGTCGCCGTGCACCCCTCCGAGCGCGGCAACCTCAAGCAGGCGCTGCTGAAGCTGGGCTGGCCGGCCGAGGACTTCGCCGGGTACGTCGACGGCGAGGCCCACGGGATCGCGCTCCGCCAGGACGGGTGGCAGATCCGCGGCTACCAGGCCGACGCCGCCGAGTCGTTCTGGCACGGCGGCTCCGGGGTCGTGGTGCTCCCCTGCGGCGCGGGCAAGACGATCGTCGGCGCGGCCGCGATGGCGCACGCGCAGGCGACCACGCTGATCCTCGTCACCAACACCGTCAGCGCCCGGCAGTGGAAGGACGAGCTGATCCGGCGTACGTCCCTCACGGCGGACGAGATCGGCGAGTACTCCGGCTCGGTCAAGGAGATCCGGCCGGTCACCATCGCGACGTACCAGGTCATCACGACGAAGCGGAAGGGCGTCTACCCGCACCTCGAGCTCTTCGACGCCCGCGACTGGGGCCTGATCGTGTACGACGAGGTCCACCTGCTGCCCGCGCCGATCTTCCGGATGACCGCGGATCTGCAGGCCCGTCGGCGGATCGGCCTCACCGCGACCCTCGTGCGCGAGGACGGCCGCGAGGGTGACGTCTTCTCCCTGATCGGCCCGAAGCGGTACGACGCCCCGTGGAAGGACATCGAGGCGCAGGGCTGGATCGCTCCCGCCGACTGCGTCGAGGTGCGCGTGACGCTGCCCGAGTCCGCACGGCTCACCTACGCCACCGCCGAGGCCGAGGAGCGCTACCGCCTCGCCGCCTGCACCCCGGAGAAGCTCGGCGTGGTCCGCGACCTGATCGCGCAGCACGCGGGCCAGCCGACGCTCGTCATCGGCCAGTACATCGACCAGCTGCACGAGCTCGGCGACAAGCTGGACGCGCCCGTGATCACCGGCGAGACCAGCGTGAAGGAGCGGCAGCGGCTCTTCGACGGGTTCCGCTCCGGGGAGATCGGCCTGCTGGTCGTCTCGAAGGTCGCGAACTTCTCCATCGACCTGCCGACCGCCGAGGTGGCGATCCAGGTGTCGGGCTCCTTCGGCTCACGCCAGGAGGAGGCCCAGCGGCTCGGCCGGCTGCTGCGTCCGGGCCCGCCCGGACCCGACGGCGAGCGCAAGGTCGCCCGCTTCTACACCGTGGTCGCGCGCGACACGGTGGACGCGGAGTTCGCGCTGAACCGGCAGCGGTTCCTCGCCGAGCAGGGGTATGCGTACCGGATCGTCGACGCGGACGATCTTGCGGTCTAGCGTGACGGGCATGACCCCGGACGGACGCGACATCGACCTGGACGCCCTGACCCGGGAGCGGCAGCGCATCAAGAGGGAGTTCCTGCAGGAGAACCCGCCGGAGAGCAGCGCCCGCGGCGTCCACCACACTGCCCACATCAGCTCCGACGTGCAGCGGACCGTGGAGTTCTTCCAGGGCCTGCTGGAGTTCCCGCTGGTGGAGATGTTCGAGAACCGCGACCTCCCCGGCTCGACGCATTTCTTCTTCGACATCGGCCACGGCAACCTGCTGGCCTACTTCGACCTGCCCGGGGTGCCGGTGACGCCGTACGCCGAGGTGTACGGCGGCCACCACCACCTCGCCATCTCGGTCACCAAGGAGAAGTGGGACTACCTGCGCGCCAAGCTGGTCGACGCAGTCGTCGCCTTCGACATCGACTCCAAGGTCTCGATCTACTTCCGCGGGCCGGACGGGGAGCGGTTGGAGCTCCTCGCCGACCCGTTGGGAGAGATGTACGGAACCAAGATCCTCTGAGGATCAGGCGGCGACGGTCGCGGCCTCCGCCGCCACCAGCGCCCGCTCCAGGATCTCGGTGACCGCCCCGACCGGCGTGACGGTCAGCGCCTCCAGGATCTCGGCCGGTACGTCGTCCAGGTCCGGCCGGTTGCGCTCCGGGATGAACACCTCGGAGACGCCGGCCCGCTGGGCGGCGAGCAGCTTCTGCTTCACCCCGCCGATCGGCAGCACCCGGCCGGACAGCGTGACCTCGCCGGTCATCGCGATGTCCGAGCGGACCGGCCGTCCGGTGAGCAGCGACACCAGCGCCGTGACCATCGTGACGCCCGCGGAGGGACCGTCCTTGGGGACGGCACCCGCCGGGAAGTGCACGTGGATCGACCGCTCGAACGCGCTCTGCTCGATGCCGAGCTCGGTCGCGTGGGCCCGCACCCACGACAGCGCGATCCGCGCCGACTCCTTCATCACGTCGCCGAGCTGACCGGTGACGGTCAGGCCCGTCTCGCCCGAGGCGACCGAGGTCTCGACGTACAGGACGTCACCGCCCATGCCGGTCACGGCGAGGCCGGTGGCGACGCCGGGGACCGAGGTGCGCTCCTCGAGGTCCGGCGTGAACCGCGGCCGGCCGATCAGGTCCTTCAGCTCGCCGATCCCGATGTGGACGCTGTCCACATCTCCCGACGCGATGCGCGCCGTCGCCTTGCGGAACGCCTTCGCGAGCAGCCGCTCGACCTGGCGCACGCCGGCCTCCCGGGTGTAGTTCGCGGCGATCTCGCGCAGCGCCTCGTCGGTGATGGTGACCTCGTCGGCGCTCAGCGCGGCCCTCTCGAGCTGACGCGGGACCAGGAAGTCACGCGCGATCGCGACCTTGTCCTCCTCGGTGTAGCCGTCGATCGAGACGAGCTCCATCCGGTCCAGCAGGGCGGCCGGGATGGTGCCGATGTCGTTGGCCGTCGCGATGAACAGCACGTCGGACAGGTCGAGGTCGAGCTCGAGGTAGTGGTCGCGGAAGGTGTGGTTCTGCGCAGGGTCCAGGACCTCCAGCAGCGCGGCCGCCGGGTCGCCCCGGTAGTCCGAGCCGACCTTGTCGACCTCGTCGAGCAGCACGACCGGGTTCATCGAGCCGGCCTCCTTGATGGCCCGCACGACACGGCCGGGCAGCGCGCCGACGTACGTCCGACGGTGACCGCGGATCTCCGCCTCGTCGCGGACACCACCGAGCGCGACGCGGACGAACTTCCGGCCGAGCGCGCGGGCGACCGACTCCCCCAGCGAGGTCTTGCCGACTCCCGGAGGCCCGGCCAGCAGCACCACGGCACCGGAGCCGCGGCCGCCGACGACCTCGAGGCCGCGCTCGGCGCGACGGGCGCGCACGGCGAGGTACTCGGCGATCCGGTCCTTGACCTCGTCGAGCCCGTGGTGGTCGGCGTCCAGCACCGCGCGGGCGGCGATGACGTCGGTGTCGTCCTCGGTCGTGACGTTCCAGGGCAGGTCGAGGACGGTGTCGAGCCAGGTCCGGATCCAGCCCGCCTCCGGGTTCTGGTCGCTGGACCGCTCGAGCTTGTCGACCTCGCGTAGCAGCGCCTCCCGCACCTGGTCCGGTACGTCGGCCGCCTCGACCCGGGCGCGGTAGTCGTCGCCACCGTCGGGGTCGCCCTCGCCCAGCTCCTTGCGGATCGCGGCGAGCTGCTGGCGCAGCAGGAACTCCCGCTGGTTCTTCTCCAGGGACTCCCGCACGTCGGAGTCGATCTTGTCGCTCACCTCGGACTCCGCGACGAAGTCGCGGGTCCACTCGAGGAGCAGCTCGAGCCGCTCGCGCACGCCAGGGGTCTCCAGGAGCTGGCGCTTCCTGTCGTCGGAGAGGTACGGCGCATAGCCCGCCGTGTCAGCCAGCGTCTCCGGGTCGTCGATCCGGGAGACCTGGTCGGCGATCTGCCACGCCTCGCGGCGCTGGAGCAGACCGACGACGAGCTTGCGGTAGTCGTCGGCGAGGGCACGGACGTCGTCGTCGACGGCGCCGGTGTCGGCGGCCTCGACCTCGACCCACAACGCCGCGCCGGGGCCGGTCACACCGCTGCCGATGCGGGCACGTCCGTCGGCCTTGAGCACGGCGGCGGGCTCGCCGCCGGAGAACCGGCCGACCTTCTCGACGGTCGCCACGACGCCGTACGAGGCGTAGCGGTGGTCCTCGAGGCGCGGAGCGACGAGGACGCGGGCGACCTCGCCGCTCTCGCGGGAGGCCAGCTGGGCGGCGTCGATGGCGGCACGGGCGGGCTCGTCGAGCTCGACCCGGACCACCATGCCGGGGAGCACCACCACGTCGGAGAGGAACAGCACCGGAAGCTGGATCGGGTTCGTCATGACCGGTCCAATGCTCCGGCGGGGACGGGTGTTCCGTCGTTCGCGGAGGGCGAACCGGCGCTCACTCGGCGTTGGGGCTGTCACACGTGGTCCTCGGCGCTGGGCGCCCTCTGCGACCTGTCACACGTGGTCCGGCCAGCTGG
The DNA here is from genome assembly GCF_054777115.1 of Nocardioides maradonensis. Classification (NCBI taxonomy): domain Bacteria; kingdom Bacillati; phylum Actinomycetota; class Actinomycetes; order Propionibacteriales; family Nocardioidaceae; genus Nocardioides; species Nocardioides maradonensis. Next base: position 282,561 of record NZ_BAAHAZ010000004.1, on the reverse strand, counting down.
GCGCCCTCTGCGAGCTGTCACACGTGGTTCGGCCAGCTGGGCGCCCTCTGCGAGCTGTCACACGTGGTCCGGCCAGCTGGGCGCCCTCTGCGAGCTGTCACACGTGGTTCGGCCAACTACGCGCCGACTGTGGTCGCTGCGCACCGCGCCGAACGGGCTGCCAGCGACAAAACCGGGCGGGTACCTCGCACAACAACGTGTTACAGCACGCGGGCCGTGGCGAACCCGCAGCCGCACACCACTCAGACCTCGACCGTGCCCCCGCTGCGCCAGTACACGTCGTCGGACCTGCTGAGGAAGGCCTCCTCGACCAGGTAGCGACGCAGGGCCGCGTGGTCGTCGTGCACGGCCTTCAGCACCTCGTCGACCTCGCGCCAGTCGTAGCGCCGGCCCGGCTCGAAGCGCTGCGCGACGTGGTCCAGCACCAGCAGCCGCTTGGACCGCTTCACAGGCATGTCCATCAGCCGCCCGTCGGCGGCGAAGAACCGGCGCAGCACCTGGGTGTCGTCCTCGCTCACCCTTCCTTGCTACCAGCGCGGTGGGGCCGGCACCAGCGGGTTTCAGGCCTCCGCGGACTCGGCGAACTGCTCGTGGTTGCGGATCACCTCGGCGATGATCACGCCGAGGATCTGCTCGGCGAAGCGGGGGTCGAGGCCGGAGGTCTCAGCCATCGAGCGCAGCCGCGCGATCTGCACCGCCTCGCGGCCCGGATCGGCCGGCGGCATGCCGGCACGCGCCTTGAGGCGACCGACCTGCTCGGTGCACTTGAACCGCTCGGCGAGCAGGTGCACCAGCGCGGCGTCGAGGTTGTCGATGCTCGACCGCAGGCGGAGCAGCTCGGCGCGGGGGTCCTCAGTCATGGGGACAATCCTGCCCCAACCCTCCCCACGTCGGCGTCGCGTGGGCTTCAATGTCCGGATGGAGGACGACCATCAGGAGACCGCCTGGCCGTTGAGCGGCGCCGACGCGCTGCGGGACGAGCTGCTGGCGGCGTACGACGAACCCAGCCGGCGGTACCACGACCGACGCCACCTGAGCGAGGTCCTGGCGCGGCTCGACCGGCTCGCCGCGCACGGCGCCACGTTCGAGCCCCTCCCCACCCGGCTGGCGGCCTGGTTCCACGACGCCGTGTACGACGGCGAGCGGGACGCCGAGGAGCGGTCGGCCGTCTGGGCGGAGATCGCGCTGCCGGCGTACGTCGACGCGGCGACCGTGGCCGAGGTGGCGCGCCTGGTGCGCCTCACCGAGTCGCACCGCCCGGACCCCGAGGACCACAACGGCGCCGCGCTCTCCGACGCCGACCTGGGCGTGCTCGCGCTGCCCGCCGAGGAGTACGCCGCCTACTCCGCCGCCGTGCGCCGGGAGTACGGCCACCTGCCCGACGACGTCTTCGCCGAGGGGCGCTCCACCCTGCTCGCCGGGCTGCTCGAGCGGGAGTCCCTGTTCCGCACCGAGGCCGCCGGTCGCCTCTGGGAGGAGGAGGCCCGCCGCAACATCGCCGCGGAGCTGGCGGCGCTCAGGCCTCGAACTGCAGCGAGATGACGTGCCCGTCGCCGCGGTAGGTGGTGCGGGACAGCTCGATCGGACGGTCGCCCCACAGCGCGCGTCGTGAGTGACGCAGGACGGGCGCGCCGGGCTCGATCTCGAGCAGCCGCGCCTCCTCCGGGGTGGCCGACGCCGCGGTGATGGCGTCCTCGGCCCAGGTCGGGCGGTGACCGCGTCGGGCGAGCTCGGCGTACAGGCTGCTCGGCAGGTCACCGTCGAGGAGCTGGGGCACGAGCTGCTCGTTGAGGAACGTGTCGCTCAGGCACAGCGGGCGCCCGTCGGCGAGCCGGAGCCGGCGCCATCGGATGACGTTGCTGCCGGGTTCGACGTCGAGCGCCTGGGCCACCCGGGTCGGCGCCGGGCAGCGCGCCGCCATGATGCTGCGGGACTCCGCCACCAGCCCGCGCCGCTCGAGGTCCTCGGTCAGGCCGGACACCCGCGACCGGACCCGGCGGGGCCGGGCCACGAAGGTGCCGCGTCCCGGGAAGCGCTCCAGGACACCCTCGGCGACGAGGGCGTCGAGCGCGTGCCGGACGGTCATCCGGGCCACTCCGAAGCGGTCGACGAGGTCGCGCTCCGACGGGGCTGCCGCACCGGGCGAGCTCTCCGCCACCAAGGCACGCACGTACTCCCGGATGGTCACGTGTTTCAGTGCGATGCTCACACCAGCTGCCCCCAGTCGGTAGTACTTCCCGAAGGCTAGGGGTCCGGCGCGCACGCGACTCGAGGAATCGGAATTTCTTTGCCGTCCCCTCCTTGCCGAACATCTGTTCGATCCAGTGCTACGGTGGATGCATGGACTTCCAGTCGACGCTCTTCGCGGCCGAGCCGGCCGGCGGGCCGAGCTTCGCGACGCTCGGGCGCACCCCGTTGAGCGACGGTGCCTGGGTCGACGTCGCGCGCACCTGGCTGCCCGACGCCGACGACGTCTTCGCCCGCCTCGTGGAGGTCGTGCCGTGGCGCGCGGAGCGGCGCCGGATGTACGACCGGGTCGTCGACGTACCCCGCCTGGTGCACACCTACATGATCGGTGAGGAGCTCCCCCACCCGATGCTGACGGCGGCGCGCGAGGCGTTGAGCGAGCAGTACGCCGAGGAGCTCGGCGAGCCGTTCCGCACGGCCGGCTGCTGCTACTACCGCGACGGCCGCGACAGCGTGGCCTGGCACGGCGACACGATCGGGCGCGGCTCGACCCAGGACACCATGGTCGCGATCGTGTCCCTCGGCGACCCGCGGAGGCTCTGCCTGCGGCCCCACTCCGGCGGCGAGAGCATCGCGGTGGAGATGGGCCATGGCGACCTGGTGGTGATGGGCGGCAGCTGCCAGCGCACCTGGGAGCACGCGGTCCCCAAGGTCGCCTCGGCCGGGCCGCGGATCTCGGTCCAGTTCCGGCCTCTCAACGTGTTCTGAGTCCGGCCCGGGCAGGCGCGGCCGTCGGTACTGTCGGCTCGTGATCGACCCCGTCGGCAGGTTCGTCGAGTTCACGCAGCACTCGACGGCGCGCAAGACCGCCTTCATCGCGGCCGTCGTCGTGCCGCTCCAGATCCCTCTGCTGGTCGTCGCGATCGTCGCGTTCGTCATGAGCGGCGACAAGGTGGACAGCCGGTGGACGACCTCCCTGCTGCTCGCGCCCTTCGTGCTGACCGCGTGCGTGGGCCTCGTCAGCTGGCGGCTGGCCGAGCGCGGCATCGAGGGCGGCTGGACCTACTACGTCTTCGTCTACGGGTGGATCGCGCTGCCTTCCATCGGGCTCTACCAGTTCGGCGCGAACGACGCCGTCACCGTGGGGGCCACGATCCTGCCCCCGCTCGCCGGCATCCTGCTGTACGGCGGGGTCCGGCGCGGACTCGGTGCGCTCGCGTTCCTCATGACGGTGTACGTCGGCATCCAGCTGGCCGTCGTCACCCGGCTGATCCCCTACGCCCCCGCCGTCCACGAGCGGAGCGTGGACGTGGTGGCGACCGACCTCGGCGGGTGGGTCGGCCGGATGGCGGAGCAGCTGCTGGTCGTGCCGGTGGTGTTCGTCCTGGTGATCCTGCTGAACGCGGCCTTCGCCCGCGCGCGCGACCAGCTCGACGACGCCGTCGGGCTGATCGCGACCCTCTCCGACTCCCCCGACGACCCGTGGTCCGGCCTCGCCGCCAAGGTCGGGTCGACGCTGGGCGCCCAGGAGGCCCAGGTCTGGGAGGCCACCGATGCTGGGTGGGTACCTGTCTCGGTCTGGCCCGATCGGTCCACGGGGTCTGACGTCCCCGACGACCGTCGCCTGGTCGAGGACGCGGGCGAGACGGTCGGTGCACTGGTGATCCGCAAGGAGCCCGGCGGCTTCTCCCCGTTCGAGGAGCGCCTGATCAGCGAGCTCAGCGCCCAGATCGCGCTGCTCCTGCGCCAGCGTCGCCATGCCGCGGAGCTCCGGGCCGCGGCCCGCCGCATCGTCACCTCCGCCGACGCCGCCCGGCGACGGATCGAGCGCGACCTGCACGACGGCGCGCAGCAGCAGCTGGTAGCGCTGTCGATCGAGCTGAGCCTGCTGTCGCAACGGTGCGAGGATGCGGGGAACGACGAGACCGCCGCCCAGGTGGAGGCAGCCCGGGCTCAGGTGCTGGAGGCGACCGCCGAGCTGCGGGAGCTGGCCCGCGGGCTGCACCCGGCCGTCCTCGGCCGCGCCGGGCTGGCCGAGGCACTGCGGTCGCTGACCCGGCGATCCTCGGTCCCGGTCGACCTCGTGGTCGCGTGCGACGGGGAGATCGCGAAGGACGTGGAGCTGACGGCGTACATGTTCGTCAGCGAGGGGCTGACCAACGTCGCGCGGTACGCCGAGGCGACCCGCGCCGAGATCCGGGTGGTGCGCGCCGACGACCGGCTGACCGTCAGCGTGTCCGACGACGGACGCGGCGGGGCCGACCCGAGGAACGGCAGCGGGCTGCGCGGCATGGCGGACCGGCTCGCCGCCCTCGGTTCGTCCCTCGACCTCACGAGCCCGGCCGGTGGCGGCACCCGGATCAGCACCACCCTGCCCTGCACCTAGTCAGGGGGTCGGGGAGGCGGCGTCCGAGGCCTGAGGGGTCGCCGACGCGGTCGGCGAGGTGGTCGGGGTCGCGGTGCCCGTCGCGGTCGCGGTGGCACTCGGCTGCCCGGTGGGGCTCGTCGTCGGGGTGGGGCCGGCGGACGTCGGCGCAGCGGTCGTCGTCACGGTGGCCGTGACCGTCGGCGCCGGGGTGGGGGTCGGCGTGGGCTGCTGCTTGCTGCCTGTGGAGCCGCCGAACAGCGAGGTCCGCTTGTCCGTGGTGGTGCCCCCGGTCAGCGAGGAGACGCTCTTGCCCGCGATCACCTCGAAGCCGCTGATGGCGAGCATGGCGACCACGAAGACCGCGCCGGCCAGCAGGGCGACCCGGCGCCACGGCAACGCCTTCAGCCCGCCCGTGGGCGCCGCATGGGCCGCCGGAGGCGCCGGATCCACCGACACCGGAGCAGGCGACGGAGCCGGCTCGGGGGCGTTGTCGTTGAGCTCGGAGGACGCGTTCTCGAGGTGGGCGTCGGCGCGGGCGAGGTTGGAGGCGACGGTCGGGGACGTGGCGTGAGCCGCCGCTCGGCGTACCTCCTGCTGGGCCTGGCCCACGCGCTGCAACGCCGTGGCCTGGACCTCGGCCATCTTGCGGCGGCTGGACTGGATGCCCTGCTTGTAGAGGGCGGTGCTGACCGTCGCCACGACGCTGCCGAGGGCAGCGCCGACGAGGGTGCCGGCGGCACCGAGCGTCGAGAGCAGCACGGCCACCGTCACGGCGGCTCCGGCGCCCGCGAAGACGGACGGCCAGTCGATCTTCGCCGGTGGCTCGTCCTGCTCGTTCATCGCTCTACCAGTGTCGCGGGCGGATCAAGAGATCCAGGTCTCAGTCGGTGCCGTGCTGCTTGATGAAGGCCAGGATCTGGTCGGCCAGCTCGGGGCGGCACACGATGACGTCGGGCAGGTAGACGTCGTCCTGGTTGTAGACCAGCTCGCTGCCGTCGACCCGGCTGGTGAACAGGCCGGCGGCGCGAGCGACCGCGACCGGCGCGGCGGAGTCCCACTCGTACTGACCGCCCGCATGCACGTAGGCATCGGCCACGTCGCGCACCACGGACATCATCTTCACGCCGGCCGACCCCATCGGCACCAGCTCCGCGTCCAGCTCCTCCGCGAGGGCGGCCACGAAGGCGGGCGGGCGGCTGCGGGAGACCGCGATCCGCGGCTTCGAGGACGTACGGGCCGGTACGACGGGCGGGGTGCCGGTGTTGAACGTCTCCCCGATCACCGGCTGCGCGACCGCGCCGGCGACGAGCTCACCGTCCTGCCAGAGCGCGACGTGCACGGCCCAGTCGTCGCGCGGCGGCTCGGAGAACTCGCGGGTGCCGTCGAGCGGGTCGACGATCCAGACCTTGTGCGCGGACAGGCGGGCCTTGTCGTCCTTGCCCTCCTCGGAGAGGACGGCGTCGTCGGGCCGGTACGTCGCCAGCAGGTCCATCAGCAGGTGGTGCGCGGCCATGTCGCCCGCGTCCTTGAGCTCCTTGCCCTGCAGACCCTCCGCCCGGACCTCGAGCAGCCGGCGGCCGGCGACCTCGGCCAGCCACGCGGCCAGGCGGTGGTCGTCGGCGACGACCTCGGGGGACGGCGTACCAGGATCGAAAGTCACGCGGTCACCCTAGGGCAAGGCCATGACGCGCCTACCGGCGTCTTGCCGCCACGGGAAGGCAGTTCCTACGCGAGGCAACTGCGAGCGCGGCAGCGCGGCGCCGCCGGCGCCGGTTGCGAGGCGCGCGGCACGAGGCGACGGAGGGAGCGCCAGCGACCGGAGGAGCCGCGGGACGCAAGCCGAGCGAGGCGCCGTCAGCGGCGACGCGCTCGCGCAAGAATCAGGAGTTGAAGCGCGACTGGGTCTTCTCGAGGCCGTCGGTGATCAGCGACTCGACGGCGTCGGCGGCGCGGTCGACCTCGAAGGGGAGGTCCTTGCGCTCGGTCGAGGAGTAGTTCGACAGCACGAAGTCGGCGACCTCCTGGCGGCCGGGCGGGCGGCCGATGCCGGAGCGCACGCGGAAGAACTCCCCCGAGCCGAGGGAGCCGCGCAGGGACTTCAGGCCGTTGTGGCCGTTGTCGCCGCCGCCGCGCTTGACGCGCAGCTGGCCGAAGTCGATGTCGAGCTCGTCGTGGATGGCGATGATCCGGTCGGGCCCGACCTTGTAGAAGGTGGCCAGCGCCTTGATCGGCCCGCCGGTCTCGTTCATGTAGCTGCGGCTCTTGGCGAGCACGACGCGCGGGCCCGGCGTACCGGGAGCCCCCAGCCGCCCCTCGACCACGTCGGCGCGGCCCGTCTTGTGCGCACGGAAGGACGAGCCCATCCTCCGCGCGAGCTCATCGACCACCAGGTAGCCGACGTTGTGCCGGTGTCCGGCGTACGACGGACCTGGGTTGCCGAGGCCGACGACCAGCCACACGTCGGGCTGGTCGTCGGCCATCGGTCACTCCTCGTCGTCGTTCTCCTCCACCGGCCGGTCGCTGTCGACGGCCTCGGTGGAGGAGGGGTTGCTCCCCGGCGCGAACGTGCGGACCGGGGAGATCAGCCGGCCCAGGAACCACCGGAGCCGACCGAAGGGGTTCACTCCGAGTCGCCGCCCTCGGCAGCCTCGGCCTCGGCAGCCTCGCCGGCCTCACCCTCAGCCTCAGCCTCGGCGGCCTCCGGCTCCTCGCCGAGGTCGGCGACCTGGGCCTCGGTGACGTGCACGACCAGCGCCTCGGCGTCGGTCAGCAGGGTCGCGCCGGACGGCAGGGTGAGCGCGCCGGCCAGGATCTGGGTGCCGGCCTCGGCGCCCTCGATGTCGACCTCGATCGACTCGGGGATGTGGGTGGCCTCGGCCTCGAGCTGCACGGTGTTGTGCTCGATCTGGACCAGGGTGTCCTTGGCGGCCTCGCCCACGGTGAGGACGGGGACGTCGACGGTCACCTTCTCGCCGCGCTTGACGGCCACGAAGTCGACGTGCTCGAGCAGGCGGCGGACCGGGTCGACCTGGACGGCCTTGGTCAGCGCGAGCTGCTTCTGACCGTCGATCTCGATCTCGAGCAGGGCGTTGGCGCCGCCGTGCTTGATCGCCATCATCGTGTCGTGGCCGGGCATGGTCACGTGGATCGGGTCGTTGCCGTGGCCGTAGATGACCGCGGGGATCTTGTTCTCGCGACGGATGCGGCGGGCCGCGCCCTTGCCGAACTCGGTGCGGGCCTCAGCCTTGATGGTCTCGGTGCTCATTGCGTTCTCCTGCTTGACGGGGATCGGGGGCCCGGCGAGGCGCGACGGCCCCGAACATCGGGCCCTGTCGATCACGGAGTCATCACGCGGGATGCTCCCTCGCCGAGGCAACCTGGAGAGTCTAGGCGCGGCGTCGGCGCCCGGTCGAATCCGCGCGTCGGGCCGTGGGGCGGGGTTCCTAGAGTGACCGTGTGCCCCTGACCCTCACCGAGGCGCGCGAGCGTGCCGCCCTGCTGTCCGACGTCCACACCGTCGTCCACCTGGACCTGACCTCGACCGAGTCCTACGTGGCCGAGGCGGAGATCAGGTTCCGCTCCTCGACGCCCGGCGCGTCGACCTTCCTGGAGCTGGCGGCGGCACGGGACGTGACGGTCGACGGCACCCCGGCGACGTACGACGGCGAGCGCATCCGGCTCACCCAGCTGGCCAGCGAGAACGTCGTGCGGGTGCGCGCGACGATGCCGTACGTCACCGACGGCGACGGGATGACGGTGACGACCGACCCCGCCGACGGCGAGCGGTACGTCTGCGCGTTCACCGCGATGGACATCGCGCACCGGGTGCTCCCCTGCTTCGACCAGCCCGACCTGAAGACGACCTTCACCGTCTCGGTCACCGCACCGGCGCACTGGACCGTGCTCGCCAACGGGCCCGCGCTCGGCACCGATACGCGCGGCGAGGCGCGGCTCGGGTCCTTCGGCACGACGCCGCCGATCGCGACGTACCTCTTCTTCGTGGGGGCCGGCCCCTGGGTCGGCGAGACCTGGGACGAGCCGTACGCCGCGGCTCCCGGCGGGACGCTGCGGTTCGGCTGGTGGGCCCGCGCCTCCCAGGAGCCCGCGCTGCGCCGCGACGCCGCCGAGCTGCGCCGGATCACCAGCGCCTGCTTCCAGCACTACACGCGGGTCTTCGAGCCGGCGTACGCCTTCGCCGACTACCAGCAGGTCTTCACACCCGGCCTGAATTGGGGCGCCATGGAGTTCCCCGGCTGCGTCGCGTTCCGCGACGAGTACCTCGTGGCCGGCATCCCGACCGCGCTGCAGCGCGAGTGGCTCGCGACCACGATCGCGCACGAGATGGCGCACATGTGGTTCGGCGACCTCGTGACGATGCGGTGGTGGGAGGACTCCTGGCTCAACGAGTCCTTCGCCGACTTCATGGGGTACGACGTGGCGGCGACCGCCGCCGGGTACGACGACGCCTGGACCAGCGCCGCCGTCACCCGCAAGCCGACCGGCTACCGCGCCGACCTGCGCCGGTCCTCGCACCCCGTGGCCGAGGACGCCGAGCGGATGCCGGACGCCGACACCGCCTTCGCGAACTTCGACATGATCACCTACGCGAAGGGCAACGCCCTGCTGCGCCAGCTCGGCATCTGGCTCGGCGACGACTTCCTCGCCGGGGTCAACCGGCACCTGACCGCGCACGCCTTCGGCAACGCGACCCTGGCCGACTTCCTCGACTCGCTCGACGCCGCGACCGATCGCGACGTCCGCGGCTGGGCGGAGAAGTGGCTGCGGACCACCGGGTTCGACACCGTCGAGGTCACGCGCGACGGCGACGTACCGGTCCTGCAGCGCGTCGGCGCGCGACCACACCGGCTCGCCGTCGCGGCGTACGACGACGAGGCGCGGGAGGTCGGTCGCGTGCTCGTGGACCTGGCCGACGAGCCGGTGCGGCTCGAGTCCTTCGCCGACCGGGCCGTGGTCGTCAACGCGGGCGACGAGACCTTCGCGGCCGTGCGTCTCGACGACGACTCGCTGCGGTTCGTGGAGCGCCGGCTCAGTGCGATCGAGGCGCCGCTCACCCGCGCGGTGCTGTGGTGGCAGATGCTCGACCGCGTCGAGTCCGGCGCCCTGGACCTGGCCGGCCTCGGCAGGCTCCTGGAGCAGCACCTGGTCCCCGAGCGCGAGCCGCTGATCGTCGAGGGCGTGCTCAGCACGGTGCAGCGGATCATCCGGCTGTACGCCGATCCGGCGGGCGCCGCAGCCCTCGGCGAGCGGCTGACGACCGTCGCCCGCGCCGGCCTCGACCACCCGGCCCTCGCCCCGGCCGCGGCGCGTGCCCTGGCCGGGTCGAGCGACGACGTCGAGCTGCTCGCCGGCTGGCTGACCGACCCGCCGGCGTACGTCGACCAGGCGGTGCGCTGGGTCGTGGTCCGACGCCTGGCCGAGCTCGGGCACATCGGCTTCCTCGCGGCCGAGGAGCAGCGGGACCGGTCGGTGGCCGGCCACCACGCGGCCCTGACGGCACGCGCCGCGATCGGCACCGCGGCGGCGAAGGCCGCGGCCTGGGACCTGCTGATGTCGGGGAGGCTCACCAACCACGAGCTCGCCGCGGTGGCGCAGGGCTTCTGGAACGACGCCGACCTGGTGACGCCGTACCTCACCCGCTACCCGGCCGAGGGCCTCGCCCTCGCCCGCTCGTCGGGGCAGGCGATGGGGCAGATCATCGGCCGCGCGTTCCCCTGGCTGCCGATGCCGGTCGCGGACCGTCGCACGCTGCGCGACGAGCTGGCGCGCACCCTCGAGGGCGACGTCCCGACGGTCCTGGCGCGTGCCTGGAACGACGCGCTCGACGACCTGGACCGGGCGCTCGCCGCTCAGGACCCGGGGGCGTAGGGGTCGGTGATCTGCCGCAGGTCCTCGAGGGCCTCCTGCAGCGCCGCCATCCGCTCGGGCCCGAGGTGGCGGCTCCACTCCCGCTCGACCTGGCGCTCGACGCGGCGCGCGATCCGCTGCACCTCGCGGCCGCGGGGTGCGATCACCACGAGGCGGGCGCGGGCGTCGGAGGGATCCGGAACCCGCTCGACGTACGCCGCTCGCTCCAGCTGCTCGACCAGGACGCTCGCGCTCTGCTTGGTGATCCGCGCCTGGGCGGCGAGGTCGGTGATCCGGATGCCATCCTCGCTCAACCGGGCCGCCACCCGCGCCATCGCGGGCGTCAGGTCGTCGTGACCTGCCGCCGCGATCGCGTCGCCCACGCGCTGCTCGACGTGACGGGCGCCGATGAACATCAGCAGGCCGGGGTGCAGGCTCACTCGGGCTCCTTGACGGATTTAGTCAGTCAGCCTGACTATATCGGTATGGACAAGGCGACGCTCTGGGGACACATCCATGCCGAGCGCGCCGCGCTCGCGGCCACCCTGGCCGAGCTCGACGACGCCGACTGGGACCACGCCACGCTCTGCCCCGGCTGGACGGTGAAGGACGTCGCCGCGCACGTCATCTCGACACCGCAGATCGGTTGGCGCGAGATGGCGGGACTGGTCGGGCGCAACCTGGGACGCGGCTACAACACGATGATCTTCCGCGAGGTGCAGCGGCTCGGGGCGACGCAGACGCCGGGCCAGATCCTGGCCGACTTCGCGACGTACGCGACGAGCACCCACCACGTCCCCACCACAACCTCGGTCGAGCCGCTCATCGACGCGCTGCTCCACCACCAGGACGTCGTCCGCCCGCTCGGCCGCTCGCGCACCATGCCGCCGGAGGCCGCGGCGCTGGCCGCCGACCGGGTACGCCGCCTCGCACCCCTCATGGGCACCAACCGCCAGGTGCGCTCCCTCCGGCTCGAGGCCACCGACGTCGACTGGACGCGCGGCCGCGGACCCACCGTCCGCGGCCCGATCCAGGAGCTGTTGATGATCGCGTCCGGCCGGCAGCCCGACCTCGCGCTGGTCGAGGGCGACGGACTCGCCGTCCTCAGCTGACCGCGGCCGTCCGGACAGGCGTGGTGCACAGCACGCGGCACGTCCCTACGAACGTCTTGCCGCCAGACCAAGGCAGGACCTACGGAAGACAACCGCGCGCGGCAGCGCGGCGTCGCCGGCGCCGGTTGCGAGGTGCGCGGCAGGAGGCGACGCAGGGAGCGAGGAACGAGCGACCGGAGGAGCCGAGGGACGCAAACCGAGCTAGTGGTGCGTCCAAGAAGTTCTGAAGCGCTTCGCGCACCCACAGCACGCACCTCGCGGCGTTGCCGGCGCTTGCGAGACGACCCGGTATGGCTGCGCACCGGCGCCTTGCGATCCACGCACCGTGAGCACGCCAACCGTTCCACAACTTCTCGGACGCACCACTAGGCGCCGACAGCGACGACGCGCTCGCGCAGTGCTAAGCCTGGCCGTCGAACATCGAGGTGACCGAGCCGTCCTCGAAGACCTCGCGGATGGCCCGGGCCACCAGCGGCGCGATCGACAGCGTGGTCAGCTTGTCGAACTGCTTGTCCGGCGGCAGCGGGAGCGTGTTCGTGACGACGATCTCGAGCGCCGGGCTGTTCTTGAGCCGGTCGACGGCCGGGTCGGAGAGGATCGCGTGGGTGGCGCAGATGATGACGCCCGCGGCACCGTCGGCCATGAGGGCCTCGGCTGCCTTCACGATCGTGCCGCCGGTGTCGATCATGTCGTCGGTCAGGACGCAGATGCGGCCCTTGACGTCACCGACGACACGGTTGGCGACGACCTCGTTGGCCACGTCGGTGCGCCGGGTCTTGTGGATGAACGCCAGGGGGACGTCGCCGAGCTTGGCCGCCCACTTCTCCGCGACCTTGATCCGACCGGCGTCCGGGGAGACGACGGCGAGCTCCTGGTCGCCGTACTTGCCCTTGATGTAGTCGGTGAGGACGGGCAGCGCCATCAGGTGGTCGACGGGTCCGTCGAAGTAGCCCTGCAGTTGGTCGGCGTGCAGGTCGACGGAGATGATCCGGTCGGCACCGGCGGTCTTGAACAGGTCGGCGATCATCCGGGCCGAGATCGGCTCGCGGCCGCGGTGCTTCTTGTCCTGGCGGCTGTAGCCCCAGAACGGCATGACGACGGTGATCCGCTTGGCCGAGGCGCGCTTGAGCGCGTCGACCATGAGCAGGTGCTCCATGATCCACTGGTTGATCGGCGTCGTGTGGCTCTGGATGACGAAGGCGTCGCAGCCACGGACGGACTCGTCGTACCGCACGTAGATCTCGCCGTTCGCGAACTCGCGCGCCTCGGTCGGGACCAGGTCGGTCTCGAGCAGGTCGGCGACCTCGTTCGCCAGCTCGGGGTGCGCCCGTCCGGAGAAGACCATGAGGTTCTTCTCGGTGGTCTTCTTCAGTCCGGCCACGTTGTCGCTCCCCGCTCGCCCAATGCCTCGGTCAGGATTCTGCCTGCTCGGCGGGGTCGCCCCCAAGCCCTGGTCCGTTTTCGGACTGTTCATCGTGAGCGGAACCCCCGGCGGCGGCCGCCGCGGCGTCCGCCTGGGCCGTCCCGGCACGCTTCGACTGCGCCCACCCGGGCAGGTTGCGCTGGCGGCCGGCGCTGACCGCGAGCGCCCCCGGCGGTACGTCGTCGCGCACGACCGTGCCCGCACCGGTGCCCGCGCCGTCGCCGATCGTGACCGGCGCGACGAAGGTGCTGTTCGACCCGGTCTTGGCGTGCCTGCCCACGGTGATCCGGTGCTTGGCGACCCCGTCGTAGTTGGCGAAGATCGTGCCGGCGCCGATGTTCGTGCCCTCGCCGATCTCCGCGTCGCCGACGTACGAGAGGTGCGGGACCTTCGCACCGTCGCCGATCTGCGCATTCTTGGTCTCGACGAAGGCGCCGATCTTGCCGTCGGATCCGAGCGTGGTGCCCGGGCGCAGGTACGAGAACGGCCCGACCGTCGCACCGTCGCCGATCACGGCGAGCTGGCCGTGCGTGCGGACCACCCGCGCCCCGGCGCCGATCTCGCAGTCCTCCAGCGTCGTGTCGGGACCGATCACCGCGTCCTCGGCCACGGAGGTCGCGCCCAGCAGCTGCACGCCCGGGAGGATCGTGACGTCCGGCGCGAGCGTCACGTCGGACTCGATCCAGGTGGTCGCCGGGTCCATGACGGTGACGCCGTCGCGCATCCAGCGGGTGACGATGCGGCGGTTCAGCTCCGCGCCGAGCGCGGCGAGCTGGGCGCGGTCGTTGGCGCCCTCGGTCTGCCACACGTCGTCGATGGGGTACGCCGAGACGGGCAGCCCCGATGCGCGCGCGAGCCCGATCGCGTCGGTCAGGTAGTACTCGCCGTTCGCGTTGTCGTTGCCGATCCGGCCGACCGCGTCGAGCAGGAAGCGCGCCTCGAACGCGAGGATGCCGGAGTTGATCTCCCTGATCCGACGCTGCTCGTCGCTGGCGTCCTTCTCCTCGATGATGGCCTCGACGGTGCCGTCGTCAGCGCGCACGATCCGCCCGTAGCCACGGGGGTTGTCGACGACGCCGCTCAGGATGCTGACGGCCGCGCCCGCGTCGTGGTGGGCGGCCACGAAGCTCGCCAGGGTCTCGCCCTCGAGCAGCGGGGTGTCGCCGTACGCGATCAGCACGGTGCCCTCGGGCCCCACTCCCCCGAGCTCCTGCAGGGCGATCCGCACGGCATGGCCCGTGCCGAGCTGCTCCTCCTGCACCGCGAGCACGGCCGCGGGCAGCGACTCGGCCACGTGCGGGCCGACCAGCTCGCGCTGGTGACCCACGACCACGACGACGCCTGCGGGCGCGAGCGAGGCGACCGCACCGAGGACGTGGCCGATCATCGAGCGGCCACCGATCCGGTGCAGCACCTTCGGCGTCTTGGACTTCATCCGGGTCCCGCCACCCGCGGCGAGGACGATCACGGTGAGCTGCTCGGTCACACGTGCCACCCTAGCCGCGGGCCACGGCGGGACGTCATACGGACGGAGCGCCTGAGGGCTCCGTCCGTATGACGTCCGCGGCAGGGTCCGGACGGCCTCAGCAGGCCTCTCCGGTCGACGCCCGACCGTGGTGGCCGAACCCGAAGGCGGCGAGCAGCGCGGCGATGGCGAAGCTGATGCCACCGAGCACGAACGCCGTCTCGTAGGCGCCCTCGGTCGGCAGCGCGATCGGGCCGGCAGGGGTGGCGTAGCTCGCGGTCGAGCTGGTGAGGACGGTGATCACGATCGCCGAGCCGATCGCACCGCCGACGGTCCGCATGATCGAGTTGACCGAGTTGGCGACGCCGGTGTCCGCGAGGGACACGTGCTGGGCGAGCAGGGCCGGCATGGCGGCGTACGCGACGGCGATCGCGGCGTTGCCCACGACGAGGGCAAGGATGAACTCCAGGCTGGTGCCGTGCAGCAGCGAGAGCGACGCCAGCGACGCGACGCCGAGCAGGCTGGCGACCAGCAGCACCGGACGCGCCCCGAAGCGGACCACGAACCGACCCGAGATCGGGCCGAGCGGGATGGCGAGCAGGGTGCCCGGCAGCATGTAGACGACGCTGGTGCGCAGCACGCTCGCCCCGAAGCCGAAGCCGGTGAGGACGTCCGGGGTCTGCACGAAGTACGTCGCCCCGAGGAACACGCTGAACATCGCGAACCCGACGAACAGCGAGGCGAGGTTGGTCGCCAGGACGGGTCGGTGGGACAGCAGGTCCAGCTTGATCAGCGGCGTCGACGTGCGGTGCTGCAGGACGCCGAAGCCGACGAGCACGACCGCGGAGGCCGCGAACAGGCCCAGGGTGGTCACCGAGGTCCAGCCCCACTCGTGCCCCTGGGAGACCGGCAGCAGCAGGAGGACGAGGCCGAGCGCGAGCACCGCGGCGCCCCGGTAGTCGACGGACCCGCCCTGACCCGGACGTCGCGGGAGGACGAACGCGCTGACCGCCAGCATCACGAGCGAGGCGGCCGCGGTCAGCCAGAAGATCCGGTGGAAGTCACCGTCGTGCTGGGTCAGCAGGCCGGTCGCGACGAGCGCGAACCCGCTGCCGAAGCCGAGGGCCGATGCGGCGACGGCCATGCCGTGGTGCATGCGCTCCATCGGCAGCTCCTGGCGCAGCACGCTGATGGCGAGCGGGAACAGGCCGAAGCTCGCGCCCTGCAGGGCACGACCGGCGATGAGGACACCGATGCTGTCGGCGGTCGCGGCGACGACGCTGCCGACCAGGGTGAGGCCGAGGACGACCAGGATCACGCGGCGGTTGCCGAGGACGTCGCCGAGCCGGCCGAAGAGCGGGGTGAGCGCGGCCGCGGTCAGCATCGTCGCGGTCGAGACCCAGCCGACGGTGGTCGCGGCGGCGCCCAGCTGGGTGCCGATGAGGGTGAGCGCGGGGACGACGACGGTCTGGATCAGCGAGAGCAGGAAGACGTTCGCCGCCATGGCGGGAAGGACGAGCCGTGAGTACGTCGCGGGGCCGCTCCGAGGGCGGACCGAGGGCGCCTCGACGGCAGCTGTGGTGTCGAGGGTGGTGGTCATGGAACGAGGGTGACACAAGAATTGACGTAGTGTCGATTTTCGACGACGTGACGTCAAACACCAGTGACGCAGCGTCGAGACGGCGTACACTCGACGGCATGACCGCCTCGTCCACCTCCGTGCGCCGCAGGGGCGGGCCGACCAAGGGCGACCAGCGCGAGCAGGCGATCGTCGAGGCGACCCGCCAGCTCCTCGCAGAGCGCAGCGTCAACGACCTGACGATCGACGCCATCGCGAAGGCGGCCGGCGTCTCCCGTACCGCCTTCTACTTCTACTTCCCCACCAAGCAGGCCGTCGTCGCCGCGCTCCTGGACGGCCTGTGGGAGCAGTTCGGCAGCACGCACGGCTGGTTCGACAGCGAGGGCGCGGACCGCGCGGGCCTGCTCGAGCACCACCACCTGGTCGCCGCCGTCTGGCGCGAGCACCTGCCGATCCTGACGTGCACCACCGGCGCGGTGGAGTACGAGCCGCTGCTGGACTGGGTCGAGCGGGCGCACACCCGCCTGGTCACCGGGCTCGCCGCGAAGATCGAGCGCGACCAGTCCTCCGGCGCGGCGCCCACCGGCCTCAGCCCCACGGCGTTGGCCGAGATGATCTCCGACCTGCGCGACAGCCGCCTGCGCGCCATCGCCCAGCTGCGCGGCAAGGCCTACGACGCCGCGGTCGCCGACCTCACCGAGGTCGTGCTGCGGATGATCTACGGCACCGTCTCCTGACACGCGCCGACGCCCGCCCCGGAGGAGCCTGGACGGGCGTCGATCTCACGTGAAGCCGAGGTTGGTTTCGATACGCCGCTCGCTGGCGCTCGCGGCTACTCAACCAACGATGGTGGTTGAGGAGGAGCCGCGGCGACCGAGCTTGCGAGGTGGCCGCGGTATCGAAACCTCAGAAGGCGCCGGTGCCGTTCGGCGTACCGAGGCCCGTCGGACCGTCCCAACCGGCGCGGGCGTTGCACCACTGGGTGGTGGGGCAGGTGCCGTTCGAGCCGGAGGTGACGTCGTTCAGGTTGCCCGGGTGGGCGTAGGGCAGGGCGTTGGCGTAGCCGGAGGTGTTGCCCGACAGCGCGTAGACCGAGGCGATGATCGGCGAGGACTCGCTGGTGCCACCGACCTGCGCCCACGTCGAGGCGCTCTTGCTCGTCGGCCAGTAGATCGCCATGCCGCCGTTCGACGGGTCGGCCGCGGCAGCCACGTCGGCCATCGCGCGCTTTGCGCAGCCGGTGTTGTACGACGAGGCGCCCGGCAGGGCGGTGTTGTACGACGAGCAGCCCGAACCCGCGCCGCTCCACACCGTCTCGGACCAGCCGCGGCTGTTCGAGGCCGCGACGAGGGACGTTCCACCGACGGCGGTGACGTAGGACGAGGACGCCGGGTAGGAGCCGCCCTGGTAGCCGTTGTCACCGGTCGACGCAGTGACCGCGATGCCCGGGTGGTTGTAGTAGGTGCCGTAGGTGGTGTCGGCCGCGTCGCCGCCGCCGTAGCTGTTGGAGATCGCGACGACACCGGCCTGCTTGGCCGCGGTGTTCACCGCTGCGCCGAGGTCGGCGAAGCTGGCCGACTTGGCCTGGACCACGACGATCCTGCAGTCCGGGCAGATCGCGGAGACGGCGTCGACGTCGAGCGCCTGCTCGCCGGCCCAGCCGGTGTTGAAGCGGGGCAGGCTCGTGCCGCCGTTCTGGTCGATGACCTTGAGACAACCGCTGGCAGAGGTGCAGGCCGGGAGGCCGAAGTAGGACCGGTAGGTCCCGAGGTCGCGCTCCAGGTTCGGGTAGCCGTAGGCGTCGACGATCGCGACGGTCCGGCCTCCGGAGCTGGTGCCGCCGAGGTTGTAGGCGGACTGCAGGTTCGCGGGCGTCATCGCGCCCGCGGCCGGCGCGGTGCTGTTCGGCACGACGCCGGCGGAGCTGACCAGCACCTTGGCGTCGCACGCGGCGTGGCCCGCCGACGGCAGCGCACACACCCGCTGCGCGTGCAGGCCGTGGGGCTTGGCGTGGGCGTCGGCCGCGGTGGCAGCGATGCCGGTCGCCACGAGCGCACTCACACCGAGTGCAGCCAGGACTCTTCTCATCGTGGGGTTCCTCCCGGGATCGAGATGTGCCGTCCGGACAGGGCAGCGCCTCACGTTCTATCGCCTGCCCGGAAGCCCGTCCAGACCCGTTCGGATGATCTTCACCTTCATCTTCCTGCACTGCGAAGGGATGAGTGGAGCGTCTGCCGTCGATGCGGGTGAACATCGCAAGAAGTTCCGGTGCCGAGCGCCCGCTGCCGTAGCGCCGGGACCGGTCCCGGCACGAGGCTCTGCGCTGGCCCGCCGGGCCCTGAAGGTCAGTTCCGTTCTCGAGAGGAATCACCGTGTCCCGTCCTGTCCTTGCCGGCCTCGGGCTGGCAGCCGCCGCGGCGAGCGCCGTCGTGGCGGTCCCCACCGCGGCGCACGCCGTCTCCGGCGACGTCGTCATCAGCGAGGTGTACGGCGGTGGAGGCAACTCCGGTGCGCCGTACCGCTCCGACTTCGTGGAGCTCGTCAACACCGGCTCCGCGTCGGTGAGCCTCGCCGGCTGGAGCGTGCAGTACGCCAGCGCCTCCGGCACCACCTGGAGCCGGACCGCGCTCAGCGGCTCGGTCGCCGCCGGAGCGACGTACCTCGTGCAGCTGTACACCGGCACGACCGGCGCCGCCCTGCCCACGCCCCAGGCGACCGGCACCACGAACCTGAGCGCGACGTCGGGCAAGGTCGCGCTGGTCACGAACAACACCACGCTCACCTGCGGGTCGACCTGCCACGCCGCCGCGGGCGTCAAGGACTTCGTCGGCTACGGGACGGCCAACGACGCCGAGGGCGCGGCTGCCCCTGCCGGCTCGAACACCGCGTCGGTCACCCGGACCGTCGCGGACACCGACCACAACAGCACCGACTTCGCCGCGGCCGCGCCGACGCCGGGGACCTCCACGCTGACCGGCGGCGGAGGCACCTCCTGCACCGGCACCCAGATCCACGCGATCCAGGGCGCCTCGCAGCTCGCCACCACCGGCTCGGTGTCGGGCGTCGGCGGCATCGTCACCGGCGTCGGCCCGGCCGGGTTCTTCCTGGAGGAGCCCACCGCGTGCCAGGACAGCAACGTGGCGACCTCCGAGGGCATCTACGTCTACACCTCCACCGCCCCGACGGTGGCCGTCGGCGACGCGGTGACGGTGGCGGGCACGGTCAGCGAGTACCGCTCGGGCGGGGCGACGTCGGCTAACCTGACGAGCACCGAGATCACCTCCCCGACCGTGACGAAGGTGTCCTCGGGCAACGCCCTCCCGGCGCCCGTGACGGTCGGCGCCGGATCGGCCTCCGCCGACCGGATCGTCCCGTCGACCGTCATCGAGGACGACTCGAGCGGCAACGTCGAGACCTCCAACACCTTCGACCCGAGCAGCGACGGCCTCGACTTCTGGGAGTCGCTCGAGGACATGCGCGTCACGATCGTCGGTGCCCAGGTGGTCGGGCCCACCAACACCACCTACGGCGAGACCCCGGTCGTGCCGAACGGCGCCGGCACCCGTACGCCGCGCGGCGGGATCCAGCTCACCGCGACCGACCCGAACCCCGAGCGGATCGTCGTCTCCGACCTGCTCGCGCCCTCGGCCGTCGCGAACGTGGGCGACAGCCTCGGCAACCTGACCGGCGTCCTCGACTACGGCTTCGGCACCTACGACCTCGAGCCGACCTCGACCCCGACGGTCACCTCGGGCGGCCTGCAGGCCGAGTCCACGACCGCGGCCACCTCCGGCCAGCTCGCGGCCGCGACGTTCAACGTGGAGAACCTCGACCCGACCGACCCGCAGACGAAGTTCGACGGGCTGGCCGCCCAGCTGGTGAACAACCTGAAGTCCCCCGACCTGGTGTCGCTGGAGGAGATCCAGGACAACGACGGCGCGACCGACGACGGCGTGGTGGCCTGCGACCAGACGATGGCCAAGCTGATCGCGGCGATCTCGGCAGCCGGCGGACCGGCGTACTCGTGGACCTCGATCGCCCCGCAGAACGACACCGACGGCGGTGAGCCGGGCGGCAACATCCGGCAGGTCTTCCTGTACCGCACCGACCGTGGCCTGTCCTTCACCGGTCGTGGCACACCGACGTACGGCACGAACGCGACGCTGTCCGGCACCGGTTCGGCGACCACGCTGGTCACCAACCCGTCGCGCATCCAGCCGACGAACAGCGCGTGGAGCTCGTCGCGCAAGCCGCTCGTTGGCCAGTTCAGCTGGAACGGGAAGTCGCTGTTCGTCATCGCCAACCACTTCAACTCCAAGGGCGGCGACGACCCGGACTTCGGCAAGGACCAGCCGCCGGTGCACTCCTCGGAGACGCAGCGGCACGACCAGGCCTCGCTGGTGCGCACCTTCACCGACTCGTTGCTGGCCGCCGACCCGAACGCGCGAGTCGTGGTGATGGGTGACCTCAACGACGACGAGTTCAGCCAGACCGCGGACATCCTGGTCGGGTCGGGGACGACCGCTCTGAACGACCTGCCGCGGACGCTGCCGGCGAACGAGCGCTACACCTACGACTACCAGGGCAACAGCCAGGTGCTCGACCACATCCTGTTGTCGCCGGCGCTCGCCACGTACGCCTACGACGTGGTGCACGCCAACAGCGAGTTCTCCACGCAGATGTCGGACCACGACCCCTCGGTCGTGAAGCTGACGTTCTGAGGCCTGCTGGAACCCCGGCCGCGGGGTGGGCCGGATCGTCGGTCCACCCCACGGCCGCTCTACGCTCGCGCCATGACCTCACCGTCGCGTGCGCAGCGCCTCCTCGACGCCCAGGTGGCCTGGCTGGTCGGTCAGCTGACCGGCCCCGACGCCGCGGCCGCTGTCGAGCGGGACCTCCGCGAGCTGCTCGACGCCGAGACCCGCGTCCCGCTCGGCCGGCTCGTCACCGTGCACGACGCCCAGCGCGCCGTCCGCACGCTGCTCGCGGTCGCGCCGGCGAGCACCGGCGCGAGCACGATCGTGCAGATGCTCGCCGACGTCGCGTACGACGGCCCCGCCTCGGCGTACACGCTGAGCGAGGTGGTCGCGCGCGAGGACGTCGAGCGGATCACCGACGAGGCGCTGGCCCACACCGACGTCGTACGCCGCCTGCTCGACGACGTGAGCGCCAGCCCGCTCGCGTCCGGCCTGGCGTCGCGGTTCGTGGGGCGGCTGGTCAACGAGATGCTGCAGTCCAACCGGGCGGCCGCCGAGAAGGTGCCGGGCGTCGGTGCGCTCGTCTCCTTCGGGCTCGGCGCCGCAGGGGCCGTCGCCGGTGCCGCGACCGGCTCGATCGACGCGGTCCTCGGCGACGTGACCTCGAAGGGCGCGGCGATCGCGGCCAAGCGGCTGAACCGCGTCCTCGTCGACACCCTGTCCGACCCTGCCGCGCGGGCGGCCGTGCTCGAGGTCTACGACCTGTACGCCGACCACCCGATCCCCCACCTGCGCGACGTCACCACGCGCGAGGAGGTTCGCCGGATCGCCGGCCTCGCGCAGGACGTCACCATCGACGGCGCTGCCCGGCCGGCCGTCCTGGAGCTCGCCGACGCCGTCGTCGCGGCCTTCTGGGGCGTCTACGGCGAGCACCCGGCCTCGGCCCTGCTGCTCGACCTCGGCATCGACCGCGAGGCGGCCATCACCGAGGGCGTGCGGGTCGCGACCGACGCGCTCGCGGTCGCCCACGAGAACGGCGACCTCGAGCGCATCCTGCGCGACCGGCTCGCGCCGTTCTACGACTCGGCCGAGGTCGCCGCCGTCCTCGCGGAGTGACCGGCGTCAGCCGGCCGGGGCCCACGGGCGATTGAGGCCGCGCCGAGCGGGAACCGGGCGAGCATCCGAGGAGAGGAGAAGGCTCATGTCCGAACCCGAGCGCTACGACCCCGAGGACACCGATCCGGAGGCCAGCGTCGAGGACGTCGACCCCGAGGCGGCCGTGGACGAGGAGGACCCTGAGGAGTCCGTCGACGAGGTCGTCGAGGAGTCGTTCCCGAGCAGCGACCCGCCGTCGAGCTGGGCCGGCCGAGACCGCCGGGAGTGAGGTCGGGTCACTCCAGCGCGGCCACGAGGGACAGGAGGAGTGCGGCGCCGGACCCGGCGCCCGCATAGAGGATCACGGCGCCCGGCGTACCGTCCACGTCGACCGGGAGGGCGAGGGCCGACGACCAGATCCCCGTCACTGCCCGTCGCCAGGACCGCCATCGGTGCTCGCCTGCGACGTCCGGCACCCACACCACCTCGCCCCGCTCCAGCGCGAGGCTGCCGGGACCGTGCCCGGTCAGCGCGTCGATCTCGCAGGCGGTGTGGGCGTTCTCGCCACTCGCATCCGCCGTGAACGGTCTCTCCGGGCCGTCCGCGAGGACCGCCGCCGCGACGGTGCCGACCGCGACCTCGGGGCCGAGCAGCGTCATGTCGATCAGGCGGGCGCGGAGCAGGCGCTCCCAGCCCTGGTGCGCGCCGGGAACCGGCTCCGCGATCGCGGTCACTGCGAGGGCCGTGAAGTTGTCATGCACGACGGTCCCACACCGACGGGCCCGAACACGAGCCACGAAGCTCCCCGGGTTGGAATCGAACCAACGAAAACCAGATTCAAAGTCTGGCCGCCCGTGCCAGCAGAGCAACCGGGGAAGGTGGGTCAACGGTAGTGGACGGGGTTGATCCAAGGGCTCTCCGCATGGTCTCCTGATAACTGCACACGCACGTAGTCACTTTGCGTGAGGACCCAGGAGCCGCCATGACCACGACTGCCAGCACCTCCCTGCCGCCGTGGCACCCGAGCCGACCGCACCACGAGCTGGCCGCCGACGTGCGGTGGTGGATGGGGACGCCGGTCGCGTTCGGGCTCTTCGGGCGGCTGGCGCTGGACCAGGTCGCCTACCGCGAGGTCGCGGCCGCGGTGGACGCGACCGGGCGGTTCCGGGAGAACTTCACCAACCGCGGCATCCGCAGCTACCTGTGGGGCCCGCTGATGCTCTTCGGCGACGAGGGCGACCGACGCGCGAAGGCCGAGCAGCTCAAGCGGATGCACGGGTCGGTCCGGGGCCGCGGGCGCGGCGAGTTCGAGGGTGAGCGGTTCAGCGCGCTCGACCCCGCGCTGTGGAAGTGGGTCGGCACGAGCAGTGCGCTGGTGTTCTACACCGGCTACGTCACGACGTACGCCGCCGACCTGACCCCCGAGGAGCGCGAGGTCGTGTGGGAGACAGTGCTCGCGATGAGCGACTTCGACCTCGCCAGCGGGCAGGCAGAGGTGCCACCCACCATCACCGAGGCCCTCGCCTACTACGACGAGGTCGCGGCCACGAAGCTCGCCGACAACGAGTTCCTGCAGTGGGCGAGCGCGAGCTTCGACGACCTGCCGGTGCCGACGCTGGTCGGGCCGCGCTGGCTCCACCTGCTCGTCACGCCGGCATGGCGGGTGCTGACCCCGGCGCTCTCGCGGCCGGCCCGGATCTGCGCCGAGGCCGCCGCCCACCCCCGGATGGGTGAGCTGCTCGGGATCCGCTGGGATCGCCGCAAGCAGACCGAGCTGCGCATCTACACCGCGGCCCTGCGCGGGCTGCGGCGGCACCTGCCGATGTGGCTGCTCCTCGAGCCGATGGCCTACAACCGCTACCGCTACGAGCGACTGCGGGCGGCGTACGAGAAACCCGAGCTGCGGTCCTTCGCGCCGGGGGCCTGACCGGGAGCGGACCGGTCGTGACAGAGGGGGCTGGTGCCGACATCGGGAGAGCGCAGCAGCACCACCCGTCACGATCGGTCCGCCGCAGGGCCGCCCACGCCGACCCCAGGGGTCGACCAGGCTCAGCCGAGGACGGCCGGCAGGTGCTCCCAGCCGCGCAGGATCCGGGTCGGGCGCCGGTCGGCGCCGTCGAGCAGCCGCAGGTCGGGGAAGCGGTCGAAGAGCGCGCGCAGGCCGACCTCGCCCTCCATCCGCGCCAGGGACGCACCCAGGCAGTAGTGCCGGCCCGAGGAGAAGGACACGTGCTCGTGCGCGTTCTCGCGCGCCACGTCGAAGCGATCCGGATCGGGGAAGACCTGCGGGTCGCGGTTGGCGCCGGCGAGGACGGTGGTGACGAGGGTTCCGCGCTGGACGGGCGTGCCCGCGACGTCGGTGTCGGCTGCGCAGAAGCGGCCCGTCAGCAGGACCGGCGGGTCGTAGCGCAGGACCTCGTCGACCGCGTTCGGCCAGAGCTCCGGCCTCTCGCGCAGCAGGGCCAGCTGCTCGGGGTGCTCGGTGAGCAGCGCGATGCCGTTGCCGAGCAGGTTGACCGTGGTCTCGAAGCCGGCGGCGAGGACGAGACCGGCGATCGACTTCAGCTCGATCTCGCTCAGCCCCTCCCCCTCGTCGCGTGCGGCGACGAGCTTGCTGAGCAGGTCGTCGCCGGGGTTGCGACGCAGCGCCTCCAGGTGTCCGCCGAGCCAGGCGTCGAACTCCTCGAGCGCGCCCTCGACCTGGCGGAACTGGCTCCAGGTCAGGCCCAGGTCGAGGCTCGGCGCGGCGGCCGCGCCGAACTCGAGCACGCGCTCGCGCTCCGACTCCGGCACCCCGAGGATCTCGGAGATCACCGTGACCGGCAGCAGCGCGCAGTAGCGCTCGACCAGGTCGACCGGGCTGCCGGCGTGCGCGGCGAGGTCGTCGAGCAGACCGGCCGCGATCTCCTCGGTGCGCGTGCGCAGGGCCGCCACGGCCTTCACCGAGAAGACCCGGGTGACGAGCTTGCGGTAGCGGGTGTGGTCGGCGCCGTCGGTGACGAGCAGCGACGGTGGAGCGACCGGGTTGAGCACGTCGACCTGCGCCCACTGCGCGGTGCGGGCGAGCCAGCCTGAAGCGGCGCTCGGCGTACCGGTGCGGAAGTCGGGGCTGTTGAGGACGGCCTTCACCGTGGCGTGGTCGACGGTGACGACGCTGAAGGTGCCCTGGTACGCCGGTCCGTGCTCGCGGATCTCGTCGAAGAGCGCGACGACGGCGCGGTGATCGCCACCCTTCGCCTCGCCAATGAGCCGTCCCTGGAGCTCGCCGCGCTGGGCCGACCGGTTGAGCATCACCCGGGCGAGCCCGTGGTTCACGACCCAGCGGACCGGCTTCTTCACCGCCTGCTCGGCGGCGCCGAGCGGGCCCGCCGTGCTGCGAAGAGCCGCGGAGACCGGGGTCGCACCCTGGGACAGCTTCAACACCTCGACCACCCTTCCGGTACGCCGTCGTACCGACTCGCTTGGTACGAGACGGTACCAACGCGCTCCGAGGCAGGCAAGGGGCTAGTGTTCCGCTCCATGACCGACCTGCTCAGCACGACCAGCGGCTTCCGCGAGCGCCTGCTCGTGGGGCTCACGGCCGCGCTGGAGCTGCGGGAGTACCACGACGTCACGATCGCGGACATCGTCGGCCAGGCGCGCACGTCCAAGCGCACCTTCTACGAGTACTTCGACAGCAAGCAGGAGTGCTTCCTCGCCCTGGTGCGGGAGAACAACGACCGCCGCCGGGCCGAGGTCGCCGAGGCGGTCGACCCGAGTGCCGACCGACAGGTGCAGGTCCGGCAGGCGATCGAGGCGCTGTTCGGGTCGGTGCACGAGCGGCCGACCGTCTTCCTGCACTCCCTGCGGGCACTGCGCTCGCTCGGCGAGGAGGGTCACGAGCTCGTCCGCCAGGACCTGGCCGCCTTCGTCGACCTGCTGCAGACGCTGAGCGACACCCCCGAGCTGCGCGCGGCCGGCATCACCCCGCCGAGCCGCGAGGCCTCGATCGTGCTCGTCGGCGGCCTGCGCGAGCTGATCGCCCTCAGCCTCGAGGAGGGGCGCGACCCGGCCACCATGATCGATGCTGCCACCGAGGTCACCCTGGCCGTTCTGGAACCGCGCTAGGTTCGAGGGCGACCACCGACGAGAGGATCGCCCGATGCGCAGAACCGCCCGGATCGCCGCCCGCGTGCTGACCGGTACGACGTACGCCGTGCTCGGCTTCGACGCCGTCCGCTCCCCCGGCGGCCGGGTCGACATGGCCGCACCGCTGCTCGACCGGGTGCGCAGTGTCGTACCCGCCGTGCCGGACGACGCCCTGGCCGTCCGGGCGAACGGGGCCGTGCAGACGGCCGCCGGCGCGGCCCTGGTCGCGGGCTTCCACCCGCGCCTGTCGGCCGTGGCCCTGATCGGCTCGATGGTGCCGACCACGCTGGCCGGTCATGCGTTCTGGGAGGTCGACGACAAGGCCCAGCGCGCCGGGCAGCGCACCCAGTTCCTCAAGAACGCCGCCATGATCGGCGGCCTGATCGCGATCGCGCTGGACCGCGGCGACTCCTAGTGGTGCGTCCAAGAAGTTCTGAAGCGCTTCGCGCACCCACGGCACGCACCTCGCGGCGTTGCCGGCGCTTGCGAGACGACCCGGTATGGCTGCGCACCGGCGCCTTGCGATCCACGCACCGTGAGCACGCCAACCGTTCCACAACTTCTCGGACGCACCACTAGGTCAGGAGGTCGCGGCCGATCACGAGCCGCTGGATCTGGTTGGTGCCCTCGAAGATCTGGGTGACCTTGGCGTCCCGGAACAGCCGCTCGACCGGGTACTCCCGCGTGTAGCCGTTGCCGCCGAGCACCTGCACGGCGTCGGTCGTGACGCGCATGGCGGCGTCGGTGGCGGTGAGCTTGGCGATCGAGGCCTGCCGGCTGAACGGACGGCCGGCGTCCTTGAGCCGCGCGGCGTGGAGGTACGCCGCCCGCGACCGCTCGACCTCGGCCGCCATGTCGGCGAGCAGGAACTGCAGGCCCTGGTTGTCGCCGATCGGTCGGCCGAACTGCTCGCGCTCGCGGGCGTACGCGACGGCGTGCGCGAGGGCCGCCTGGGCGATGCCGGTCGCGACCGCGGCGATGCCGAGCCGTCCGGCGTCGAGGGCGGAGAGCGCGACCTGCATGCCGCGACCCTCCTCGCCGATCAGCTGGGCGGCGGGGATCCGGGCCTCGTCGAAGAGCACCTGGGTGGTGACGTCGCAGGCCAGGCCCATCTTCTTCTCGGGTGCGCCGAAGCTCATCCCGGGCGTGCCGTCGGGCACGACGAAGGCGGACAGGCCGCGGGTGCGGTCCTCGCCGGTGCGGGCGAAGAGGATGTAGTAGTCGGCGCAGGAGCCGTTGGAGATCCACTGCTTCACGCCCTTGACGACGTAGTTGTCGCCGTCGCGGCGGGCGGCGGTGCGGATGCCGCTGACGTCCGAGCCGGCCTGCGGCTCGGACAGGCAGTAGGCGCCCAGCCAGTCACCGGACAGCATCTTCGGCAGCCACTCCGCGTTCATCTCCTCGGACGCGTTGGCCGCCACGACCGTCGAGGTGAGGGCGTGCACGGACGTGCCGACGCCGACGCTCGGCCACGCGGTGGCGATCTCCTCGACGACCTGGAGGTAGACCTCGTAGGGCTGTCCGCCCCCGCCGTGCTCCTCGGCGAAGGGCAGGGAGAGCAGCCCGGCCCGTCCGAGGATCCGGTAGGCGTCGGCGGGGAACTCGGCGTTCGCCTCGGCCTCGGCAACCTTCGGCGCCAGCTCCTTGGTCGCGATCTCGCGGGCCAGGGCCAGCAGCTCGACGGACTCCTCGGTCGGCAGCAGCCGGTCAACCTCAGTGCTCACCCCTGCACCTTAGAGGCGCCGGGTGCGGTCGTCAGGAGCGGGCGTCGGCGACGGCGTACAGGACCACCGAGGCGGCCACACCGGCGTTGAGCGACTCGAGCACGCCGGCCATCGGGATCGAGACGAGACGGTCGCAGGTCTCGGCCACGAGGCGCGACAGACCGTCACCCTCGGAGCCCACGACCACGACCAGCGGGCCGCGGACCAGGTCCTGGTCGGCGACCATCTCGGGCAGGGTCAGGTCGCCGTCGGCGGCGAGGCCGACCACGAAGCAGCCCGCTTCCTGGTACGCCTGCAGGGTCCGGGTCACGTTGACGGCCTGGGCGACCGGGACGCGGGCGGCGGCACCCGCCGAGGTCTTCCACGCGGCGGCGGTCATCGAGGCCGCGCGGCGTTCCGGGATGACCACGCCGTGCGCGCCGAACCCGGCGGCGGAACGGACGACGGCACCCAGGTTGCGCGGGTCGGTGACGTGGTCGAGCACGACGATGAGCGGCTGGTCGCCCATCTCCACCGCCCGCTCGACGAGGTCGTCCGGGTGGGCGTACTCGTACGCCGGCACCTTGGCCGCGATGCCCTGGTGCACCGCCTCGGACGTGATCCGGTCGAGCTCGCGCCGCGAGGTCTCCATCAGGCCGACGCCCATCTCGGCGCACAGCCGGAACGCCTCCCGGGTGCGGCCGTCGCGCTCGATCCCCTCGGCGACGTACACGGCGGTGACGGGGACACCCTCGCGGAGCGCCTCGACGACCGGGTTGCGACCGACGATCCACTCGGCGTCGCCGGTCTGCCGACGGCGCGGCTTCTTCGCCTCGGCCCGCTCCTTGGCGGCCGCGATCTTGTGCGCCTTGTGGTACGGCCGGTCGACGGCCTTCGGCGTCGGGCCCTTGCCCTCCAGGCCGCGCCGGACGTTGCCGCCGGAGCCGCCGACGACCTTCTTGCTGCTCTTGCGGGTCGCGCCGCGGCGCGAGCTGTTACCGGCCATCAGGAAAGACTCCACTTCGGTCCGTCGGGGGTGTCGGTGATCTCGATGCCGGCGGCCTTGAGCTGGTCGCGCACGGCGTCCGCCGCTGCCCAGTCCTTGGCCGCGCGCGCGGCCGCGCGCTGGTCGAGAAGGCCGCGGACGAGGGCGTCCACGGCGTGGGTGAGGTCCTCGTCGGCGCCCTTCGCCGGGCCCCAGGCGGGGTCGGCGGGGTCGAGGCCGAGGACGTCGAGCATGGCGACGACCGCGCCGGCGACGGCGGTGACGTCCTCGCCCGCGGCCAGCAGCCGGTTGCCCTCACGCACGGTGTCGTGCAGGACGGCGACGGCGCCCGGCGTACCGAGGTCGTCGTCCATGGCCGCGGCGAAGACCTCGGGGAGGGTGGTCGCGCTCGCCGTACCGACGCGCTCGAGGAAGCCCTCGATCCGGCGGAAGGCGGCCGCGGCCTCGTCCAGCGCTTCGAAGCTGAACTCCACGTGCGAGCGGTAGTGGGCGGCCACCAGGTAGTAGCGCAGCTCGATGCCGCGGTAGCGCTCCAGCACGGCCGGGATCGTGAGCGAGTTGCCGAGCGACTTGGACATCTTCTCGCCGGCGGTGGTGATCCACGCGTTGTGCATCCAATACGACGCGAACGGCCGCCCGGCGGCGCGCGACTGGGCCTGCTCGTTCTCGTGGTGCGGGAAGCGCAGGTCGAGCCCGCCGCCGTGGATGTCGAAGGCCGGTCCGAGGTACTTGCCGGCCATCGCCGAGCACTCGATGTGCCAGCCCGGGCGGCCACGACCCCAGGGGGACGGCCAGCTCGCGGTCTCCGGCTCGGACTCCTTGCGGCCCTTCCAGAGCGCGAAGTCGCGGGGGTCCTTCTTGCCGCGCGGGTCGGCGTCGGCGGCGGCCTCCATGTCGTCGACGCCCTGGTGGGTGAGCTCGCCGTACGCCGGCCACGACCGCACGTCGAAGTAGACGTCGCCCGAGCCGTCGGCGGCCGGGTAGGCGTGGCCGCGGACGATCAGCTCCTCGATCAGCTCGATCATCTCGGGGACGTGGCCGGTCGCCGCGGGCTCGTACGTCGGCGCCGCGACGTTGAGCGCGGCGTACGCCGCCGTGAGCTCGCGGTGCATCGCGTAGGCGAGGTTGTACCAGGGGCGACCCTGCTCGACGGCCTTCGCCAGGATCTTGTCGTCGATGTCCGTGGTGTTGCGGATGAAGGTGACGTCGTACCCCGACGCGCGCAGCCAGCGCTGCAGCACGTCGAAGTTCACGCCGGACCGGACGTGCCCGACGTGCGGCTCGCTCTGCACGGTGAGACCGCAGACGTAGAGCGACGCCCTGCCGGGCTGGAGGGGCACGAACTCACGGACCTCTCGGGTCGCCGTGTCATAGAGCCGGAACGTCACCGGTGAAGTCTAGGGTGAGGTGGTGCGCAGGGCCGTTTCCTCAATCGCCGCCGCCATCGCCGCTCTCGGGCTCCTCTCGGGTTGCGGGTCGCGGCCGGAGGGTGTGCTCGGCATGACGACGGCCCAGCCCCGGCAGATCGACCTGCACGCGTGGGACACCTCCGCGGCCCTCGGCAACGGCACCCTCGACGGGCTCGTCGTGCGCCAGGGTCGGCTCGTGTTCGACCACGCGACCGGCGCCCGCTACCTCGGTGGCCGCCGGTACGACGCCGCCACCTGGACCTCCAACTGGCGCCGACCCGGCTTCAGCTTCACCCAGCTGATCGCGTCGTGGGTGGCCCGCACCCCGGGCGACTCCTGGCTCGAGGTCCAGGTCCGCGGGCGCACGGCAGCCGCGACCGAGACCTCCTGGGACACGCTGGCCCGCTGGGCCTCGGGCGACCGCTACGTCACCCGCACCTCCTTCCCGTCGCAGCCCGACGACGGCACCACCGTCGACGTCGACACGTGGAAGTCGGCCGGGCTGGCGTCGTACCAGCTCAAGGTGTCGCTGATGCGCCGCCCCGGCACCACCGCTACGCCCGACGTGGACCTGGTCGCGGGCATGACCTCGCGGCTGCCCGCGACGGCGGGCGCGACGTCGCGGCCGGGCCCGGGCGACGGCATCGTCCTGCCCGTGCCGCGCTACTCGCAGATGATCCACGAGGGCGAGTACCCGCAGTGGGGCGGTGGCGGGGAGGCCTGGTGCTCGCCGACCTCGACCAGCATGGTGCTGGGCTACTACGGCAAGCTCCCGCGCCCCAGCGCGTACGCCTGGGTCAACAAGGCGTACGCCGCCCCCTGGGTCGACTTCGCCGCCCGCTCCACCTTCGACCCCCGCTACGACGGCACCGGCAACTGGCCGTTCAACACCGCCTACGCCGGCCAGCGGACCGGCTCCGCCTTCGTGACCCGGCTGCGCAGCCTGCGCGAGGCGGGCCGGTTCATCGCGGCGAGGATCCCGCTCGTGGTGTCGGTGGCGTTCGGGCCGGGCGAGCTGAGCGGCTCCCCGATCCGTGCCTCGAACGGCCACCTGATCGTGGTCGTCGGCTTCACCCGCACCGGCGACGTCGTGGTCAACGACCCCGCGGCCTCCACCGATGCCGGCGTGCGCCGCACCTACGACCGTGCCCAGTTCGAGCGGATCTGGCTGAACGCGTCCGGCGGCATGGCCTACGTGATCCGCGACCCCGCCCACCCGCTGCCCGCGGGCGACTGGTCGAACTGGTGATCAGACCAGGTCGATGAGGGTCGGGAGCGACGCGGTGATGACGGTGAGCAGCTCCTCGCGGCTCATCGCCTCGGGGTCGGCGCACCAGCCGAGGACGAGCTTCTCGGCCATGGCCTGCCAGCCGCGGATGATCATCCGGACCGCCGGCGTGTCCGCGAGGTCGATGGTCGGGCCCTCGGCGAAGAAGCGTTCCCCCATCGCCTCGAACGTCTCGTCGTAGATCGCGCGCATCACCTCGTTGCCACCCGCCGCCGCGGCCACGAGCGAGCGGTAGCCGGCCTCGTTGGCCACCACGTAGTCGACGTACGCCGTGATCGAGGCGGCCAGGCGCTCGAGCGGCTCGCCGCCCTCGGGCGGGGCGGTCTTGTCGAAGAGGTCGTCGGCGGCGTACCGCACCACCGCCTCGCGGTAGCCCTGCTTGCCGTCGAAGTAGTGGTAGATCAGGCCGCGCGACACCCCCGCCTCGGCCATGACCAGGTCGATGGAGATGTCCTCGATGGTGTGCGAGCTGAACAGGCGCACCCCGAGCTCGAGCAGCCGGGTGCGGCGCTCCTCCGGGCTGAGCCGGGTCCGCGGGGTGGTGGTCGTCACGCGGACCACTCTATTGACACTTGTTCAATAACCGCAATACCGTCCTCCGCATGCCCACTCCCACCACCACGCAGGTCGACCACCTCGTCGTCGGCGCCGGATTCGCCGGGCTCTGTGCGGCGATCAAGCTGAACGAGGCCGGCGAGCGCGACTTCGTCGTGATCGAGAAGGACAGCGACGTCGGCGGCACCTGGCACATCAACACCTACCCGGGTGCCGAGTGCGACGTCCCGAGCCAGCTGTACAGCTACTCCTTCGCACTCAACCCGAGCTGGTCGAAGGTCTACTCGCCGCAGCGCGAGATCTGGGAGTACACCCGCAAGGTGGCCGAGGACTCTGGCACGCTGGACCGCTTCGTCTTCGGCACGGCAGTCGAGGACGCGACGTGGGACGAGGACCAGCAGCGCTGGATCGTCTCGACGCGGTCGACCACCGGCGTGCCCGGCACCACGTACGCCGCCCGCACCGTCATCGCGGGCGCCGGCGGCCTCTCCGAGCCGCGGCTGCCCGAGATCGACGGCATCGACACCTTCCAGGGCGAGATCTTCCACTCGGCCCGCTGGAACCACGACGTCGACCTCGCCGGCAAGCGCGTCGCCGTCATCGGCACCGGCGCCTCGGCGATCCAGCTCGTGCCCGAGCTGCAGAAGGTCGTCGGGCACATGGACGTCTACCAGCGCACCCCGAACTGGATCATCCCGCGCAACGAGCGCGCGTTCTCCGCGTTCGAGAAGGCCGTCTTCCGGCACGTCCCCGGCGCCCAGCGCGCGCTGCGCTCGTTCGTCTACGGCACCCTGGAGGCACGCGTGCCGGCGTTCGCCCGCTTCCCGCAGGCGATGCGCGCGGTCGAGATGCAGGGGAAGAAGAACATCGCGAAGGGCATCAGCGACCCCGAGCTGCGCGCGAAGGTCACGCCGTCCTACCGCGCCGGCTGCAAGCGGATCCTGATCTCCAACAAGTGGTACCCCGCGCTCGACGCCGACAACGTCGGCCTGGTCACCGACCCGATCGCCAAGATCACCGGCAACGCGGTCGTGACCGCCGACGGGGTCGAGCGGCCGATCGACGTGCTGGTCGTGGCCACCGGCTTCTACGTGACCGAGCCGCCCATCGCGCAGCACATCACCGGTCGCGGCGGCCGCACCCTGGCCGACGTCTGGGACGAAGCCGGCATGGCGGCGTACAAGGGCACGACGATCCACGGCTTCCCCAACCTGTTCCAGGTCGTCGGCCCGAACACCGCGCTGGGCCACTCCTCGATGATCTTCATCATCGAGTCGCAGGTCCGGTACGTCGTGGAGGCCGCCAAGGCGATGCGCGCGAACGGCGTCGCGGCGGTCGAGCCCACCCGGGAGGCCCAGAACGCCTGGACCGCCGAGATCCGGCGCCGGATGAAGCCCACGGTCTGGCAGACCGGCGGCTGCGCGTCGTGGTACCTCGACAAGTTCGGCAACAACACCACCCTCTGGCCGGGCCAGACCTTCACCTTCCGCCAGCACCTGCGCACCTTCGACATCGACAAGTACGACGTCACGCCCATCACCGAACGAGAGGCAGTCCCCGCATGAAGTCCCTGAACGACAAGGTCGTCGTCATCACCGGTGCCGGTTCCGGCATCGGCCGAGCGCTGGCGATCAACATCGCGGGCAAGGGCGGCCACCTGGCGCTCTCCGACGTGAACGAGGCCGGCCTCGAGGAGACCCGGCAGCTCGCCGCGAAGGCCGGCGCGAAGAGCGTGCGCACCGACAAGCTGGACGTGGCCGACCGGGACGCGTTCGCGGCGTACGCCGCCTCGGTGGCCGAGGAATTCGGCCGGGTCAACGTGGTCATCAACAACGCGGGCGTCGCGCTGTCGGGCGACCTGAACGACCTGACCTACCAGGACATGGACTGGATCGTCGGCATCAACTTCTGGGGCGTCGTGCACGGCACCAAGGAGTTCCTGCCCCACCTGATCGCCTCCGGCGACGGCCACGTCGTCAACCTGTCCTCGCTGTTCGGCCTGCTCGCTATGCCCGGCCAGAGCGCCTACAACGCCACGAAGTTCGCGGTGCGCGGCATGTCCGAGGCGCTGCGCGAGGAGATGCTCATCGCGGGTCATCCCGTCGGCGTCACCGTCGTCCACCCCGGCGGCATCAAGACCGCGATCGCCCGCAACGCGCGCGTCTCGGACAAGGAGGACAAGGCGGCCACGGCCAAGCTGTTCGACGAGAAGCTCGCGAAGATGACGCCCGAGCGGGCCGCCGAGATCATCGTCAAGGGCATCCTGAAGAACCAGGCCCGGGTGCTCGTCGGCCTGGACGCTCACGCGCTGCACAACTTCCAGAAGTTCACCGGCTCGCGCTACGAGGACATCATCGCGAAGGTCTCGAAGCGGATCCTCCCGGCCAAGGCGAAGGCGGTCTGACCGGCAGCTGGTTTCGATACGCGCTCGCTCGTTCCGCGCTCGCGCTCCTCAACCAGCGACAGTCTCCGTTGGTTGAGTAGCCGCGAGCGCCGGCGAGCGGCGTGTCGAAACCGGCTCAGCTCATCGACTGCAGCTCGCAGTAGTGGTCCTGGCAGGCCGGCAGGTCGCCCCAGGCGGTCGACGCCGCGAAGCGGTGGCCGTCGGAGAGGATCACCCGGAATCCGTAGAACCGCGAGGCGTCGTAGTTCTTCGCGAGGTAGACGATGTCGGCGTCGCCGTCACCGTCGACGTCGGTGGCCACGGCCCCGACCAGGTCGCGGTCGCCGATGCCGGTCTCGGTCTCGGTCATGTCGCTCTCGGGGACCAGACCACCCGTGGAGGCGTTGTACGCCGTGACGGTCAGGTCCTTGTCGTAGCTGTTGGAGTCGAGCACGACCAGCGAGTCGCGGCCGCTGCCGGTCACGTCGCCGGCGATGGCGGCGTCGATGCTGTAGAGCGCGGCGCCCTCGGACGCGGGGACCACGTGCGGCGGCGAGAACGACGTACCGGTGGACTTCAGCACGGTGGTGCCGAGGTTCTCGTAGATGTAGCCGCGCACGTAGTCCTTGCGCGTCAGCGGCACCGTGGACATCACGCCCCACACGTCGGTCCTGCCGTCCCCGTCGAAGTCCCCGACCAGCACGTGGGCCTGCGAGATGAGCATGTTGGGCAGGGAGACCCACTTCTTCGGGTTGTCGAAGCTGCCGTCGCCGTGGCCGCGCATGACGTAGACGTCCACGGTCTGGTTGTGCTGACCCGCGATGAGCAGGTCGGCGTTGCCGTCGCCGTCGAAGTCGCCGGTCTGGACCTGGACCTTGGGATCGCTGTACTGGCGCAGGGTCGAGAAGGACATCGGGATGGCCGAGGTGATCTTGAAGCCCGGCGAGGCCGAGGACAGCGAGAGGTCCTGCGCCTCCTCGTCGTACTGGTAGGTGACGGGGTCGGGTGTGCCGTCGCCGTTGAAGTCGAGGACGACGGTGTCGCCGCTGTCGCCGGTGACCGACAGCGTGGAGATCTTGAACCGGTGGCCGTCGCTGATGCCGGTGACCTGGCGGTGGTTGTCGTAGCCGTCCTCGATGACGGCGCGGACGTCGCCGAGCCCGTCGCCGTCGAGGTCGCCGACCACCGTGGTCGGCTTGTCCGCGGTGGTCGTGCCGTCGGCCCCACCCTTCGACCACGGGTGCAGGATCGCGAGCGTGACGCCGGTGCCCGCGATGAGGAGCAGCACGACGGCGAGCGCGACGAACAGCCCGACGGGCCGCTTCGCGCGCGGCGGCTGCTGCGGCACGAACGGCTGCTGGGGGTAGCCCTGCGGAGGTCCCCAGGCCTGGGGTGGGCTGACCGGCGGACCCCAGCCCTGCGCCGCGTACGCCGGCGGGGCCATCGTCGGAGGAGCCGTCGGAGGAGCCGTCGGCGGCACCGGCGGCACCGGCGGCGCGGCAGGTGGCGGGGTCGGCGTCGTACGGCGACGCTCGTCGGTCCAGGCGGCTCCGTCCCACCGGCGCTCCCACCCGTCACCGTCGGGGTACCAGCCTGCGGGCGTCGAGAAGTCACTCACGCTTCCTCTCTGCCCCACGGCGACCTGCACCGAAACCCTTGTGGGGGTGTGGCAGGGGCGGGAGGATGCAGGCCACTGCTGCGAAAGGTTCCTCGTGGTCTCGCTCCCGTCCCTCCCGTCCGTCCGTCCCATCGATCCCACCTCGGCGGCCTTCCTGCTCGCCGAGACGCGCAACCAGCCGATGCACGTGGCCGGGTTGCAGCTGTTCGAGAAGCCCGACGGCGCCGGGCCCGAGTTCGTGCGCGAGATGTTCGAGTCGATGCGGGACACCGAGACGATCGCCCCGCTCTTCCTCAAGCACCCCTACCGCTCCGTCGGTACGGCGGGCCAGCTGGTCTGGCGCGACGACGAGCAGTTCGACATCGAGCACCACGTCCGGCACAACGCGCTCCCCCAGCCCGGCCGCATCCGCGAGCTGCTCGAGCTCGTCAGCCGGCTGCACTCCACGCGACTCGCGTGGGAGCGGCCGCTGTGGGAGCTGCACGTGATCGAGGGCCTGGCCGACGGGCGGGTCGCGATGTACACCAAGATCCACCACGCCCTGGTCGACGGCATCTCGGCCAACCGGCTGCTGGCCAGCGTGCTGTCGACCGACCCCGACCGGCGTCACATGCTCGCGCCGTTCGCGGAGGGTGCGGCGGGGCGCCGCCGGCCGGCCGAGCCCGAGCAGACCGACGCGGCGACGGTGTCCGAGGCCGCCGTCGGCGCCGCGGGCGCGGTGGCCGAGGTCGCCACCGGAGCGGCGGGCGCGGCCGCCCGGACCATCGCCGACCTGCCGGCCGACGTGGTCCGCACCGCGCTCAGCATCAGCGCCGAGGCGGCCGGGATGCCGCTCGCGCTGGTGAAGACGCTGCGCAAGGGGATGAAGAACGAGACCTCGGCACTCTCGCTCTCCGCGCCCCGCACGATCTTCAACCAGAACATCACCGGCTCACGCCGGTTCGCGGCCGACGACTGGCCGATCGAGCGGCTGCGCGGGATCGGCAAGGCGACCGGGACCACCATCAACGACATCGTGCTCGCGATGTGCAGCGGTGCGCTGCGGACCTACCTGATGGAGCTCGACGCCCTCCCGACCGAGCCGCTCGTCTCGATGGTGCCGGTGGGCCTGAAGGCCAAGGAGGCCGGCACGGCGTCGGCGAGCGGCGGCAACGCGGTGGGCTCGGTGATGGTGCGCCTGGCCACCGACCTCCCCGACCCCGCCGACCGGCTCAAGGCGATCCACAAGTCGATGAAGGACGGCAAGGAGGCACTCTCCTCGATGACGCCGACCCAGATCGTCGCCATGAGTGCGCTCGGCATGGCGCCCGCGATGATCCAGCCGATCCTCAAGATGCAGGGGTTCGTGCGGCCGCCGTTCAACCTGATCATCAGCAACGTCCCCGGCCCGCGCACCGCGCACTACTGGAACGGCGCCAAGATGGTCGGCAACTACCCGGTCTCCATCCCGATCAACGGCATGGCGCTCAACATCACCTGCACGTCGTACGACGGCAACATGGGCTTCGGCCTGACCGGCTGCCGGCGTACCGTCCCGCACCTGCAGCGGCTGCTCACCCACCTCGACACCGAGGTGGCGGCGCTGGAGAAGGCTGCGGGTCTCTAGGTGGTGCAGATTTCCCAAGGTATGTAGCGAAGTCGGCGCTTCCCCGCCTCTGCAGCGGCTGGGAAGTGCAGGGTTTCCTACATCCCTTGTGAAATCTGACGTTCCGCGAAGCCGCCCCCCACCCGCTCCGCCACCGCCCGCAACCGCGCCCGGGTGATCGCGGAGACGGTGGCGTAGCCGGCGACGTCGGCGCTGGATCCCGGGACGACGGGCTCGGCCGAGTTCACCGACAGGCAGGTGCGCCGACCCCCGTCGGCCAGGTTGGCCAGCGCGACCGCGTGGCCGGTGGTGCCGCTGCCCGCGAAGTAGTCGAGGACCCGCGCGTCCGACGGCATGGTCTCGATGATCCGGCGCAGCAGGCCCGTCGGCTTCGGCGAGGCGAAGACCGGCCCGATGAGCGACTTCACCTCGGCCACCGCGGTGTCGGTCGACCCGATCTCCTCGGCGAGCCAGATCGTGCGCAGCTTCTTGCGGCGCCCGCCCACCGGGTGCCGCCAGTCGCGCTGGAACACGTCGGGCCGGCGGCCACCGGCCCCCCGGACCCAGCGGCACTCCAGGTCGTCGGGTCGCTCCCCGATCCGCGGCGGCGACCACCGCCAGACCGCCGGCCTGCCGTCGCCGAAGACGGGCTTGATCTCGACGGCGCCTGCGAACGGCTCGAGGCGCACCTCCCCGGTCTCCGGGTTCCCCCACACCGGGAAGTGCAGCGTCGGCGCGGTCAGCGGGTTGAATCGCTTGTTCGTGTTGCGCAGCGGGAGCCGCCGGTAGCGCCGCCCGTCCTCGGCCGTCAGCGGGAAGTCGCTCTCCACCACCGACGATGCCGAGGACGGGTCGAGCACGCAGCGGGCCGGATCGCGCGCGTAGATCAGGAGGTACTCGTGCGACGTCGCGAAACCACCACCGAGCTGGCGGCCCTTGGGGTTGAGGTTCACCACCACCTGGGCGAGGAAGCCCGCTTCGCCGTACACCTCGTCCATCAGCAGGCGCAGGTGCGCCACCTCGTGGTCGTCGATGCTCACCGCGATCGCGCCGGTATCGGCGAGCACGCGCCGGCCCGCCTCCAGCCGCGGCCGCATGAACGCGCGCCAGGCCGCATGGCTGCCCTCGCGGCCCTCGCCGTGGCGGCCGCGGAACGCGTCGCGGTAGGCGAAGTCGTTGCCGGTGTTGTACGGCGGGTCCAGGTAGATCAGGTCGTACGACGCGGGCTCGAGCCGGCCGAGCACGTCGAGGTTGTCGCCCTCGACGAAGGTGTTCCACGGCTCGTGCACGTCGCCATCTTCGCCGCAATCGGCCCCCACACCGCGGAATCTCCCCGATCCGGGCGGGCGATTTCCTTACGGTGGAGCGCATGCGTCTCTTCCCCGCGCTGCTGTGCTGTGCCCTTCCCCTGACCCTGGCGCCCGCCTCGGCGACCACCGTCCCGACGCCGCACCCGCACGGTCCGGGGGCGTCCTACGGCGAGCGCTGGCAGACCTCGGACCGGGTCGTCGGACCGGACCGACCGACGCTGCGGCCGGACGCGCGGCCGGTGCGCCGCACGATCACCCGCTACCAGTACTTCGTGCGGCCGGGGGTGCGGGTGTCGTCGTACCAGCAGCAGATCGGGGCGCGCAGCATCCGCTACTACGTCACCCGGATCCACTGGAGCACGCCCGGCGTCGCCTTCACGCTCGCGCAGCCCCCGCACATCGGCCAGGTGCAGACGGTGCGCTGGATGACGCACAACACCCCGCGCGCGGTGGTCAGCGTCAACGGCGACTTCTTCGACATCGGTGAGACCGGGGCGCCGCTCGGGCTCGGCGTGGTCGGCAGGAAGGTCGAGCACGGCATCAATTCCGGCTGGAACTCCGCCTTCTACGTCAACAAGTACGGCGTCCCGCACATCGCCACCCGCGACCTGACCCTGACCGCGCCGCTCTACCCGCACCTCGGGCTGACCAACCTCAACTCGCCGCAGGTCCGGCCCGGCGGCATCGGCGTCTACGACCACCGCTGGGGGAAGACCGGCGGCTACGCGTGGGTGCAGTGGCAGAAGAAGGACATCGCGATGGCGCACGTGGTCAACCACCGCGTCGTCGAGATCCGGCGCGGGTTCCAGGCCGGCAACCGGATCGTCGGGCAGTACCTGGTGGCGCGCGGCGCCGCGGCGGTACGCCGCCTGCACCGGCTCCGCGTCGGGCACAAGCTCTGGGTGCGGGCGACCGTCCAGGGTGGGCCGCGGACCGCGATCACGGGCAACGCGTTCCTCATCGAGCGCGGGCGGATCGTCGCCACCGACGACACCCAGCTGAACCCGCGCACCGCCGTCGGCATCAACCCGGCGCACAAGTGGGTCTTCTTCCTGACCGTCGAGGGGCGTCAGGAGTTCAGCGACGGCTACACCATGGTCGAGCTCGCGCGCCGGCTGCGGATGCTCGGCTGCACGAGCGCGCTCAACCTCGACGGCGGCGGCTCCACCACGCTCGTCGCCGGCACCGGCGACAACCAGCGGGTGCTCAACTCGCCGTCCGACGGGGTCCCGCGCAAGGTCGGCAACGCGCTGGCCGTCACCTACCGGAAGCCGCGCACGAAGCACCACTGAGCCGCTGGGAGACTGGTCCGCGTGGCCCGGCGTACCTTCTCCCGAGCGGAGCTCGAGTCCTACCGCGACGCGGTCGTCCCGGACCTGCTGCCGCCACCCGGGCAGGAGCTGCGGCTGCTGTTCGTCGGGATCAACCCCGGCCTGTGGACCGCGGCCACGCAGACGCACTTCGCGCACCCGGGCAACCGGTTCTACCCGGCGCTGCTGCAGGCCGGCGTGATCACCGAGCCGATCGACCCCGCCGACGGGATGACCGACGCCGAGCGCGACGTGCTGCGCGGGCGCGGGATCGGGATCACCAACCTCGTCCACCGCGCGACCGCGAAGGCCTCGGAGCTGTCGACCGAGGAGCTGCTGCTCGGCGGCGAGGCCCTGACGGCACTCGTCGCCGAGCGGCGGCCGCGGGTGGTGGCGGTCGCTGGCATCACGGCGTACCGGAGCGCCTTCCGGAGGCCGAAGGCGGTCATGGGACGCCAGCCCGAGGACCTCGCCGGCAGCGAGCTGTGGGTGGTGCCGAACCCGAGCGGGCTCAACGCCCACGAGACCGTCGCCTCGCTCGCCGTGGCGTACGCCGAGGTCGGCCGCGCGGCCGGGCTCCTCTAGGGCTGTCTCCTTACTCACCGCCTACTACGCGACGTTTCCGACTCGATGCGGCTTCGTTGGAGCCGATCGACGTGCGATCCAGCATGCCGTCGCGTCTCCGTTGCCGCATCGGCCGCAAACGCCGCTCGCTACGGCGCTGAGTAAGGAGACATGCCCTAGCGATCAGCGCGGCCCGACCGGTCGGTCACCCTTCAGGGTGATCCGCCGCATGACGCGCTGCGCGGTGTAGTCGCGGTTGGCGTAGTGGGCGGTGCTGCGGTTGTCCCAGATGCCCACGTCGCCGGCGCGCCACCGGTGGCGGACGACGTGCTCGGGCTTCGTCAGGTGCGCGTACAGCAGGTCGAGGATCCCGCGGCTCTCCGCCTCGGAGACACCCACGACGTGCGAGGTGAAGCCGGGGTTGACGAACAGACCCTTGCGGCCCGACTCCGGGTGGACGCGCACGACGGGGTGCTCGACCGGCGGGATCTCGGTGATCTTCCTGCCGTTCCACTCGTTGCCCATCCCCTGGTGGCGGCGCAGGAACGCACCCCACTCGCGGTTGCCGTCGTGGACGGCGGTGAGCCCGTCGACCAGCTCCTTGACCGGCTCGGAGAGCGAGTCGTACGCCGCCTGGCTGTCCGCCCAGCTGGTGTCGCCACCGGTCGGCGGCAGCTCGACGGCCCGCAGGATCGACCCGAGCGGCGGCTCCTCCATGAAGGTCACGTCGGTGTGCCACACGTCGGAGAAGCTGAACTCGGGGTCGGCCGAGTCGATGTTGTAGATCTCGGGGTGCGCGGCGTCGAGGCCGGGGACGACGGGGTGCGCGGCCGTGACCGAGCCGAGGCGCCGGCCGAGCTCGACCTGGTCGTCGTCGCTGAGGTCCTGGCCGCGCAGGAAGAGCACCTTGTGCTCGACCAGTGCCTGGCGCAGGGCGCCGATCTCGGCGTCGGTGGCCCGACGCAGGTCGAGACCGAGGACCTCGGCACCGAGGGTGGGGCCGAGCCGGTCCAGGGTGAGGTCAGCGGTGGGGCCGGTCGGGTCGGTCGTGGGGGTGAGGGCGTCGACGCTCATGGGGAGTGTCCTTTCAGCGGTGGGCGGGGTCGAGTCGGTGGTGGAGCAGGCGGAGCAGCGCGTCGAAGGTGATGCCGAGGATCGAGATCGTGACGATGCCGCTCAGGACGAGGCTGGTCTGCAGGTTCACGCCGGCGTTGTTGATGAGGTAGCCGAGGCCGCGGGTGGCCGCCATCAGCTCGACGGCGACGATGCTCGTCCACGCCGCCCCCATCGCCAGGCGGGTGCCGGTGATGATGCCCGGGACGGCCGCCCGGAGCCGGACGGTGAGCAGCGACCACAGCGGCGACGCGCCGAGGGCGCGGCTCGCCTGCACCAGCTCCTTGGGTACGCCGTCGAGGGCCGAGACGGTGGCGATGATCATGATCGGCACCACGCCCACGACGATCAGCAGGAACTTCGCGGTCTCGCCGATGCCGAACCAGACGATGAACAGCGGGATGAAGGCGAGGGGCGGCAACGGCCGGCTGAGCTCGATGAGCGGGTCGATGAGGTGCCGGACGATCGGCACCGACGCCATCACGCCGCCGATGGCGACGCCGAGCAGCACGCCCGCTCCCCACCCGGCGAGGATACGGACGACGCTCACCAGGGCGTGGCCCCACAGCGTCTCGCCGGTGCCGGCCGGGTAGCGCGTGCCGAGGTACTCGACGAAGGTGTGGGCCGTCGCCGGCACGGTCGGCAGGATGACCGGATCGCCCTTGACCACGGCCAGGAGCTGCCACAGCCCCAGCGCGAGCGCGACGCCGGCAGCGCCCCAGCCGATGCGCGACCAGGAGAACCGGCGCTGGCGCGTGACCCCGGCCGGCTCGGCGCGGCCCGTCGGGACGGCGCCGACGCGGTCGGTCACCTGGGCCGTCATGACACGGGCCCTTCGAGGGCCTCGCGCACCTGGCGCTTGAGGGAGACGAACTCGAGGGTGTCGACGACGTCGAGGTCTCGCGGTCGGGGAAGGTCCACCTCGAAGGTGGCCCGCAACCGGCCGGGGCTGCCCGTCATCACGCAGATCCGGTCACCGAGCAACACGGCCTCCTCCACGTCGTGGGTCACGAAGACGATCGTGATCCGGTCCCGTTCCCACAGGTGCAGCAGGAACCGCTGCATCGCCACCCGGGTGATCGCGTCGAGCGCACCGAACGGC
This sequence comes from Nocardioides maradonensis, assembly GCF_054777115.1. Lineage (NCBI taxonomy): Bacteria > Bacillati > Actinomycetota > Actinomycetes > Propionibacteriales > Nocardioidaceae > Nocardioides > Nocardioides maradonensis. Next base: position 239,696 of record NZ_BAAHAZ010000004.1, on the reverse strand, counting down.
TCGTCCATGAGCAGCAGGCGCGGGCGGTTGATGAGGACCCGGGCGAAGGCGGCCCGGTGCCGCATCCCGCCCGACAGCTCGTGCGGGTAGGCGTCGGCGGCGCCGTCGAGGCCGACGGTCCGCAGCAGGTCGTCAGCCCGGCGGCGTACGTCGGCATCGAGCTGGTGCCGGGCCCGGGGGCCGTAGAGCACGTTGTCGCGGGTCGACAGCCACGGGAACAGCTGGGGCGTCTGGAACAGCACGCCGCGCTCGGGGCCCGGGCCGACGACGGGGTCGCCGTCGACCGTGATCCGACCGCCGTCCGGTCGCGAGAAGCCCGCGAGCATGTCGAGCAGCGTCGACTTGCCGCACCCCGAGGGCCCGAGCAGGCAGAGGAACTCGCCCTCGCGGACGTCGAGGTCGAAGCCGTCGAGCGCGGTGCGGGTCTGGCGTCGGCCGCGGCCGGCGAAGGTCTTGGTGACGTCCCGGACGGACACCAGGGCATCCGTGCGCGATCGCGCCGCCACGGTCGCGGCGGTCACTTGGCGCACCCGTCCTGCAGCGCCTTCTTCACGTAGGAGGCGTCGAGGTGGTCGGCGATCTGCTGCGCCGTCGGGGTGGTCGTGACCCGCCCCTGGTCCTTGAGGAACTGTGCGGTCAGGGCGTACGCCTTCGCGATCCTGCCGTCCGCGACGTCGCCCGAGGGCCCGGTGAACCAGGACAGCTCGTCGGAGGCCTTGACCCACGGGATCACCTTCGTCGCGGCGACCGCCTCGTCGGGCGTCGCGCCGACGAGGTGCGCGCCGTTCGCGATGTACTGGTCGGCCTGGGGCGTGGCCACCAGCGTCTGCGCCCGCATCACCTGGCAGACCAGCGCCTGCACGCGGTCGGGGTACGTGGCGGCGTACGACTCGGTCACGGCCAGGACGTTGAGCGAGGGGTAGCCGAGCTTGGCGATCTGCTCGGCAGTGACGACCGTGCGTCCGCCGGCGTTCTTCACCAGGTCGAGGGCCTGCGCGATCTCCACGTACGCCGCGTCGATCCGGTGTGCCTTGTACGCCGCCGCGACCGCCGCCTCGCTCGGGAAGCCCACGACCTTGACCTTGTCGGCGAGGCCCTGCTTCTCCAGCCAGCCTCGGATCTCGAAGTCCTCCGAGGAGCCCTGGAGGTCGCCGACGGTCTTCCCGGCGAGCTGGTCGTTCGACGTCACCGAGGACGGGACGATCAGCTGGGCGGCGTCGAAGTACTCGGCGTACACGACCTTGAGCGGGGTGTCCTGCGCGATCGCGCCCACCACCGGCGGGTTGCCCACGCCGGACACGAACGGGAACGCACCGCCGCGCAGCTCGGCAAGGCCCGCGACGCCGGAGTCGATCGGCGTCAGCTTGATCGGGGAGCCGACCTTGCCCGCGAGGTCGCTGTTGCCGGCGACGAGCACCTCGGAACCGATCGTGGCGCTCTGGAAGTAGCCGATGCCGATGTCGGAGCCGGAGGCACCGCTCGCCGCACCGCAGGCGGACAGGCCGAGCATGGTCAGGACGCTGAGGACGGGGAGCAGGCGTGGCCTGCGTCCCGAGAGGAAGGAGCTCACCCGTCAAACATAAGTAATCCGCTCCACTTAAGCAAGAATGGCACGCCCCGTAGGGTCGAGACATGAGCCGACCGGTCCTGCGCACGATCCTCAGCCTGGCCGCCGCCGTGGCCCTGACCGCCAGCTGCGGCACCTCACCGCACAGCGTCGCGGAGCAGGCGGCCGCGCCGACCCACCAGCGGACGACGCCACCCGCGAACCAGGTCACCAAGGTGCTCGTCTTCGTCGTCGAGAACCACTCGATGTCGCAGATGCGGGCCGGGATGCCCTGGGTCTACGACCAGGCGCTGACCTACGGCCACACCACCGACTACCACGCGATCCGGCACCCCTCGCTGCCCAACTACCTCTCCATCGCGGGCGGCTCGACGTTCGGCGTGGCCGACGACGCCTCCCCGTCCTCGCACCCGTTGAGCGGTGCCTCGGTGTTCGGTCGCGCGCTGGCGAGCGGCCACACCGCGAAGCTGTACGCCGAGTCGATGCCGGCCAATTGCTACCGCCTCCCGTCCGGGCGCTACGCGGTGAAGCACAACCCGTGGGCCTACTTCACCGCCGAGCGGTCGGCGTGCGGGCGTCGCGACGTACCCCTCTCGGCGCTGGCCGGCGACATCGCCGGCGGCCGACTGCCCACCGTCGGCATGGTCATCCCGAACCTGTGCAACGACGCCCACGACTGCTCGCTGACCACGGCCAACCGGTGGCTGCGCGCGAAGGTGGGGGCGGTCAAGGCCGGGCCCGACTTCACCAGCGGTCGCCTGGCCATCGTCATCACGGCGGACGAGGACGACCACAACCAGGGCAACAAGGTGCTCACCGTCGTGCTGCAGAAGTCGCTGCACGGCAAGGTCGTCGCGACGGCGCTGAACCACTACGGCCTGAGCCGCTCGCTGTCCCAGGTCTCGCACACGCGCCCGCTGCGGCACGCCACCGGGGCGACCTCGGTGCTGAGCGCCTTCGGCCTGACCTTCGGCTGAGGGTCCCTTCGGGCCTGCTTTTGTTTGCCATCACCCTCTTCCGCCGGAGGATCTCCCGGGTCTAGCGTCGCCGGGAGGCACATGGTGATCCCCACGCAGTGCCCTTTCGGGAAGGTCAGAAGATGTTGCACTCCAAAGTCGCGGCGATCGCTGCGACAGCGGCCGTGGGCCTCGCGGTCGCCACCGCTCCGCCGGCTCTCGCGGACCAGTCGACGCCCTCCGGCGCGTTCGTGACCCGAGCGCCCGAGACGGCGTTCCACACCGGCAGCGCGGGTGCGCTCGGCGTCGCGTGCGCCCGCCCCAACGGCTCGGTGTCCACCACGATCCACTGCTACAACCCCGACCAGCTGCGGGCCCACTACGGCCTCGGCCCGCTGGCCACCAGCAACGACGGCGCCGGCCAGACCATCGTCCTGGTCGACTCCTACGGCTCGCCGACCGCCGCCCACGACCTGGCGACCTTCGCCTCCACCTACGGCGGCCCGGCTCCCGACTTCGAGCAGGTCTTCCCGCTCGGCCAGCCCGGCTTCACCACCACGACCGGCAACGGCGTGGGCCAGTCCGGCCCGGTCTCGGCCGACGGCTGGGCGGGCGAGGCCAACCTCGACATCGAGTGGGCCTACGCGATGGCACCGAAGGCGCACATCGTCCTGCTCGCGACCCCGGTCGCCGAGACCCAGGGCGTGCAGGGCCTGCCGAACCTGATGAAGGCCATCGACTGGGCGATCACGAAGTACCCGGCGGGCACGGTGTTCTCGATGTCCTTCGGCACCGACGAGTCGGCCTTCGCGGGCGGATCCCCGGCCCAGCAGTTCGCGAAGTTCGACCAGACCTTCCGGCGTGGCCAGGCCAAGGGCGACACCTTCTTCGCGTCGTCGGGCGACAACGGCAGCATCGGCGTCACGCGCGCCCACCGCGCCACCGCGACGTCCCCGGATCCGCAGGTGAGCTACCCGAACGTGTCGCCGTACGTGACCTCGGTCGGCGGCACCCAGGTGCAGGACGGGTGGACCTGGGACCCGCAGCAGGACGTGCCGTTCAACCCGGACGGCTCGCGCAACCTGGCCTACTGGAACTGGCTCGCCGGCGGCAACACCGAGGCGACCTGGAACGAGAGCTGGGCCGGGATCGGCACCGGCGGCGGCCTGTCGACCGTCTACCCGCGGCCGGCCTTCCAGAACGGCGTCGCGAGCGTGGTGGGCAACCACCGCGGCGTACCGGACCTGGCGTGGAACGCGGCCGTCAACGGCGGCGTGCTCGTCTTCCACACCTTCTTCCCGGAGGTCGAGGGCAGCAACCAGTGGTCGGTCTTCGGCGGTACGTCGGCGGCCTCGCCGCAGGCAGCCGCCCTCACGGCGGTGGCCAACCAGGCCCGCGCCGCGGCCGGCAAGGGTCCGATCGGTGACCTGAACAAGGCCATCTACTCGGCCGGCTTCGACCGCTCGAGCGCCTTCGCCGACATCGTGCCGCAGAGCTACGGCACGACCCCGAGCGGCGTGGTCGACAGCAACCGGATGTGGGACACCCTGGCGGACGGCTCGGTCGCGCCCGACCCGGTGACCGGCTACCTGTCCACCACCGGCTACGACCTCACGACCGGCTGGGGCGCCCCGCGGGCTCCCGGCTACATCGGTCAGCTGGTCGCCCAGCCGTAGGACTGCTCGACACCACGGTGCCCTCGCCTCCCGGCGGGGGCACCGTGCCCTGTCCGTCCCGATCGCTACGGTGAGGTCATGGCGAAGAGTGCGGCGGCGATGGTCGTGGCCGGTGACCGCGAGGTGCGCGTCTCCAGCCCGGACCGGGTGATCTACGAGGCCACGGACCGGACTCCGGAGATCACCAAGCTGCAGGTCTGCGCGTACTTCGCGGCGGTCGGTGACGCGCTGATGCTCGCCCTCGGGGAGCGTCCCACCGCGATGGAGCGCTGGCCCGACGGCTACCGCGAGGGCTGGCGGCTCGCGACGGGGCCGATGGACAAGGAGGGCGAGGGCTTCTACCAGAAGCGGCTCCCGCGCGGCGCGCCCGAGTGGGTCGAGACGGTCGAGGTGACCTTCCCCAGCGGCCGGACGGCCGACGAGCTCTGCCCGACCGAGCCCGCGTCCCTGGTGTGGGCAGCGCAGATGGGCACGCTGACCTTCCACCCGTGGCCGGTACGCCGCCCCGACACCGACCACCCCGACGAGCTGCGCATCGACCTCGATCCGCAACCCGGCACCGGGTTCGGCGACGCGGTGCGGGTGGCCGGGGTCGCGCGCGAGCTGCTCGAGGAGCTCGGGCTGCGCGGCTACCCCAAGACCAGCGGCAACCGCGGCGTGCACATCTACGTGCGGATCGCGCCGGAGTGGACCTTCGAGGACGTCCGGCACGCCGCGATCGGGTTCGGACGCGAGCTGGAGAGGCGCGATGCCGGGGTGACCACGGCGTGGTGGAAGGAGGAGCGCGGCGAGCGGATCTTCGTCGACTTCAACCAGAACAACCGCGACCGCACCATCGCCTCGGCCTGGTCGCTGCGACCCCGTCCCGGGGCACCGGTCTCGACGCCGATGACGTGGGAGCAGCTGGCCGAGGTCACCGACCCACGCGCCTACAACCTGCTGACCGTGCCGGACCTCCTGAAGGACGGGAACGCCTGGAGCGACATGGACGCGACGGCGTACTCCCTGCAGCCGCTGCTCGACCTGTGGGAGGCGCACCCGGTCGAGCTCAACTTCCCGCCGGACTACCCGAAGATGCCCGGCGAGCCGCCGCGGGTGCAGCCCTCGAAGAAGGTCGCGGAGCACTGGGACGCGGACGGCAACAGGATCTCCTGAAACTTTTCTACGAGCCGGTGCATGCGGCCCGGGTTTGCGGGTACCGAGCGCCGCGGCGCCGTTCAGGACGCCCCTCCCGGTCGAGGTGAACACACCCCTGGCGCTCGGGCGGGCGGGGTCTCCTGGGGACCCCCCTCCTCCAGGCAGCCGCACGGGGCCGCCCCGCCGATCACGCATCTGGCCTGGGGCGGCCCCCGGTCACGACGGCGGCGACGCGTCGGTGGCCACGACGTCGCCCGTGCTGAGATGATCCCCGCGTCAGGCCGGAACCCGGGATCTCAGTGCTGAGGAGAACGACATGGCCGAGAACAGCGGAGCTCTCGACGCGGAGGCCAAGCGGCGGGTCCGCGACGCGCTCCGGGCACAGGTGGCCGGAGCGTCCGCGGCGTTCACGGCCTCGGTGGCGGACGAGCAGGACGGCGCCGAGCTGGACCAGGTGGCGGTGACCTCGGTCGACGACCTCTCGCAGTCCGACGAGGCCGGCGAGCTCGCCGGACGGATCGGCGCGATCGGCGAGGCCAGGGCGGGGCTGCTCGCGCAGGTCGACGCCCTCGACTTCGGGGTGACCGACACCGTCCGACCTGGCGCCGTCGTGGCGTTCGGGGGCGACCACTACGTCGTCGGCGTTGCCGCCGACTCCTTCGAGGTCGACGGGACCGGCTACGAGGGCATCAGCGCGGACTCGCCCCTGCTCGAGGTGATCGCGGGCCTCCGGGCCGGCGACAGCTTCACCTTCAACGGGCGCCAGCAGGTCCTCGACCTCGTGGTTTGACCCTGCTCAGGCGTCCTTGGGCTCCAAGGTGAGGCTGATCGAGTTGATGCAGTAGCGGTCGCCGGTCGGGGTGCCGTAGCCGTCGGGGAAGACGTGGCCGAGGTGGGAGCCGCAGTTGGCGCAGCGGACCTCGACCCGCTTCATCCCGTGGCTGTTGTCCTCGAGGTACTCGATGGTGTCCGAGATCGGCTGGTAGAAGCTGGGCCAGCCGCAGCCGGAGTGGAACTTGGTCTCCGACTCGAACAGCTTCGCCTGGCACGCCTTGCAGCGGTAGACACCGGTGGTCTCGGTGTCGGTGTACTCGCCGGTGAAGGCGCGCTCGGTGCCGGCCTTGCGGAGCACGGCGTACTCCTCGGGCGAGAGCTCCTCGCGCCACTCCGCATCCGACTTCTCGACGTTGTAGGCCATGGCTCCAGCCTACTCAGCGGCACTAGACAGGAGCCGGGCCGAGGATGGGCATGCCGGCGTGCCGCCACGCCGCGAAGCCGCCCACGACGTCGGTCGCCCGGAGCACCCCGATCTCGCGCAGCGCGTGCGCGGCCAGGGACGAGGTGTAGCCCTCCTGGCACAGCACGATCACGCGGAGGTCGTACGCCGCCTCGGGCACCCGCGCGTCGGAGCGCGGGTCGAAGCGCCACTCGAGCACGTTGCGCTCGACGACCCGCGGCTCCAGCCACGGCGCGACCTCACCCTTCGCGGCCCGCTGGGCGGCGGGGCGGATGTCGACCAGGACCGCACCGTCGGTGATGACCTCCTGGAACGCCGCCCGGGGCGAGAGCCGGTCGAGGCCGGCCCGCGCGGAGGCGAGCATGGCGTCGATGCCGTCGTACCGTGCGAGCGGACGGGGGTCGACCGGGAGCGCGCTCACCAGTCCGCCCCTGCCTGCTCGACGCCGAGCGCCTCGAGCCGGTCGCCGCGGAAGGCGAACCGGGTCATCGTGGACAGCCGCGGCCCGTAGGCGTGCAGCGACAGCGCCGGCTCGCTCCCCTCGTTGCGCACGTCGTGCGCGTAGCCGGGCCCGAACGCGCGCCCATCGCCGACGCCGATGTCCTGGATGTGCAGGCACCCCGGGAACGAGTGCTCGGTGAGCGTGCCCCGGAGGACCGTGAAGGCACCGGCGGACGTGCCGTGGTCGTGCCAGTCCGTGGAGGCTCCCGGCGGCCAGGCGATGAGCCAGAGCTCGTGCTCGGGGGTGGTGAGCAGCCGGATCCAGGTGCGGTCCTCCGGGGCCGGGTCGAGGAGGTCGAGCAGGTCCGGGTCTGCGGCCTGCGCGCGGACAGCCTCGAGCAGCGGGAGAGGGGCGATGTCGATGGACATGCCCTAATAATGCATTAACTCACTAGACTTTCAAAACTTTACCTCGCCGGCGAGCAGAAGTGACGGCTACGGGAGCCGCTCCAGCAGGTCGGCCACGTCGGCCCGGCGCCCGGTGTAGAACGGGACCTCCTCGCGCACGTGGCGGCGGGTCTCCGAGCCGCGCAGGTGGCGCATCAGGTCGACGATCCGGGTCAGGTCGTCGGCCTCGAAGGCGAGGATCCACTCGTAGTCGCCCAGCGCGAAGCTCGGCACCGTGTTGGCCCGAACGTCGGGATAGCCGCGCGCCATCTGGCCGTGCTCGGCGAGCAGGCGACGGCGCTCGGCGTCCTCGAGCAGGTACCACTCGTAGGAGCGCACGAAGGGGTAGACCGCCACGTAGTCGTGCACCCGCTCGTCGGCCAGGAACGCCGGCAGGTGGCTGCGGTTGAACTCCGCGGGCCGGTGCAGCGCCATCTGCGACCAGACCGGGGCGAGCCTTGTGCCGAAGGCGGTACGCCGCAGCCGGTGGTAGGCGCTCTGCAGCTGGTCGGAGTCCGGGGCGTGCCACCAGACCATCAGGTCGGCGTCGGCGCGCAGGCCCGCGACGTCGTACACACCGCGCACGACGACGTCCTCCCCCGCGAGCTCCTCGATGAGGGTCTCGAGCTCGGCCGCCTCGGCCTTGCGCTCCACCTCGTTGGGGCCGAGCGTCCGCTCGAGCTTGAACACCGACCACATCGTGAAGCGGATGGTGTCGTTGAGCTCGTTGATCTTGGCGGCGTTGCTCTGGATGTGGGCCTGCGGGTCGGTCATGGCTCCATTGTGCCGGGGATCGTCAGGCGCCGTACCCCGCCTCCCGGGCCCGCACGATCGCGTCGGCCCGACCGCTCGCGCCGAGCTTGGCGTAGATGACCGAGACCGTGTTGCGGACCGTCTTGTTGGAGACGTAGAGCTCCCCGGCGATGTCGTCGTTGGACCGGCCGGCCGCGACCATCCGGAGCACCGACCGCTCACGCTCGGTGAGGTCGGGGAACGGCTCGTCCTCGACCGGTCGGGGGCCGCCGGAGAGCAGGCCCGCGATCCGGCCCGCGAGCGCACCGCCGAAGACCATCCCGCCGGCGGCGGCCGTGCGGACCGCGTGCTGCACCTCCTCGGCGCCCGCGCCCTTGAGCAGGTAGCCGCGCGCTCCGGCCCGGATGGCACCGAGGACGGTGTCGTCGTCCTCGTTCATGGTCAGCATGACCACGCGCAGGTCGGGCGCCCGGCCCACCAGGAAGCGGGTCGCCTCGATGCCGTCGAGCTCGGGCATCTGGATGTCCATCATCACGACGTCGGGCGCGCTCTCGGTGACGACGTGGACGGCCTCCCTGCCGTCGGTCGCGGACCCGACGACGTCGATGCCGTCGAGGGCGCCGAGGAGGGCCACCAGCCCGTCGCGGACGATCTGGTGGTCGTCGACGACCACCACCCTGATCGGGCGGATCGGGTCAGGCATCGGTGCTCCTCAGCGGAAGGCGGGCACGGACCACCGTGCCGCCGGTGGGTGGGCAGGTGATGTCGGCGGTGCCGCCGAGCTCGGCGGCCCGCTCGCGCAGGCTGACCAGGCCGACCCCGGCCTGCCTGTCGGCGTCGATGCCGACGCCGTCGTCGGCGAGCTCGACGGTGAGGGCGTCGCCGGCGAGGCTGAACGTCAGCCTGGCCCGCCGGGCGTCGGCGTGCCGGGCCACGTTGGTGAGGGCCTCCCCCACGATCCGGTACGCCGCCACCTCGACCGCCGCCGGGAGCGCGCCGTCGAGCACCGGCGCCTCCACCTCCAGCGGTACGTCGAGCCGCTCGGCCTGCTGGCGCAGCGCCCCCACCAGGCCGCGGTCGTCGAGGGCGGGCGGGCGCAGGTCGTGGACGAGGCGGCGTACGTCGGCGACGACACCCTGCACGTGCTCCGCGATCGAGCCGATCTGCGTCGCCGCCCGGGCCGGGTCGCTGCCGACCGCCATCCGGGCCGCCTCGAGCTGGAAGACGACCCCGCTGAGGGACGGGCCCAGGCCGTCGTGGAGGTCGCGGCGGATCCGGCGCCGCTCCTCCTCACGGGCGGCCACCAGCCGCTCCCGGCTCGCCTGCACCTCGTCGGCGAGCCGGCTCGCGCGGGCAGCCGTCGCGGCCTGGCGGACCAGGTCGCCGAGCAGCCGCTCGTCCTTGGCGCTCAGCCGGCTGCGCAGCCCCTTGACCGGCAGCACCAGGCGCCCGACCTCGGCACCCCGGTAGGCGATCGGGAGCGTGCGCACGTCGGCCGGCTCCTCGCCGTACGACGCCAGCAGCCGCTCCCCCGCTCCCCGGTCGACCTCGACGCCGACGTAGCGCACGCCGAACGCGTCGGCGACGGCCCGTGCGACGGCGGCGAGCTGCTCGGACCCCTCGTCGGTGGTCTCGAGGGCGGCGGCGAGGCCGGCCACGGCGTCGTACCTCTCGGAGCGGCGGCCGACCAGCAACCGCTGGACCAACCGCGCCAGCCGCAGCCGCAGGGGTGCGTAGAGGAGCACCGAGAGCAGCAGGACGGTCAGCACCACCTGGCGCTGGTTGAGGGCGTCGCCGAGCACGGCGGTGAGCAGCACCAGCACCGCGGCGTCGGCGGCCAGGATGACGAGCGCCAGGACGGTCCAGACCAGCGTGCGGAGCAGCAGGTCCTCGATCGGCACGACCTCGGGACGGACGATGCCGACCGTCATCGCGGCCGCGGGCAGCAGCATCATGATCGCCATCACCGCGTCACCCAGGTGCGAGATCTCGAGCCCCGCGGAGACGGCGAGCAACAGCCCGATCGCCATGACGCTCCACGCCAGCCAACGCATCCGGTCACGGTCCACACCGCGCGAGCGTCGGTAGCGGACCACCACCGACACCATCGCGAGGAGCAGGCCGCCGACGGACACGGCCAGGCAGATCGGGCTCGCCACCGCGGTGACCGCGGCGGACAGCGGGAGGGCCCCCGCGTCCAGGTCCACCCCCGCCGGCAGCGGTACGTCGGGCAGGCCGGTCGCCGGCGACAGCACGACCATCGTGCCGCCGAGCGCCATGGCGGCGATCGTCACCCGGCCGACCCAGCGCCAGGCGCCGGGCAGCAGACGTCCGTCCGGGAACAGCAGGAGCAGCAGCGCGAGGCTGAGCGGCAGGAAGGAGCCGATCCGGTTGAAGAACCAGAGCGCCAGGTTGCTGCCGGCGAGCGCGTGGTCGGCCGTGACGGCGTACCGGACGAAGGACTGGCTGAAGCCGTCGAGCACCCAGAAGATGCCGAGCCACGCGAGGCCCCAGCCGAAGCCCTGGCCGGGTCGGCTGGCCAGGATCACCGCGGCCAGCATCGTGAGCACCGCGCCGAGCAGCGTGTACGGCGCCCCCCAGCCACCGCTCAGCTCCACGCCGGAGCCGGCCGCGGGTGAGGCCGCGTCGAGCCACACCGACGTGGCGGATGCGGCAACGCCGAACAGCACCGCGACCCCGACCGCCACGAGGGCGGCCGGGGCTCGACGGAGGGGGGCCGGATCGGGCATCCGGACATTCTGGTGCCGGATCAGGCTCCCCGTGGGGGTTTCCGGCATCAGCGGGGGCTGCGGTACGCGCGGTCGCCGACGGTGAAGCCGAGGGCGGTGACGAGCAGCATCAGCACACCGGTGACGGCCGCCATGTACTCCAGCGGCGAGACGCCGAGCAGCGTGGTCAGGCCGCCCAGGACGAGCCCGACGACGCCGATCCAGCGCGGCAGGCCGCCACGACGGGCGATCGCGAACAGGGCGAGGCCGGAGAGGCCCGCGAGGCCCCAGACCCACGGGATGGTGCCGATCCAGTGGTTGTAGAGCGCGGCGTTGTAGCTGTCGACGGACTTGTCGTCGGCGGCCAGGCTCATCATGAACTCGGTGTCGAGGCCGCTGCCGAGGATCATCACCACGGCGGTGCCGATCCAGCCGGCGAGCGCCACGACGGCCGCGGTGCTGGTGCCGACGACGGAGCGGAGCCGCCCGAACAGACCGGCCGCGAAGACGATCATCAGCATCGCGCCGACGACGGTGATCGAGTGGAACGCGAACATCACGCCCGTCTGCGAGGCGATCTTCTCGGCGATCCGGTCGGGCTGGCCGACGAGGTCCTGGTCGTAGACGCCGTCGACCATCGAGGAGGTGACGATCGTGCCGATGCCGGCGAGGCCCGCGCCGATGCCGGCGAGCGGCCAGCGCCGGCCCTGGGCCTGCTGCGGCCGGACGACCCGGGTCGGGAGGTCGGAGCGGACGGGGTTGTCGGTCGTGACGGAGGTGGTCATCGCTGGTTCCTTTCGGGAGGGGTCGGTGCGATGACCCGAGGTTGCTGGGCGGGGTGTCCCGGCCGACAGGGACAGGGCGGCAGACCTGGCGGGACCCTGGCTCAGGCGAGGGCGGTGATGGCGCGCTGCGCCGATCCGATGGTCGGGGCGATCCCCACGCCGTCGTACGCCGCCCCGCAGACCGCCAGCCCGGGCACCTCCGCCACGGCGGCGCGGATCCGGGCGACACGGTCGAGGTGGCCGACGGCGTACTGAGGGAGGCCACCGCCCCATCGCTGGACGACGCTGTCGACGGGAGCCGCGGTCAGGCCGGTGGCGTCGTGGAGGTCGGCGAGGCTCGCCACGACGAGGGCCTCGTCGGGCACCTGGAGCGTGTCGGCCTCGCCGTACCGGCCGAGGGAGGTGCGCAGCACGAGCAGGTCGCCGCCGGCGGCGCGGACCCAGTCCCACTTCGCGAAGGAGTACGTCGCCGCCTTGATCCGTCGGCCGTCGACCGCGGGCACGAGGAACCCCGACGCGCCCACGTCGAGCGCGTCCGCGGCCTCCTCCGCGCGGAACGCCAGCGTGACGAGGGCGGTCGAGGCGTATCCGATGCTGCCCAGCTCGGCCGACGCGAGGGGCGCGACGTCGGCGAGCAGGCGGGCGGCGGGGGCGGCCGGCGTCGCCACGACGACCCGGTCGGTGGTGAGCTCCTCGTCGGGCAGCGTGAGCGCGAAGCCGGTGGGCGTGCGCCGCAGCGCGGTCACCGTTGCTCCGGTGCGGACGGCCCCGCCCGCCTGCGTGATCGCCACGGCCAGCGCCTCGGGCAGCCGCCACATCCCGCCCGGGATGCCCGCGAAGACCGGTGACTCCGCCGTCGTCGGCCCGTCGGGGGCCGCGAAGACCTCGGCCGCGAGGAGCGGGATCAGCTGGGGCGCGGCGGCCCGGATCGAGATGTCGCGGGCGAGGCCGGCGTACACGCCGCCCAGGAGGGGCTCGACCAGCCGGTCGGCGACCTCGTCGCCGAACCGCGCGGCGACCACCTCGCCGACCGCCGCATCGCCGTCGACCCGCTGCGGGACCTGGGCGCGGGCCCGGGCGAGACCGTCGGCGGACAGGATGCCCGAGTCGGCGAGGCCGTCGAGGTCGACGGGCGCGCCCATCAGGGTGCGCGGCAGGGGCCGCAGCTCGCCGCGGGTCCAGATCCGCGAGGTGGCGGTGGTGGGGTGCACGATCTCCAGGCGGAGCTCGCGCGCCAGGCCGACCGCCTCGGGCCGCCGGTTGATCATCGCCTCGGCGCCGACGTCGACGGTCACGCCCGCCACCTCGCCGGCCCGGAGCTTCCCGCCGAGCACGTCGCTCGCCTCGAGCAGCGTGACGTCCTCACCGGCCCGCGCCAGCTCGTACGCCGCCGCCAGCCCCGCGATTCCTCCGCCGATCACCACCACCTGCACACCGCCAGCGTCCCAGAGCGGACCGATCGGGGCACAAGGGGCGTAGGTCCTCACCTGGGGACCACTCCCGCCACTCGCGCACCGATCGGTCCGCCCCCGAGCAGCTCAGGTGTACCAGGTGGGCTCGGGCAGCTCGCCGAGCAGCGCGTACCGGCCGACCTCGGCCCGCTTGTGCGCGACCGGGTCGTGCAGGCTGTGCGTGCGGACGTTGCGCCAGTAGATGTCCAGGCCGACCGAGCTCGCGGTCGCACGGGCCCCGGTGACGTCGTACACCTTGGTGCCGATCTCGAGGGCCGCGTCGATCGCGACCTGCTTGGCGGCGGCGATGACGACCGCCGCCTCGCCGCGCTCGGCCTCGGTCACCGTGTCGGCGTGGGCGTTGATGGCCTCGATGAGCACCGCGGCCCGCTCGGCCAGGGCCTCGGCGGCCCACAGCTTCGAGCGCAGGTCGCCGTACACCTCCTGCACGTAGAACTCCTCCGCGGCCCGCTGCTTCACGTCGCCGGCATAGGGCCAGGCACGCGTGACGTCGCGGGTGTACGTCGCCGCGGTGGCGAGCGCTCCCTCGGCGATGCCGACGTAGAGGTTCGCGAAGATGAGCTGGATCAGCGGCACGTTGAGGGTGTTGTAGACGCGCGGCACGAAGACGTGCTCGCCGTCCCGCTCGACGTAGCCCGCGGCGGCCGCCCAGGGCACCCGGACGCCCTCGATCGAGACGCCGCCGCTCTCGGTGAGCCGCTGGCCGAGGCTGTCCCAGTCGCCGAGGAACCGGATCGCCGGCTGGTCGGTCGGCACGATCGCGAAGATGTGCTTGTCGGTGCCCTCCAGCACGCCCTCGAGCACGGTGACGTCGGAGACCCTGCCACCGGTCGAGAACGACTTGCGTCCGGTGAAGACGAGCTCGTCGCCCTCCTCGCGGATCGTCAGGTCGGCGTCGCGGGGATTCACGGCCCCGCCGAAGAACCAGGTCTCGGTCGTCGCGGCCTGCTCCACGGCGGCGATCTGCTCGGGGGTGCCGACCAGGCGCGCGGCCCAAGCCCACAGGTAGTGGTAGCCGAGCAGCTGCCCGATCGATCCGTCGCCCGCCGAGACGGCGCGGATGACGCGGAGGGCGGTCGTCCAGTCCTGGCCGGCGCCGCCGTGCTCGACGGGACCGAGGAGGGTGACGAGCCCGCTGTCCTTGAGCAGCTGGACCTCGGCGTACGGCGTCTGGTTGGCGCGGTCCCGGGCGACCGCGTCGGCGGCCAGCTCGGTGGCGACCTCGCGGGCGCGCTCGATCCAGGCCTCGGGCGTGGTCGGGGTGGTGGTGAAGCGTGGGGTCGTCGTGATCGACACGCGGGGCTCGCTCTCGGGGTTTCGGAGGGATCAGAAGTAGGCGTTCGCCGGGAAGGCGGTGCCGTTGACGTGGTGGTCGCCCACGGCCGAGGCCTTGAGGAAGGTCGGGTTGTGGGTGGAGATGGTGCGGACGTTGCGCCAGTGCCGGTCGAGGTTGTGCACCGACTGGGTCGCCGAGGTCCCGCCGACGTCGAAGAGCTGGGCCGCGGTCGCGTAGGAGAAGCGGTCGATGGCGACCTTGGCCTCGGCGGCGGCCAGCTGGGCGGCCTCCGCCTCCGCCTCGCCCGGTACGCCGTCCACGACCGAGTCGGCGGCGACCTGGAGCGCCTCGGCGGCCCGCAGCACGATCGCCTCGGCGGCGAAGACGGACGCGGCGATCTCGCCGACGACCTGCAGGACCTGCCGGTCGTCGGTGGGCGCCTGCGGGCTGCCCGCGTGGCTGTAGCTGCGCTGCCGCCGCTTCAGCAGCGCGACCGCGTCGTTGCGGACGCTGCGCAGGATGCCGGCCGTCACGGCCTGCAGGAACAGCTGCAGGAAGGCTCCCTGGTAGCCGGGCACGGGCTCGCCGTCCGGCTCGCCGAGGTCGAAGTACTCCGACTCCTCGACCTTGACGTCGTCCAGCTGGGTGGTGCCGGTGCCGGTCAGGCGCTGCCCGAAGCCGTCCCAGTCGTCGAGGATCGTGACGCCCTGCCGGTCCACCGAGATCACCGCACCGGCGATCCGCCCGCCGGGCGCGGCCGCCCAGATCTGGGTGGCGTCGGAGTAGATCGAGCCGGTCGAGTAGAACTTCGTGCCGTTCAACCGGTAGCCGCCGGCCGGGTCCGGCGTGAATGCGGTGTCGAAGTACAGGCCCACCGGCTTGCGGCTCTGCTCGCTGAAGCCGTTGCCGACGAGCTTGTCCCGGCCGGCCAGCTCCAGCAGCCGGCGCCGGTACGCCGGGTCCTCACCGGCCTGCAGGTGCTGCTCGACGAACCAGAAGTGGGTGCGCAGGATGTGCGGGACGCTCGAGTCGGCCTCGGCGAGGTCGATGAGCGCGGAGAACAGCTCGGGGATGCTCAGCCCGGCGCCGCCGTCCTCGACGGGGAGCCGGAGCCGGCCGACGCCGGCCTGCTTGAGCCAGCCGATGATCTCGTGCGGTGCGACGCGGTCGCGCTCGCGGTCGGCGGCGCCCTCGGCGATGCGGGCGAGCAGGGCGGTCCACTCGGGCGTGCCCGGACGGATCGGCGCCGTGGTGCCCGTGGCGGTGGTGACGGTCATGGTGGTCCTCCTGGGTGCGTGGGGGACGGTCAGCTCTTGGAGACGGGCGCGAGCTGGCCCTTGAGGTTCGGGTCGTCGTTGCTGGCGAGGTACTGCTGGACCGCCGGGTCGAAGAAGATCTTCTTCAGCGTCGCGACCTGCGGGTCGTTCACGTAGTCGGTGCCGACGACGAGCTGGCCGGCGAACTCCAGCGGGGCCGGCGGGCTGTAGATGCGGTCGGAGTCCGGCGTACCGGCGTCGACGAAGGACATGTTGTAGTCGATGACCGCGTCGACGGAGTCGAGGGTGCGCGGGCCGGCGCCGTACTCCATGTAGGTGAACTTCCAGTGGTGCGGGTTGGTCGCGATGTCCTGGTCGGTCGCGGCCCAAGGGTCGACACCCGGCTTGAACGTCAGGTAGCCGCCGCGCTCGAGGATCCACAGCGCCTGCGCGGTGTTCGCGGGGTCGTTGAGCAGCGCGATCGTGGCGCCGTCGGGGATCTGGTCGATGCTCTTGTACTTCGAGGAGTAGACCGAGTACGACCACTGGAAGACCGGCCCGAGCGCGGTCAGCTTCATGCCGGTCGAGTCGGTGACCTGCTGCAGCCAGTGCTTGTGCTGGTAGATGTTCGCGATGTACTGCCCGTCGGCGGTGGCCTGGTCCAGCTGGTTGCCGTCCTCGATCGGCTCGCCGGTGATCGTGACGCCGTACTTCGGCGCGATCTCCTTGTTCAGGTAGGCGAGGAAGGCGCCCTCGCTCGCGCTCGATGCCTGGTAGGCGATCTTGAAGTCGGTGCCGAAGTGGCTGCCCGCGACCGTCTTGCTGTCGCTGCCGCCGGTGAGCTTCGCGACGAGGAGGCCGGCGACGATCAGGACGATGACGCCGACCACCGCCGGGACGAGCCACTTCCGGCCGCGACCGCCGAGGTCGATCTCCTGGGTGTCGCCGTCCTGGTGCGGCTTCTGCTGGGTGCTGGACATGGTGCTGCCTTTCGTGGAGCCGAGACCTGTGGGATCAGTGCGAGAGGCGTCGTACGACGCGGTCGCCGGTGAACTGGATGGCCTGGACCAGTGCGATGAGCAGCACGATGCAGGCGATCATGATGTGGTTGTCGAAGCGGCGGTAGCCGTAGTTGACGGCCAGGTAGCCCAGCCCGCCGGAGCCGATGGCGCCCGCGATGGCGGAGTACTCGATCATCGCGATGACGTTGAGGGTCAGCCCCGCCGCGAGGCCGGGCAGCGCCTCGCGGAGCTGGATGCCGGCGACGATCTGGGTGCGGGTGGCGCCGCTGGCCAGGCCCACGTCGAGCAGCTCGCGCGGGACCTCGCGCACGGCGTTCTCGGTGAGCCGGGCGAAGAACGCGATGCCCGCGATGGACATCGGGATGATCGCGGCGGTGAACCCGATCGTGGTGTGGAAGACCAGCTTGGTCACCGGGATGACCGCCGCCATGAGCACCAGGAAGGGCAGCGACCGGCCGAGGTTGGCGATCCAGCTGATCGACACGTTGACCGCTCGGTTCGGGGTGAGCCCGAGCGGTGAGGTGTTGAAGATGAGCACGCCGAGCGGGCCGCCGAGCAGCACCACGATCGTCATCACCAGGCCGACCATCCGGAAGGTCTCCCAGACCGCAGGCCCCAGCAGCGACGGTACGTCGGGCCAGGCCGTGCCGAGCAGCGGCAGGACGCTCATGCCACGGCCTCGGTGAGGACGGGTCGGGCGGCCGCGTCCGGCCCCGGCTCGGCCACGATGCCGAGCCGGCCGAGCACCTCGACCACGCGACGCTCGTCGAGCCGCCGGTCCAGCCCGAGGGTGAGGCGGCCGACCGGCGTCGTGCCCGACTCCTCGACGAGAGCGGCCAGCACGGCGACGTCGGTGCCGAGCTCGCGACCCGCCGCACCGAGCCAGGTGGGCGAGACCCGCTCCGCCTCGTAGCGGGCGGTCCACACCCGCAGGCCTTCCGCCGCCCGAGCGGGCGGCAACGGGAGCAGCGAGCGCGACAGCACCGAGTCCGAGCGTCGTACGACGTCGGCGACCGTGCCCTGCTCCACGATCCGGCCGTGGTCGAGCTGGGCCACGTGGTCGGCGATGCCGCGCACGACGTCCATCTCGTGGGTGATGACCAGGATCGTGACGCCGAGGTCGTCGCGCAGCTCGGTGAGCAGGTCGAGGATCGCGCGGGTCGACTCCGGGTCGAGGCCCGAGGTCGCCTCGTCGGAGAGCAGCACCGAGGGCCGCAGCGCGAGGCCGCGGGCGATGCCGATCCGCTGCCGCTGCCCGCCGGACAGCTGGGACGGGAAGTGGTTGGCGCGGTGCAGCATGCCGACGCGCTCGAGCAGGTCGCCCACGCGCGCTCGGACCTCGTGGTCCGGCAGGCCGGCGTACCGCATGGGGAGGGCGACGTTCTGCGCGGCGGTGAGCCGGCGCAGCAGGTTGGCGGACTGGAAGACCGTGCCTATCTGGCGGCGGGCCGAGCGCAGGTCGGCGCGCGACAGCCGGGTCAGGTCCCGACCCGCGACGGTGATGGAGCCGGAGGTCGGCCGCTCCAGCAGGTTCACGCAGCGGGCCAGCGTGCTCTTGCCCGCACCGCTCGGCCCGACCACGGCCGCGATCCGCCCGTCGGCCACCGTCAGGTCGATGCCGTCCAGGACGACGCTGTCGCCGTAGGCCTTGGTCAGCCCGGCGATCTCGATCATCGCGGCGCCTCCTTGCCGAGACGCTGGAAGCCGGAGCGGTGGAAGACCAGCGGCCGGACCGCGGCCTCGGTGGTGTCGTGCTCGACGCCGTGCAGCTCCAGCAGGATGATCGTGTGGTCGCCCGCCTCGACCTCGCGGTAGATCGAGCAGTCGAAGCGCGCGAGGCCGTCGTCGATCGTCACCGCGCCGCGCGCCGACACCGTGGCCGGGACGCCGGTGAAGCGGTCGGCCACCGGACCGGCCAGCTGCCGGCAGGTCTCGCCGTGGTGGTCGGCGAGCACGGTCACGCCGAGCCGATGCGCGCGGCGCAGGTCCGGCCAGGTCTTGGACGTGTTCGCGATCGAGAAGGACACCAGGGGCGGGTCGAGGCTGACCGAGGTGAACGAGCTCGCCGCGAGCCCGACGAGCTCGCCATCGACCTCGGCCGCGACCGCGACGACACCGCTCGGGAAGGCGCCGAACGCCTGCCGGAGCCGGGACGGGTCGAGGTCCTGGTTGGTGGAGAAGGCCGGGCTGGGCTGAGCAGGATGGACGGTGGCGGCGGTCATGCCGTTGCTCCTTCGGGGACGACGCGCAGCAGGGAGTCCACGACCGGCTGGGCGCGCGCCAGCCACTCGTCGTACGCCGAGGGGTCGTCGTACTGCTGGTCGAGGACGTAGAGGCCACCGGTCGGCACGGTCGCGCCGAGGTGGGTGAGCAGGGAGTGCAGCCCGAGCTCGGGCGCCAGGGCGTGCGTGGGGCCGCCGCCGAGCATCAGCGGTACGGCGACACCGGCCAGCTGCCCGACCGAGAAGCGGTCGAGGAACAGCTTCAGCAGCCCCGTGTACGTCGCCTTGTACGTCGGGCACGCCACGACCACCAGGTCCGACGAGCCGACCTCGGCGACCACCGCATCGACCTCGGGGTTCTTCCAGTCGAGCAGCTCGCCACCGTAGGTGGCGAGGTCGACGACCAGGTCGGGCTCGCGGCCGGTGAGTCGTTCGGCGACGTACTGGGCGGCCACCAGGGTGCGGCTGGCCGGCTTGGGGTTGCCGACCACCACGGCGGTGCGGATGGGTTGGGACATCGGGTCCTCCGATCAGGTGAAGACGGGCTCGCGGACGGACGCCCGCTCGGTGGCGAGGACCGCGCGGTCGCGCAGCTCCCGACCTCGCGTCTCGGGCAGCGCCCGCATGCAGACGAGGCTGATCACCGCGATGACGCAGTGGTAGGCCGCGACGGCCCAGAGGCTGCCGGATCCCCAGCCCGCCACCAGCCAGGCGCAGACCAGCGGCGTCAGGCCGGACGCGACGACGCCCGAGACCTGGTAGAGGGTGCTCAGCGCCGAGTAGCGGTAGCGGGTGTCGAACAGCTCGCTCCAGAACGCCGCGAGCGGACCGTAGACGGTGCCGTAGACGACGCCGAGCCCGCCGATGAAGGCAGCCGCAGCGGCCGGCGCGGAGCCCGACTGGACCAGGGCGGCGGTCGGGAAGGCCAGCGCCAGGCCGATGAGGGCACCGACCGTGTAGACCGGCTTGCGGCCGACCCGGTCGCTCAGCGCACCGGACACCACGGTCAGCACGACGCCGAGGAGGGCGCCGACCATGATCGCGTCGAGCACGTACCCCTTCTGCAGGCCGACGTTCGTCACGGCGTAGGTCAGCAGGTAGACCGAGTAGAGGTTGAAGGTGAAGCCCTCGATCAGGCGCGTGCCCATGCCGAGCAGCAGCGTGCGCGGCTGGCTGCGGACCAGCTCGCCGAGCGGGACGCGCGTGACCTGGTTGGCCTGCTGGACCTGGCGGAAGGACGGCGTCTCCACGATGGAGAGCCGGATCCAGGTACCGATCCCGAGCAGCAGGATGCTGACCAGGAAGCACGCCCGCCAGCCCCACGACAGGAACTGGTCGTCGGGCAGCAGACTGACCAGGGCGAAGGCACCCGAGGCCAGGAAGAGGCCGCCCGGCACGCCGATGTGGGCGAAGCTGCCGAACAGGCCACGCCGCTCCTTGGGCGCGAACTCGACGGCGAGCAGCACGGCCCCGCCGTACTCACCGCCGACGCCGATGCCCTGCAGCACGCGCAGCACCACGAGGATGATCGGTGCGGCCACGCCGATGCTGTCGTACGTCGGCAGCACGCCGACCAGCGCGGTGCCGAGACCCATGATCGCCAGCGTCCAGATGAGCATCGTCTTGCGGCCCACCCGGTCGCCGAAGTGACCGAAGATCACGCCGCCGATCGGGCGGGCGAGGAAGCCGACGGCGAAGGTGCCGAAGGACGCGAAGGTCGCGGCCGAGCCGGAGAGCCCGTTGAAGAAGAGCTTCTCGAAGACCAGGCCGGCGGCCGTGCCGTAGAGGAAGAAGTCGTACCACTCGATGACCGCGCCGACCGCGGCCGCCAGGGCGACGCGCTGCGGCGTGGCCGTCGTCGCCGCGCTCATGAGACCACGCTCCGACCGACGGCCTGGAAGGGCACCGCCGCGTTGTGGTGGCGGGCCGGCGTGGGGTTCTTCCACACCCCGCGCTGCTCGAGGATCGGCAGGACGCCCTCGCCGAACCAGTAGGCGCCCTCCAGGTGGGGGTACGCCGAGAGCACGAACTCCTCGATGCCGAGGGCGGCGTACTCCTCGATCCTGTCGGCGACCTCCTCGTGCGAGCCGACCAGGGCCGTGCCCGCACCGCCCCGGACCAGGCCGACACCGGCCCAGACGTTGGGGTAGATCTCCAGGTCCTCGACCGACCCGCCGTGGAGGTCGAGCATCCGCCGCTGGCCCTCCGACTCGCTGCGCCGCAGGCCCTGCTGGACGCGGGCGATCGCCTCCGGTGAGATCTGCGAGAGCAGCCGGTCGGCCTCGGCCCACGCCTCCGCCGAGGTGTCGCGGGTGATGGTGTGCATCCGGATGCCGAACCGGATCGGCCGGTCGCCGGCCAGTCCGCGGATCCACGCGATCTTCTCGGCGACGGCCGCGGGCGGCTCGCCCCAGGTCAGGTAGACGTCCGCGTGCTTGGCCGCGACGAGACCGGCCGCCGGCGAGGAGCCACCGAAGTAGATCTCCGGCTGCGGGTGCGGGATCTGGTCGAGGCTGGCGGCCTCGACGGACAGGTGCTTGCCGGTGAAGTCGACGGTCTCCCCCGCCCACAGCCGGCGCACGATCTCGAGGAACTCGTCGCACCGCTCGTAGCGCTCCTCCTTGTCGAGGAAGTCGCCGTACATGCGCTGCTCGTGGCTCTCCCCGCCGGTCACGACGTTGAGCAGCAGCCGGCCACCCGAGAGGTTCTGGAACGTCCCCGCCATCTGCGCGGCGAGGAAGGGCGAGACCAGGCCGGGCCGGAACGCCACCAGGAACTTGAGCCGCTCCGAGGTGCGGCTCAGCATCGCGGTGGACAACCAGGCGTCCTCGCACCAGGCGCCGGTCGGGGTGAGGGCGGCCTCGAAGCCGTTGTCCTCCGCGGCCCGCGCCACCTGGGTCAGGTAGGCGACGTCGCCGGGTCGGCCGGAGTGGCCGGGCGCGAGCCCGTGCCCGCCGCCGACGACGTGCCGGCCGTCCCCGCCGTTGGTGGGGAGGAACCAGTGGAACTTGAGGGACATGAGGAGCCTTTCGGTCAGATCTGGCCGTGGTTGGGCGGGGGTGTGCCGTCGATCGCGAAGCGACCGAGGTGCTGCACCTTCCACGCCGCGGGGTCGTGCAGGGTGTGCGTGCGGGCGTTGCGCCAGTGCCGGTCGAGGTCGAGCGAGGCCAGCGCCGAGCGCGTGCCGGAGACCTCGAAGAGCCGGCTCGCCACGTCGACGGAGACCGCGGTCGAGCTGGCGCGGGCGGCCGCCACGGCGAGACTCGCCGCGGCCGCGCTCTGCGCGGTCAGCCGGGCGTCCGCCGCCTCGACCGCGCGGCCCGCCTCCGCGAGCAGCGCCTCGGCGCCACGCACCGCGAGCTCCATCTCGCCGAAGGCGTGCACGATCAGGGGGTCCTCGGCGGCCCGGTCCACACCGGCGTCCGGGTAGGGCCGGCTGCGGGTGCTGACGAACTCCGCCGCGTCGGTCAGCGCGGCTCGGGCGATGCCCGCGTCGATCGCCGCGTGCAGCAGCTGCGCGAAGGCGCCGTACGTCTGCGGACGCTCGAAGGTCAGGTGGTACGGCGTGACCTGGTCCTGCGGGACGCGGACCCCCTCGAGCAGGACCCGCCCGCTCGCGGTGGTGCGCTGCCCGAGCCCGTCCCAGTCGTCGACGACCGTGACGCCCGGCGCGTGCCGCGCCACCCAGGCCACGTGCAGCGGACCGTCCTCGCCGAGGTGGGCCAGCACGGGGATCCAGTGCGCGAACTGCGCGCCGGTGCAGTAGCCCTTCTCGCCGTAGAGCACCCAGCCGCCGCCGGGCTCGGGCCGCAGCGTCGTGGCGTGGTCGCGCACGTGCTTGCTGCTGATCTCCGACTGCGCGTTGCCGAACCGCTTGCCGGCCAGCACCTCGCCGAAGAAGAACGCCTTCTGGCCGGGCGTGCCCTGCTCGCGCATGGCGTTGACGTAGACGAAGTGGCTGTGCGGGATCTGGGCGATGTTGGGGTCGCCGGCCGCGATCAGGCGGATCACCTCCGCCAGCACGCCGGCACCGAGGCCGGCCCCGCCGTACTGCTCGGGGACGGTGAGCGCGAGCAGCCCGGAGGCCGACAGCGCGTCGACCTGCTCGGTGGGCAGGATCCGCGACCGGTCCCGCTCGGCGGCGCCAGCGGCGAACCGGGCGCCGAGGTCGCGGGCGACCGCGACGGCCTCCTCGGCTGACAGCACCGGGACGCGCTGTTCCAGCTCGACACGGAGGGCGCTCATGGTCACACCCGCTCCAGCTCGCGTGCCTCGAGCTCGCGGACGATCGGCAGGACCTCACGCCCGAAGTACTGCACGTCCTCGTGGTAGTGCAGGAAGCCCAGCAGGAAGAGGTTCACGCCGAGCCGCTTGTACTCCAGCATCCGGTGCGCGATCTGCTCCGGCGTACCGATGAGGCCGGTACGGAAGCCGTCGTTGTACTGCACCAGGTCGGCGAACTCGGAGTCCTGCCACATGCCCTTCTTGTCACCGGTGCTCTGGCCGGCCTGCTTGACCGCCGACCCGAACCCCTCGACCGCGTCGCGGTCGGCCTTGTCGATGATCTCGCGCAGGACGTCGCGCGCCTCGGCCTCGGTGTCGCGGCCGATGAGGAAGCCGTTGACGCCGAACTTCACGCTGCGACCGTGCACGGTCGCGACGTCGCTCACGTCGCGGATCTGCTCGGCGATGCCCTCGGGGGTGTTGCCGTTCGCGAAGTACCAGTCGGTGACCCGACCGCCCATGCCGCGCGCGTCGGTCGAGTTGCCGCCCATGAAGATCTCCGGGTGCGGCCGGGTCGGGCCGGTGACCGGCTTCGGCTTCAGGTCGAAGTCGTGCAGGTTGTAGAAGTCGCCGTTGAACTCGGCGTGCTCGGAGGTCCAGATCTCGCGCACGTAGCGGATGAACTCCTCGGCGCGGCGGTAGCGCTCGCCGTGCTCCAGCCACGGCTCACCGAGCTTGGTGAACTCGTCCTTGAACCAGCCGGACACCACGTTGATCGCGGCCCGGCCGCCGGAGAGCTGGTCGGCGGTGGCGATGTACTTGGCCAGGACGCCGGGGTGCCACAGACCCGGGTGGATGGCAGCGATCACCTTCAACCGCTCGGTGGCCAGCAGCAGCGCGAGGCTGAACGAGGTGGACTCGTGCTGGTACGCCGCGCCGTACGACGCGATGTAGCGCACCTGCGAGAGCGCGTACTCGAAGCCGTTGTCCTCGGCCAGCCGGGCGAGCTCGACGTTGTAGTCGTAGCCCCAGTCGGTGCGCTGCTCGATCTTGCTGACCACCAGGCCCCCGCTGACGTTCGGCACCCAGTAGGCGAACTTCAGCGGCTCGGCGAGGGCGGCCGGGTCGGGGTGGTGCTGCGCGTTCATGGCGACTCCTTCGAGACGTGGTGCAAAGTCGAGTACTTCAATAGACATTAACGACCGAATGCCGAGGACACGAGGTTCTCGAGCCTCGGTTCGAGCGAAGTGGTGATCGGCGGATCCGATCACTCAGGCCCCGACGACAGCCCCGCCCGGGACCCGCGGCTGCGTAAGACGGGGATCCCGGGCGGACGGCTGACCTGTGTTACTTTCTACATCAGATTACTAGACTTTCATGCGCCCGCGTGCGTTGCGCTCAGGAGGAGCAGATGCGGATCGAACAGCTGGAGTACCTCGCCGCGGTCACCCAGCACGGGTCGCTGCGCCGGGCCAGCGACCGGCTGCACATCTCGCAGCCCGCCCTGAGCGAGGCGATCACCAAGCTGGAGCGCGAGCTGCGGGTGACCCTGCTCGACCGCCGCCGCTCCGGCGCGCGGATCAGCCGGGAGGGACGCGACCTGCTCCCCTACATGACGGAGGTCCTCACCGCCGTCGACCGGCTGCGCTCGGCGGCCGGCGAGCAGCGCACCGACCGCCGGTTGATCCGCCTCGGCACCGTGCACGCCGCCACCTCGACCCTGCTGGTGCCCGCGGTCCGCGCGTTCCAGGAGCGCCACCCCGGCACGACCGTCGAGGTGCTCACCCTGCAGCAGACCGAGATCGAGGAGGGCCTGGTCGAGGGCGGCCTCGACCTGGGCCTGGTCAACCTGCTGGACGGGGACGACCTGGCCGCCGGGCTCACCGGGATCGAGCTGCTCCGGGGCCGGCCGGTCGTGGTGCTCCCAGCCGGGCACCACCTGCTGGGGTACGTCGAGGTCACGCTCGACCAGCTGCGCGCCGAGCGCTTCGTGATGATGCGGGCCGGCTACCTGATGCACCGCTGGGTGCACCGCGCCCTCGGCCCCGACCTGCCGCCGATCACCCAGACCACCGACGGCGCCGAGATGGGCAAGGCGCTCGTCGTCGACGGCCTCGGCATCACCGTGCTGCCGGACTACTCCGTCCACGGCGACCCGCTGCACCGGGCCGGGCTGCTCGACACCCGCCCGGTCGCCGACGACCACACCGTCGTCCGGCTGATCCTCCGCGAGCGCCGGACCGAGCAAGCGCCGCTACCGGTGCGGGAGTTCCAGGCGACCCTGCTGGCGCGGGCGGAGGAGTACGCGGCCGGGTCGGGGAGCGTCGTACCTGACGATCTGGCCCCTGTTCGGGCGATCTAGGGGCCAGACGATCAGGTACGACGGGTGACTCAGCCCCGCGGGTAGGCGTGGATGAAGTCGGTGAGGCGCTTCAGCTGGTCGGGGTCGGTGGCGGGGATGACCCCGTGGCCCAGGTTGAAGATGTGACCCTTCGCGGCGCGGCCGGCCTCGATGATCGCGCCGGCCCGCTCGGTCATGACCTCGGTCGGGGCGAAGACCAGCGCCGGGTCGAGGTTGCCCTGGACGCAGCGGTCCGGGCCGATCCGCTCGATGCCCCACGACAGCGGCGTGCGCCAGTCGACACCGACGACGTCGGCGCCGGCCTCCCCCATCTGGTCCAGCAGGAGCGCGGAGTTCACGCCGAAGTGGATCCGGGGGACGCCGAGCTCGCCGATCCGGGAGAGCACGAGCGCGGAGTAGGGCCGCACGTAGGTGCGGTAGTCGTCCGGGGTGACGGCGCCGGCCCAGGAGTCGAAGAGCTGGATCGCCGAGGCGCCGGCCGCGACCTGCACCTCGAGGAAGGCCGCGGAGATGCCCGCGATCTTGCGCATCAGCGCGTCCCAGATCTCCGGGGCACCGAACATGAGCGCCTTGGTCCTCGCGTACTCCTTGGACGGCCCACCCTCGACGAGGTACGACGCCACGGTGAACGGCGCGCCCGCGAACCCGATCAGCGGCGTGCCGCCGTTCATCGACGCGAGCTCTCCGACGAGCGTCTGCACGGCCGCGGTGATGTAGGGGACGTGCTCGGAGGTGAGGTCCGGGATCGCCTCGACGTCCGCGAGCGTGGCGACCGGCCGCGCCACCACCGGGCCGACGCCCGGCTTGATGTCCAGGTCGATCCCGACGGCCTTGAGCGGCAGCACGATGTCGGAGAAGAAGATGGCCGCGTCCACGGCGTACCGCCGGACGGGCTGGAGGGTGATCTCGGTGATCAGCTCGGCGTTCATGCAGCTCTCGAGCATGCCGACGCCCTCGCGGACCTTGAGGTACTCCGGCAGCGAGCGACCCGCCTGCCGCATGAACCAGACCGGGGTGTGCGCAGGCTTCTCGCCCCGCGCGGCCGCCAGGAAAGCACTCTGCGACAGGTCACTCACGAGGCTCAGGGTCGCAGGTGACGGCGTGGGACGCACATCGCCGGGGGCGGGGCGGCCTATGTTGGACCCATGGTGGCCCGGCAGGAGACTCACCGGGGTTCCGGCACGACCGGTGGTCCCCCGGAGTTCGAGGCTGCCGTCGCGTGCCTGCACGCCGCCACCTTCCGCCCCGAGATCTGGTGCGAGGAGATGCCCGCGCCCCAGCGCATCGCGCCGTACGCCGCCGCCCTGTCCGCCGACGTCAACGTCGACGACGAGGAGGTGGCCACCGGCCGGATCGTGCTGCTGCACGACCCTGCGGGCAACGACGCCTGGGAAGGGACCTTCCGCTGCGTCGCCTACTGCCGCGCGGAGATCGACGGCGAGCTCGCCACCGACCCGATGCTGGCCGACGTCGGCTGGACCTGGCTGATGGAGGCCCTGGACGCCTTCGGCGCCGAGCACGTCGCCGCCTCCGGCACCGTCACCCGCGTCGCCACGGAGAGCTTCGGCACGATGGCCGACGAGCCCGGCAACGCCCAGCTCGAGATCCGCGCGTCGTGGACCCCCGTCGACCCCACCGAGCTGACCCGCCACGTCGAGGCGTGGGGCGACCTGCTCTGCACCGCCGGCGGCCTGGAGCCGGTGCCCGACGGCGTCGCGGTGATGCCGTCGCGCCGGGGACAGCGAGGCACGCCCTCGTGAGCGAGTCCGCGACCGAGGACCCCCAGACCCCCGAGGCGGCCGAGCCCGCCGAGGTGCCCCTGCTCCGCCTGGCCGGTGGGCTGCCACCGGTCATCGAGACCGAGGAGGCGCTCGCCGCCTACTGCGCCGCGATCGCCGCCGGCTCGGGCCCGGTCGCGATCGACGCGGAGCGTGCGTCGGGCTACCGCTACTCCAACCGCGCCTACCTGATCCAGGTCAAGCGGGCAGGCGCCGGCATCGGCCTGATCGACCCGATCCCGTTCGGCACCCTCGAGCCGCTCCAGGAGGCGATCGGCGACGCCGAGTGGATCCTGCACGCGGCCACCCAGGACCTCCCCTGCCTCGCCGAGGTCGGCCTCAAGCCGGCCGCGCTGTTCGACACCGAGCTCGCCGGCCGCCTGCTCAACTACCCGCGGGTGGGCCTCGCCACGCTGGTCGAGACCCTGCTCGGGGTCCAGCTGCTCAAGGAGCACTCCGCCGTCGACTGGTCAACCCGCCCGCTGCCCGAGCCGTGGCTGGAGTACGCCGCGCTCGACGTCGAGGTCCTGGTCGAGCTGCGCGACCGGATCGCCGCCGAGCTGGCCGAGACGGGCAAGGCCGACTGGGCGGCCCAGGAGTTCGAGCACCTGCGCGGCTTCGAGCCGACCCCGCGGGTGGATGCGTGGCGGCGTACCTCCGGGCTGCACCGGGTCCGCGGCCGCCGCTCCCTGGCGGCGGTGAAGCTGCTGTGGGAGACGCGCGACGAGATCGCCCGCGAGCGCGACGTCACGCCCGGCCGGCTGATCCCGGACTCCGCGATGATCGCGGTCGCCACGGCGATGCCGACCACGCGCGGCGCGATGATGGGCACCGACGGCTTCCACGGCCGCGGCGCCTCACGCTTCGCGGCGCAGTGGCTGGCCGCGATCCAGCAGGCCGCGCAGATGCCCGAGGAGGAGCTCCCGGTCCGTACCGCGCGCAGCGACGGCCCTCCCCCGCCGCGCAACTGGGCCGAGCGCGACCCGGTCGCCGCCCGCCGTCTCGAGCACGCCCGCGCGGCCGTCGCGGCGATCGCCGAGGCCAACAACCTGCCGACCGAGAACCTGCTCACGCCCGACACGCTGCGGCGCGTGATGTGGGCGCCGCCGTCGACCCGCGATCCGGTGGCGCTCCTCGAGGCCCTCATCGACCAGCTGCACGGCTACGGCGCGCGCGGGTGGCAGGTCGGGCTGACCGGACACGCGCTGGCGCAGGCGGTGCTGCGGGCCGACGAGCAGTAGCCGGTCACCAAGCCGAACGGGCGTCAGGCCCGCGCAGCAGGTGATCAGGGCGTCGCGTCGGCGCTGGCGCTGGCCAGCGGACCGAGGAGCTTCGCCGAGGCCAGGTCGATCGCGTCGAGGCGCTGCCCGAGGTCGCCGAGGTCGCCCGGCTGGTACATCAGCGCCTTCAGGTCGGGGTCGACCAGCGTCTCCAGCTCGACCCACGGTACGCCGAGCGGCGGCGCCACGATGTTGCGCAGCGTCTCGGTGAAGACCGAGGCGTGCGCGGGCTGCTGGTTCGGCTGCTGGAAGGCGTCGGCGTACGCGACCCGCAGGTCGGCGGGCTGCACGGACCCCACCCGGGCGAGCCTGGTCATCGCCCGGTCGCCCACCGCGTAGGCGAGGAAGTCGGCCGCCGCGGACAGCTGGTCGGGGTGCCCCGTCAGCAGGCAGACGCCAGTGAAGTCGCCGACGGTGCGGTTCGAGCCGACCGCGGGCATCGGCAGCACGTCGAAGTGCAACCCCTTGGTCCTGCGCAGCTGCGGAACCAGGCCGCGGAACCCGGCGATCATGCCGACCCGACCCCGCTCGAACCACTCCACCGCGCTGTGCGCGTCGAGCTGGGTCGAGGTGAGGGTCAGGCGCGCGTCCCGCAGGATCTCGAGGGTGCTGCGCAGCGCGTTGACCGAGCTGCCCTGCCCGAGCGCGAGGCTGGTCGGTGTGGTCGTGTTGTCGAAGACCTGCCCGCCACCGGAGTAGATGAACGGCGCCAGCCCCCGCAGCGTCGGGTCGATCGCCAGCCCCGCGTCGCCGTCGCGCGCCGCGTAGCGCGCCAGCACCCGGAACTCGTCGAGGCTGAACGACGACCGGTCGACCGGCGGGACGTTCATCCCGTGGCGGCGCATCAGGTCGAGGTCGATCAGGTCGGTGTTGTAGTAGATGACCATCGGCGAGATGGTGTACGGCATGCACTGCAGGTCGTCGTCCGCGGAGAACGCGGTGACCGCGTCGCGTGAGTAGTCGTCGCCGAGGCTGATCCCGCGGTCCGAGAGCAGGTCCTGCAGCGGCCGGTTGCGCTGCGTGGCCATCACCTGGGCCAGCCCGGCCCGGGGCAGCAGGTACACGTTCGGGGCGTCGGTGTCCGTGGTCACGGCGCTCTCGAGCGCGGCCGCGTCGGCGTAGGTCCGCAGGCGGACGGGGACCGTCGCCGTGCTGTTGTACGTCGCCACGATCGAGCGGTACGCCGCCAGCTCGGCGGCGGTGCCGAACACCCCGAACGTCAGCTCACCGCTGGCCACCGGCGTGGTCACCGTGGGGGCCGGCGGACGGGTGCGCGGGTGCCGGCCGGACGAGGTCGCCGCGACCACGATCGAGGCGATGACGACGGCGACGACGAGGCACCCGGCGGTCACGTACGTCGGCCGGCCGACCCGCTCCGCGCTCATCCGCCGTCCTCACCACCGACCGTCATGGTTGAGCACGCTGGACCGGGAGCGCCTCACGGCGCGTGGCCGCTCGTAGCGGCTGATATTGGGACCCGGGGCTGCCGCGGCCCAGCGTGCTCGCCGCCTATTCTACGGTGCGCGCCAGCTCCGCGTGACCAGCCGCCTCGAGCTGCTCGGCGAGGACGAGCATCCGGCGTACCTCGCCGTGGGCCTCGGTCGCCCGTCCGGCCGCCACGATCCGCGCGAACGCGGACGCCCGGAACAGCACGTCGGCGAAGTCGCCGGATGCGATGCCGCGCAGCACCGCGTCGATCATGGTGCGCAGCTCCTCGGGCCCGGGAGGGTCCGCGACGCCGGCGACCACCTCCGCGAACGCGTCGGTACGCCGCCCCCGGTCGAACTGCCGCGCCACGGCCGCCGGGTCGGCGTACACCCAGCTGCGGAGCAGGTAGAGCCGCCACAGGCAGCCCGCGAGCGAGTCGGCGGGCGCGCCCGACCAGACCTCGGCGATGGCCTCGATGCCCTCGGTGTCGGCGAGGTGGACGAGCCGCTCGGCGACGGCGTCGTCGGCGCTGTCCCGGGCACCGCGGACCAGGATCTCGGCGGCGCGCTCGCCTGCCTCGGTCACCAACGCGGGGTCGGTGCCGCCCGCGTGCTCGTCGAAGAACCGCCCCTCAACGGGGGCGGGGCGGTGGTGGCGGTGGGCGCGCTCCTCGGACATCCCGATCAGGCTACTTCGTCTCAGGCGGTGTCCAGCGCCTTGCGGATCCGCACGTCGCTGACCGGTCCGGCGGTGCCGATCTGCTGGGCCCACAGCGAGATCCGGTACTCCTCCAGCATCCACCGCACCGCGCGCAGGCCCGGACCGGGAGGGCGTCCGTCGGCCAGCGCCTCGACCCGGTGCAGGTAGGCGTCCTGGAGCGGCCCGATCCGCTCCATCGCCTCGCGGTCCTTGTGCACGTTCGCGGCGGACTCGGCGAGCTTGGCGCGGCGGGTCCGCATCGCGTGCAGGTATGCCGGGTAGCGGGCCAGCTGCGCGCTCCCGGCCTCGCCGATGAAGCCCGCGTGGACGAGCCGGCCGAGCTGGGCCTGCAGGTCGGTGAGCGCCGGCAGCAGCGCCATCTCGACCCGTCCGCTGAGCGCCTTGTCGGTCTCGCGCCACGAGTCGAGGACCCGCAGCACGGTGCCCGTGACGAGCTCACGGACGCGGTCGGCGGCGTCGCGGCGCAGCGCGGCCAGCAGGTCGGCGTACTCCTGCTGGGTGCGGGGCCCCTGCTCCCCGACCGCGTCGAGCACGACCGCACGCAGGCAGTCGGCGAGCAGCGCGTCGACGTTCGGGTACGGCGACCCCGCCAGCCCGAGCTTGTCCCCCATCGACAGGCTGTCGACGATCCCTTTGACCGGCGCCGTGCCGAGGGCGAGGAGCAGCAGCCGGGCGACGCCGTACCGGTGCCGTGCGGTGGCCTCGGCGGCCGAGCCGAAGACCTGCAGACCGACGGTGCTGCCCTCGTCGACGAGCGCGGGGTGCGCCTCGACCTCGTGACCGGCGCGCTTCTCCTCGACGACCGCGGGGAGGTCGCCGAAGACCCATTCCGTCTCCCCCGTGCGCGCGAGGCCGGTGTCGGTGGCGACCTCGGCCATCGCCTTCGCGAAGTCCCCGCTCAACGGCGCCTTGAGCGCGTCCAGGTCCTTGCCGCGCGACCGCTCCCGGCCGCGCTCGTCGACGACCCGGAAGGTCGGGCGCAGGTGCGGCGGCAGGTGGGCGAGGTCCCAGGTCCCGGGCGGGACGTGGACGCCGCGGGTGCCGCGCATGAAGCGCTCCAGGGCGGGGAGGAGAGGCTCGTCCCCGGCCGGGACGGCGGCCAGGAACTCGCGTGCGGTGTTCGGCGCCGGGACGCACTGCACCCGGATCGCCTTGGGCAGGCCGCGGATCAGCTCGGTGACGAGCTCCTCGCGCAGGCCCGGGACGTTCCAGGAGAAGTCGTCGTCGTCGACCCGGTTCAGGGTCGCGAGCGGGATGTCGATGAGCACGCCGTCGTCGGCCGCGCCGGGCTCGAAGTGGTAGCGGACCTCGAAGTCGTGCGACTGGCTGACCCAGCGGTCGGGGAAGTCCTGCGCGCTCACCTCACCGGCGCTGTCGCGGACCAGCATGGCGGGGTCGAAGGTCAGCAGGTCCGGGTGGGATCGGCGCTCCTGCTTCCACCACTGGTCGAAGTGGGCGCCGCTCACCACGGTCTCCGGGATGCGCGCGTCGTAGAAGTCGAACAGGGTGTGCTCGTCGACGACCAGGTCGCGGCGGCGCGCCTTGTGCTCGAGCTCCTCGGCCTCCTTGAGCAGCTGCCGGTTCTGGGTGAAGAACCGGTGCCGGGTCGCCCACTCGCCGTACACGAGCGCGTGCCGGATGAAGAGCTCGCGCGCGAGCGGCGGGTCCACCTTGCCGTAGTTGACGAGGCGGTCAGCGGCCAACGGTACGCCGTACAGGGTGACCCGCTCGCGCGCCATCACCGCCTGCCGCTTCTGCGACCAGTGCGGCTCGGAGTAGCTGCGCTTGACCAGGTGCGCCCCGATCCGCTCGGCCCACTCCGGCTTGATCTCCGCGTTCTGCCGGGCCCACAGCCGCCCGGTCTCGACGAGCTCGGCGCTCATCACGTACGCCGGGTTCTTCCGCGCCAGCCCGCTGCCCGGGAAGATCGCGAACTTCGCGCCGCGGGCGCCCAGGTACTCCCGGGGGCCCGGGCGCCGCTTGTCGCGGGCCTTGCCGGGTGTCGGCTTCTCCCGCTCCTCGAGCAGGCCGACGTGAGACAGCAGCCCGGACAGCAGCGCCTGGTGGATCCCGTCCGCGTCGTACTCGGCCGATGTCGTTGGTTGAGTAGCCCGCGAGGAACGAGCGGGCGCATCGAAACCAACGCCCATCTCCTTCGCGATCCGCCGCAGCTGGCTCTCCAGCTCCTGCCACTCCCGGATCCGCAGGTAGTTGAGGAACTCCCGCTTGCACATCCGCCGGAACGCGCTCGAGGACAGCTCGCGCTGCTGCTCGCGGATGTAGCGCCACAGGTTCAGCCACGTGAGGAAGTCCGAGCCCTCGGCCTTGAACCGCGCGTGGGACTGGTCGGCCTGCGCCTGCTGCTCCGCGGGCCGCTCGCGCGGGTCCTGCAGCGACAGCGCGGCCACGATGACGATGACGTCGCGCACGCAGCCGAGCCGCTCGGCCTCGAGCAGCATCCGGCCGAGCCGCGGGTCGATGGGCAGCCGCGCCAGCCGTCGCCCGAGCCGGGTCAGCCGGTCGTCCCGGAGTGCACCGAGCTCGTCGAGCAGCTGCTGGCCGGCCTGGATGTTGCGCCGGTCCGGCGGCTCGACGAACGGGAAGCGCGCGATGTCGCCGAGACCGAGCGAGGTCATCTGCAGGATGACCGAGGCGAGGTTGGTGCGCAGGATCTCGGGGTCGGTGAACTCGGGGCGCGCGTCGAAGTCGTCCTCGGCGTACAGCCGGATCGCGATGCCCTCCGCGACGCGACCGCAGCGACCGGAGCGCTGGTTGGCCGAGGCCTGGCTGATCGGCTCGATCGGCAGGCGCTGCACCTTCGTGCGCGCGGAGTAGCGGGAGATGCGGGCGAGCCCGGTGTCGACGACGTACCGGATGCCGGGGACGGTCAGCGAGGTCTCGGCGACGTTGGTGGCGAGCACGACGCGACGGCGGGACCCCGACGGGCTGAACACGCGGTGCTGCTCGGCCGCGGAGAGCCGCGAGTAGAGCGGGAGCACCTCGATCCGGTCGCCGAGGGAGGCCAGCTCGTCGGCGGTGTCGCGGATCTCCCGCTCTCCCGGCAGGAAGACCAGGATGTCCCCGGGGCCTTCGGCCGAGAGCTCCTTCACGGCCGCGACGATCGCCTCGGTCGGATCGCGGGTGACCAGCTCGTCGTCGTCGTCGCGCACCTCGGTCAGCGGCCGGTAGCGGATCTCGACCGGGTAGGTCCGCCCCGACACCTCGATCACCGGCGCGTCGCCGAAGTGCTCGGAGAAGCGCTGGGTGTCGATGGTGGCGGAGGTGATGACGAGCTTGAGGTCCGGCCGCTGGGGCAGCAGCTGCTTGAGGTAACCGAGCAGGAAGTCGATGTTGAGCGACCGTTCGTGCGCCTCGTCGATGATGATCGTGTCGTAGCGGCGCAGCAGCCGGTCGCGCTGCAGCTCGGCGAGCAGGATGCCGTCGGTCATCAGCTTGAGCCGGCCCGCCGCCGACGTACGGTCGGTGAACCGGACCTGGTAGCCGACGAGGTCCCCGATCTCGGTGCCGAGCTCGGAGGCGATCCGCTCCGCCACCGACCGGGCCGCGATCCGACGGGGCTGGGTGTGCCCGATCAGCTTCCCTTCCGTGCCGCGCCCCAGCTCGAGGCAGATCTTCGGCAGCTGCGTGGTCTTGCCCGACCCGGTCTCGCCCGCGATCACCACGACCTGGTGGTCCCGGATGGCGGCCGCGATGTCGTCACGACGCGCGCTGACCGGCAGCTCGGGCGGGTAGGAGATCTTCACAACCCGCCCATTCTCCCCATCAGCGTCGTACCTGGCGAAATGGTTGTCGTTCCGGCGAATTCGCGACCGATTCGCCAGGTGCGACGGGCTTCAGACCCCGTACCCGCCGTCGACGTCGAGCTTCTGGCCCGAGATGAACCCGGCCCGCGGCGAGGCGAGGAAGCAGACGGCCTCCGCGATGTCGACGGCGCTGCCGAACCGACGCAGCGGGATGTTGCCGCGGGTCACGTCGAGTGCGTCGGGCGACAGCTCGCCGGAGTCGATCAGTCGCTCGGCCATGCCGTCGGTGAGCATGCCCGGGCCCACCGCGTTGACGCGTACGCCGAAGCGTCCCTCCTCCGCCGCCAACGCGCGCACCATCGCCTCGACGGCGGCCTTGGGCGCCGACGAGAGCCCGTCGCGGATCGGGAAGCGTGCCGTGGCCGCCGTCGTCACGGCCACCAGGGAGCCCTGGCTGCGCCGCAGGTGCGGCACCGAGGCCGCCGCCACGGCGAAGAACCCGGCCGCGTCGGCCGCGAGCTGCTCGGCCATCGTCGTGGCGGCCACGCGCGACAGGTGCACCATCGGCACGTGCGGGCCGGCGGCGTGCACGACCGTGTGCAGCCCGCCCAGCCGCTCCCCGGCCGCGTCCACGACTGCCCCGACAGAGGAGACGTCGGAGAGGTCCAGGCGGTACGACGCCTCCCCCACCGCCACCTCGTGGTTCCGGTACGTGATGGCGACGCGCGCTCCGCGCTCCTGCAGCATCTCCGCGATCGCGCGGCCGAGACCGCCGGAGCCGCCGATCACCAGCGCGCCACCGGACCGTCCGGCGAAGTCGGTCGGCTCGGTCACTTCGCGGTGATCTCGATCGTATGCCACCCGGTCGCCCCGTTGGGTGCCTCGGCGGTGACGACACCGGTCTGCACGGCACCGCCGCGGTCGACCGCGCGCACCCTGATCTCGTGCTTGCCGGGGGTCAGCCCGGTGGCCAGCCGCCACTGCACCCAGGTGTCCAGGCTCGGGACGGTGCCGAGCGTGGCCCGCGTCCAGGTGCCGCCGTCGACCGACACCTCGACCGCGGAGATACCGGTCTCCTGGTGCCACGCGACGCCACCCAGCACGGTCTCCCCGGCAGGGAGCTTCGCCCCGGCGGTGGGTACGTCGATCCGGGACGCGATCTTGACCGGTCCCATCTCCGACCAGCCCTTGTCGATCCAGTAACCGGTGATCCGGTCGAACTGCGTCACCTCGAGGTCGACGACCCACTTGCACGCCGACACGTAGCCGTAGAGCCCCGGCACGATCGTGCGCACCGGGAACCCGTGCTCGATCGGCAGCGCCTCACCGTTCATGGCGACGGCGAGCAGCGCGTTGCGCTGGTCGGTGAGGGCAGCCAACGGCGTACCGCACGTCCAGCCGTCCTCCGAGGTCTGCAGCACCGCATCGGCACCGGCCAGCGGCTTCGCCTCGGCGAGCAGGCCGGACAGCTTCACCCCGCTCCACCAGGCGTTGCCGATCAGGTCGCCGCCGACGCTGTTGGACACGCAGTTGAGCGTCATCCAGTCCTCGGTGAGCCTGCGCGCGACGAGCTGGTCGTAGGTCAGCGTGATCTCGTTCTCGACCATGCCGTGGATCCGGAGCCGCCACTGGTGGGGCTCGATGGCCGGCTTGATGTAGGCGGTGTCGATCAAGTAGAAGTCGTCGGCCGGCGTCATCCACGCGCTGATGCCCGGTACGTCGAGGCGCGCGCCGTCCGGCACCCGCGGCTGGGTGACGCCCTCCAGGCGCAGCAGCCGTCGGCTCTCCTCGACCTTGCGCCGGGCGCCGCCGGCGACCCGCCCGAGCACGCCGGCCACGGCCGTGGCCGCTGCCATGCCACCGATGCCCATGAAGAACGCCCGCCGGGTGTGCGACGGCTCCGGCTCGCCCGGCAACGTGTCCGCCTCGACGACCTCCCAGCGGCGCAGCCACAGCGCGGCCATCGAGAACCCGAGCGCCCAGGTGATCGCGCCGACGGCGATCGGCAGCACGTTGACGACGCTCGCGTCGTGCTCGCGCATGACCGCGACCAGGCCGATGGCGCCGACGACCGTGAAGCCGAGGGCCGCGACCCACCAGCGCCGTCGCGCGGCCGCGCCGAGGCGCGCGAAGACCAGCGCCAGGACGACGAGCATCCCGACGATGAGCAGCTTCTTGTCGTTCGTGCCGAAGTGCTGGATCACCCACTCGGCCAGGGAGCCGGGCGTCAGCGCGGTCACCCAGTCGGCGACCGCGACCGGCGGCGAGGCCCGCACGCGCAGCAACGAGGCGGCCAGGTAGCTCAGGGCGAGGCCGAGCAACCCGACGACCGCACCTGCGACCGGCCACCACCGACGAGACCTCTGCACAAGGCGATTGTGGCTCAGGCATGATCGGGACGTGACCGCAACACCTCTTACAGTCGGATTACGGGTGGGCATCGGCACGGACGTGCACCGCCTGGTCCCGCGCTCCGAGGGCGACCCGACCCTCGCGCTCGCGGGCCTCACCTGGCCCGACGAGGACGTCCGGCTGGAGGGTCACTCCGACGCCGACGTGGCGGCGCACGCCGCCTGCGACGCGCTCCTGTCCGCGTGCGGCCTGGGCGACCTCGGCAGCAACTTCGGTACGTCGGACCCCGCCTGGGCCGGCGCCTCCGGTGCCGCCCTGCTCGGCGAGACGGTACGACGCGTCCGCGCCGCCGGCTTCTCCATCGGCAACGTCGCGATCCAGGTGATCGGCAACCGGCCCCGGCTCGGTCCCCGCCGCGACGAGGCCACCGCCGCCCTGACCGCGGTCGTCGGCGCGCCGGTGAGCATCTCGGCCACGACCACCGACGGCCTCGGCCTCACCGGCCGCGGGGAGGGCGTCGCCGCGATCGCGACCGCCCTCGTGGTGGCCCCGTGAGCGTCGTACCTGACCAACGCGTTGGAATTGCGGCGAATTCCCAACGCGTTGGTCAGGTACGACGGTCCGCAGCCGTCGCCGTGCTGGCCGCCGGCTCCGGCAGCCGGGTCGGCGCCGAGGTCAACAAGATCCTGCTGCCGCTGCGGGACCGGCCGATCCTGGCCTGGTCGGTGCAGGCCGCGCTCGACGCGAGCGAGGTGGGCGTGGTCGTCGTGGTCCACCGGGCCGGCGAGGGGCAGGCGGTCGCCGACGCGCTGACGCCGCACCTGGGTGACCGGGAGGTGCTCCTGGTGGAGGGCGGCGCGACCCGGCACGCCTCCGAGCAGGCGGCCCTCGCCGTCCTCGCGGCCCGGGTGCGCGACGGGTCCGTCGACGTCGTCGCGATCCACGACGGCGCGCGACCGCTCGCCTCGCCAGCGCTCTTCGACGAGGTCATCCGCACCGCACGGGCGCACGGAGGTGCGGTCCCGACCGTCGACCTGCCGGGGCTGGCCCCGCGCGATGCCGGGGCGCCGATCCCGACCGGCCTGGTCGGCGTACAGACACCGCAGGCGTTCCGGGCCGCTCCCCTCCTCGATGCCTACCGGCAGGCGTCCGGCGAGGGCTCCGAGGGCACCGACACCGCCGCGACCGTCGAGCGGTACGCCGACGTCGTGATCCGTGCGGTGCCGGTCGGTCCGGCCAACCTGAAGGTGACCTACGCCGAGGACCTCAGCGCAGCGGAGCGTCTGCTGGGGCCGTGAGTGCCTGGAGGACCCGGATGTCCTCAGCGGACGCCACGCGACGCGCCGCGGCCGGCGCCTCGAGCAGCTCCACCCGCTCCGGGTAGCGCGCGCGCAGCAGGGCCAGCAACGCCACCAGGTCCGACGGGATCGGCTGAGCAGCAAGCTCGGCGAGCACGTCCGGCGGCAGCACCACCGGGCTGCACACGGCGACGAGCCCGTCGCGGTCGACCGTGTCGCCGAGGACGCCGTCGGCGACCCGCTTGACGGTGTCGGTGACCGGTCGGATGCCGACCACGACCGCGTCGGCATCGATACTTCGGTCCACGCAGGCGGCCAGGAACGACGGCGGCGTCATGGGGCACAGCGGGTCGTGCAGGACGAGCGGCTCCTCGCGCTCGGCGACGACGGACAGCGGCAGCGTGCTGTCGACGAGGTCGATGCCGGCCTCGCCCGCCGACCAGGCCGCGGCGGCCACCAACGACTCGCCGTGGATCAGCTGAAATGGCAACGTCCCGCGGTCGGCGTCGAGGATGACACCGGAGGCCGCGGGACGTTGCTCGTCGTACAGGCTCAACTCAGGACGCGAGGACCTCGTCGAGGATGATCTCGGCCTTGTCCTCGTTGGTGTTCTCGCACAGGGCCAGCTCGGAGACGAGGATCTGGCGTGCCTTGGCCAGCATCCGCTTCTCGCCGGCCGACAACCCGCGGTCACGCTCGCGGCGCCACAGGTCGCGCACGACCTCGGCCACCTTCATGACGTCGCCGCTGTGCAGCTTCTCCAGGTTGGCCTTGTAGCGGCGCGACCAGTTCGTCGGCTCCTCGACGTGCTCGGCGCGCAGGACACCGAACACACGGTCGAGACCGTCCTTGTCGACCACGTCACGGACCCCGACCAGGTCGAGGTTGTCCGCGGGCACCCGCACAACGAGATCCTGCTGCGCGACAATCCGCAGGACGAGGTACTGACGCTCCACCCCCTTGATCGTCCGCATCTCGATGTTCTCGATGACGGCTGCCCCGTGATTCGGGTACACAACCGTTTCGCCGACGGTGAAAGTCATATGAAAGATTCCCCTTCCTAGGCCTCCATCCTACCACGTCTCAGGAGACGCTCAGGCGGCGTTTTCGCAGGTCAGGGCACCTGTCCGGATCTTGACAGAACGCGTTGCATGTGTATCTCAGATCACAGACGCCGGATCGCCGCTTCCGCGTGTCGCGCGGGAGGCCGCGCAGACGCGCCGCTGCACGCCACACGGCGACCAGGACGCGGATCCTCGCTCCCGGTGGTCAATACTGCTGCGCATGGCGATTCTGCGGCGCAAGGGACGGGGCCGCTCCGCCGGGGAGGACACGACCCCGGTCGACGAGGAGCTCGACACCGGCCCCATCGACGACTCCGAGGACCCCGGCGACACCGACGTCACCGTCGAGGACGGTGCCGAGGAGGTCGACGCGGAGGACGACGTCGAGGGGTATGCCGACGAGGAGCCCGAGGACGCCCTCGAGGACCAGGAGCTCGACGAGCCCGACGAGGGCGAGGACGAGCACGACGAGCCCGTCGACGACCTCGCCATCGACGACAAC
Organism: Nocardioides maradonensis; assembly: GCF_054777115.1. NCBI lineage: Bacteria > Bacillati > Actinomycetota > Actinomycetes > Propionibacteriales > Nocardioidaceae > Nocardioides > Nocardioides maradonensis. The sequence goes on along the minus strand of NZ_BAAHAZ010000004.1, from coordinate 199,948 downwards.
CCCGTCGTCGAGAGGCCGCACCGCGGCCTGCGGGGTTCGCTCGTCCTCTCCTTGACCCAGGCGGCCCACCTCAAGCAGGCCGTCGTGACGGCCCTGGTCGTCGGCGGCGTGGCCATGGCGTCGGGCCGCTCGGCGCGCGAGGTCGGGATCGTGATCCTGACCGTGCTCACCGGACAGGTGATCCTCGGCTGGCACAACGACCTCACCGACCGGCTGCGCGACCACCGCCTCGAGACGCCCGGCAAGCCGTTGGCGGACGGCCGGCTCGAGCCCGGCACGGTCTGGTACGCCATCGTGGTGGCCGCGCTCGTCCTGGTGCCGCTGGCCGTCACCACCGGCATCACCGCCGGCTGCCTCTACCTGGCCTCGGTCGCCGTCGGCATGCTCGGCAACGTCACCTTCCGCAAGGGGATCCTGTCCTGGTGGTCGTGGGCCGTCTCGTTCGGCCTGCTCCCCTACTACCTGTCCTACGGCGGGTGGGGCGGCAAGTTCGTCGGTACGCCGCCGGAGCCGGCCATCGTCGTGCTGGCCGCGCTGCTCGGCATCGGCATCCACTTCATGCGCTCGGTGTGGGGCCTGGTCGGCGACCACGAGGAGGGCTGGACCTACCTGCCGCTCAAGCTCGCGATGAAGGTCGGCGCGACCCGGCTGCTGGCGCTGTCGACGACGTACACCGTCGTCGTCGTCATCGCCATGGTCGTGGTCGGTGCCCAGGTGGGCCTGTCCCGTTGAGATCCCGCTAGAGTGTGGCCGCCCGTACCACCCGTGTGACCGGAGGCAAGAGCCGAATGCACCACCGCCGCCCGAAGGCAGTCGCCGCGCCCGTTCTCGGCCTGCTGCTCGCCGCGTCCCTGTCCGCCTGCGGGTTCCACTACCCGACCGACCGGGTCAACACGATCAGCGCCGGTGAGAACAACCGCACGAGCTCGGTCGACGCCCTCGGCATCCGGGTCCTGACGAGCGCGCCCGGCGAGGGTCGCCTGATCGGCGCGTTCTCCAACGAGAGCACCACCTCCGCGGCGACGGTCACGAAGGTCGAGGTCGGCGACGGCGCCACCACGGTCGCCCCGTTCAAGCCCATCAAGATGCTGGACGGCGGTGCGTACAACCTCAGCGCGCACGCCGACAACCCGATCACCTTCACCGGCGACTTCGAGCCGGGCCAGGTGCTGATGGGCGTGCAGATCACCTTCACGCGCGAGGGCCAGTCCGACACCATCTCGCTCAACGTGCCGGTCGTGAAGAACTGCCACCAGTACACCGCGGTGCCGACGCCGAGCGCGCCCGCCACCGGCAAGGCCGGCGGCAAGGCCAGCGCCAGCCCGACCGTCGACACCTCGGCGTACAGCTGCACCGACCCGTCCCCGTCCGAGGCGCCGGCCGAATGACCTTCACGCTCGTCCTGCTCCGCCACGGCGAGAGCGAGTGGAACGCGAAGAACCTGTTCACCGGCTGGGTGGACGTCGCGCTGACCGAGCAGGGCCGCTCCGAGGCGGTCCGCGGTGGTGAGCAGCTGTTGTCCTCCGGCGTGCTGCCGGACGTGGTGCACACCTCGCTGCTGCGCCGCGCGATCAACACCTCGGCGCTCGCGCTCGACGCCGCCGACCGGCACTGGATCCCGGTCCGGCGCAGCTGGCGGCTCAACGAGCGCCACTACGGCGCTCTGCAGGGCAAGGACAAGAAGCAGACCCTCGACGAGTACGGCGAGGAGCAGTTCATGCTCTGGCGCCGGTCGTTCGACGTACCTCCGCCGGTGCTGGCCGACGACGACCAGTGGTCCCAGGTCGGCGACGCGCGCTACGCGGACCTCACCGACGCCGAGATGCCCCGCACCGAGTGCCTCAAGGACGTCATCGACCGGCTGCTCCCCTACTGGGAGGCCGGCATCGTCCCGGACCTGCGCGCCGGCAAGACCGTCCTCGTGGCCGCCCACGGCAACAGCCTGCGGGCCATCGTGAAGCACCTCGACCAGATCAGCGACGCCGACATCGCGGGGCTCAACATCCCGACCGGCCAGCCGCTGGTCTACGAGCTGGACGAGGACACCCTCGCCCCGACCGTGCCCGGTGGCCGGTACCTCGACCCGGAGGCCGCCGCCGCCGCTGCCGCCGCGGTCGCCAACCAGGGCCGCTGACCCACCTCGCCGAGACCTGGGTTTGTCACCGTCGAGATCTGGAACTGTTCCGGATCTCGGGGGTGACAAACCCGGGTCTCGTCGTCTCAGGCTTCGGGCTTGTGCCCCGTCACGACGTAGACCACCCGGTTCGCGATCGAGACGGCGTGGTCGGCGATGCGCTCGTAGTACCGCCCCAGCAGGGCGAGGTCGACGGCCGCCTCGACGCCGTGCGCCCAGTCGTCGCCGAGCATCTCGGTGAAGCTCTTGCGGCGCAGGTGGTCCATCTCCTCGTCGTCGCGGCCGAGCGCGATGGCGGCCTCGACGTCGCGGGTGGCGATGATGTCGCCGACCCGCCTGACCATGTCCTCGGCGACCTCGGCCATCCGGTCCATCGTCGGGCGCACGTCCGCCGGCACCGCGAGGTCGGGCACCCGGAGGCGGGCGATCTTGGCGACGTGGACGGAGAGGTCACCCATCCGCTCCAGCTCGCTGACCATCCGCAGCGCGGCCACGACCAGGCGCAGGTCGCCGGCGACCGGCGCCTGCAGGGAGAGGAGCTCGAAGGACTCCTCCTCGATCCGCTCGCGCATGGCGTCGATGTCGGCGTCCCCGCTGATCACGCGCTCGGCGATGGCGGAGTCACCGGTCGTCAGGGCCGCCGTCGCGTCACGGACCGCCGCCTCGACCTTGCGGCACATCGCGGCCAGGTCGGCGAAGGTGGCATCGAGCTCGTCAACGAACGCTTCACGCATGGTCACCAAGCCTAGGGGCCCCAGGTGACCGATTCCGCGACCGCGGTGAACGCAGGGTGAACATCGGATACGTCGGGTTCCGCGATTCGCAGACGGGCGGAGAATGCGCCGTACCATCGAGGCGTGGGTACGACGACGCAGGCCGCCCTGGCCGCGCTCCTCGGCGCACTCGTCGCCGGAAGCGCCATGCTCGCCTGGCACCTGAGTGATCGCCAGCAGCGTCGCTACCTCCCTCCCGCCGCGCCACAGGTCCCCGCGGGCGTCGCGGACGTGCTGTCCGTCCTGCGCAGCAGCGCGGTCGTGGTCGACGAGTCCGACGAGGTCGTGAAGGCGTCGGCGCCGGCGTACGCCATGGGGCTGGTGAGCGGGACCCACCTGCAGTTCGGCGAGCTGGCCGACCTGATCCGCGACGTACGCCGGGACGGCCTGATCCGCGAGACCGAGCTGATCGTGCCGCGGGCCAAAGGCCCGGACCGGCACGTGACCGCCCGCGTCGCGCCGCTCGGCACCCGCCTGGTGCTGGCACTGATCGAGGACCGCACCCGGGAGCGCCAGGTCGAGGCGGTACGCCGTGACTTCGTGGCGAACGTGAGCCACGAGCTGAAGACGCCCGTCGGCGCGATCCAGCTGCTCGCCGCCGCCGTGCAGGACGCCGCGGACGACCCCGAGGCCGTGTCCCGGTTCGCGAACCGGATGCACAACGAGAGCGACCGGTTGACCCGCCTGGTGCAGCAGATCATCGAGCTGTCCCGGCTGCAGGGCGACGAGCCGCTGGACTCACCGCTGCCGGTCTCGATCGACGAGGTCATCGCCTCGGCCGTCGACACCAGCTCCACCAACGCCGCCGCGAAGCAGATCACCCTGCTCGCCGAGGGCGAGGAGGGCCTGAAGGTCCTCGGCAGCGAGAAGCTGGTCGCCGCGGCCGTCTCCAACCTGGTGGCCAACGCGGTCGCCTACTCCGACCCCAACTCCCGCGTCCTGGTGACCCGCAAGGCCACCGACGACGGTGTCGAGATCTCCGTGATCGACCAGGGCATCGGGATCCCCGAGGCCGAGGTCGACCGGATCTTCGAGCGGTTCTACCGCGTCGACCCCGCCCGTCACCGATCCACCGGTGGCACCGGCCTCGGACTGTCCATCGTCAAACACGTCGCCGCCACCCACGGTGGGGACGTGCGCGTCTGGTCCTCGGAAGGGCACGGGTCGACGTTCACCCTGACCCTTCCCCAGCACGCGCGCCCCGAAGAGCAGGAGGATCGATCGTGACCCGAGTACTCGTCGTCGAGGATGAGGAGAGCTACAGCGAGGCGCTGTCCTACCTGTTGCGGAAGGAGGGCTTCGAGGTCGCCGTGGCTGCCGACGGCAACACCGCGCTCACCGAGTTCGACCGCAACGGTGCCGACATCGTGCTGCTCGACCTGATGCTCCCCGGCATCCCCGGCACCGAGGTGTGCCGCACGATCCGGCAGTCCTCCAGCGTGCCGGTGATCATGGTGTCGGCGAAGGACGACGAGGTCGACAAGGTGGTCGGGCTCGAGCTCGGCGCCGACGACTACGTCACCAAGCCGTACTCCCCGCGCGAGCTGGTCGCCCGGATCCGCGCGGTGCTGCGCCGCGGCCAAGACCCCGAGCTGCTCCCGGACACCCTCGAGGCCGGCCCGGTCCGGATGGACGTCGAGCGTCACGTCGTCACCGTCGACGGCTCCGAGCAGCGGCTGCCGCTCAAGGAGTTCGAGCTGCTGGAGATGTTCCTGCGCAACCCCGGCCGGGTGCTCACCCGCGGCCAGCTCATCGACCGCGTCTGGGGCTCGGACTACGTGGGCGACACCAAGACCCTCGACGTCCACGTCAAGCGGCTTCGGGCCAAGCTCGAGCCGGAGCCGTCGGAGCCGCGCTACCTGATCACCGTGCGAGGGCTGGGCTACAAGCTCGACGTGTGAGCCTGCGAGCACGGCGAGCGCGCTCCGAGCGCGGTCGGCTGCGAGGAACGAGCAGACGGCCGAGGAGCGAGGATGTCGAGTACGCGCGCTCCTGCGAGCAGGAGCGACCGCGTCTATCGAGACCTCGTGTGAGCCTGCGAGCGCGGCCGGATGTCGCGCAGCGATGTCCGAAATCCGCGCGACCGGGGTCGGTACGACGCCCTAGCGTTGACCTGTGAGCAACCCCCGGTCGACCGCACTCCCCCTCGCCGCGGTGAGCACGACGCTGGTGCTGTGGGCATCCGCGTTCGTGGGGATCCGGCACCTCGGCGGCACCGTCCCGCCGGGCGCGCTGTCGCTCGGCCGGCTCGTCGTCATGGTGCTCGCGCTCGGCGCCCTGCTCGTGCGGCGCGGGGCCGTCCAGGTGCCGACGCGCGGCGAGTGGCCGCTCGTCCTCGCCGGCGGGCTCGGCTGGTTCTCGATCTACAACCTCACCCTCAACGCCTCGGAGCGACGCATCGACGCCGGCACCGCCGCGCTCGTGGTCCAGGTCGGGCCGATCCTGGTCGCGCTGCTCGCCACCGTGTTCCTCGGCGAGCGACTGACCCGCTGGAGCGTCCTGGGCATGGCGATCGGCTTCGGCGGTGTCGCCGTCATCGCCGACGCGTCCGGGCTCGACGCGAACGACCTGACCGGTGTCGCGCTGGCGCTCGTTGCCGCGGCGGGCTTCGCGGTCGGCGTGCTCACCCAGAAGCGGCTGCTCACCCGGATGCACGCGCTGGACGTGACGTTCTGGTTCACCGTGGTCGGCGCCGCCGGCTGCCTGCCGTGGGCCGGCCAGCTCGCGCACGTGACCACGACCGCCACCACGAGCGACCTCGCGTGGATCGGCTACCTCGGGATCTTCCCGTCGGCGGTCGGGTTCGTGCTGTGGGCCTACGCGCTCTCGCACGCCGACGCCGGCCGGTTCAGCCAGTCGACGTTCCTGGTGCCGTTCCTGACCGCGCTGATGGCGTGGGTGCTCCTCGACGAGGTGCCGCCGGCGCTCGCGTTCGTGGGTGGGGCGATGTGCATCGGCGGGGTGCTGATCAGCCGCCGCCGGACCGCCGAGAAGACCGCAGAGAAGATCACCGAGAAAACCGTTGCTGCCGATGTCGAGGACGCGATTGCGGCTCCGTCCCAGGGCTGAAGGCGGCAGGATGGCCGTCTCGGACCTGAGGAGATGACCATGAAGTACCTGCTGCTCAAGCACTACCGCCAGGCGCACGACATCGCGGCGGAGCCGCTGGTGCCGATGGACCAGTGGACGCCGGAGGAGATCGAGGCGCACATCGCGTTCATGGGCAAGGTCGCCGACGACCTGCGCGAGCGCGGCGAGTTCGTCGACGCGCAGGCGGTCGCGCCCACCGGCACCTTCGTCCGGTACGACGGCGACGGCCGCCCGCCCGTCACCGACGGCCCGTTCCTGGAGACCAAGGAGCTGGTCGCGGGCTGGATGGTGATCGACGTCGACTCCGAGGAGCGCGCGCACGAGGCAGCGGCGTACCTCTCCTCGGCGCCGGGGCCCGGCGGCCGGCCGATCCAGGAGTGGATCGAGGTCCGTCCGTTCATGTCGGACACCCCCGGCTCCACCGAGTGCCCGCACTGATGGACGAGCTCCTGCGCGACCTCGGGCCGCAGGTGCTGGGCGTCCTGGTCCGTCGCGGGGGTGACTTCGCGATGGCCGAGGACGCCGTGCAGGAGGCCCTGCTCGAGGCGGTACGCCGGTGGCCCGACCAGCAGCCCGACGACCCGAAGGCGTGGCTGGTCACGGTCGCCCAGCGCAAGCTCATCGACGCGCAGCGCTCGGAGGCCGCCCGGCGTCGACGCGAGCTCAACGACCACCTGGAGCCGGAGCAGGGTCCGACCGAGCAGACCGACGACACGCTGCTCCTGCTCAGCCGATGCTGCCACCCGGCGCTGACTCCGGCCTCCGCGATCGCCCTGACCCTGCGCGCCGTCGGCGGTCTGACGACCGCCCAGATCGCACAGGCGTTCCTCGTCCCGGAGGCGACGATGGCGCAGCGGATCTCCCGCGCCAAGCGGACCATCAGCGGCGAGCGCTTCGACCAGCCGGGCGCCGTCGATGCGGTCCTCAAGGTGCTCTACCTGGTCTTCAACGAGGGGTTCACCGGCGAGGTCGACCTCGCCGAGGAGGCCATCCGCCTGACCCGTCAATTGACAGCCGCCACGGACGACCCCGAGGTCGACGGGCTGCTCGCCCTGATGCTGCTGCACCACGCGCGGCGCCCCGCCCGCTCCACCGCCACGGGAGCCCTCGTCCCGCTCCCCCGCCAGGACCGCACGCTCTGGGACACCGCTCTGATCGCGGAGGGCGTCGAGATCCTCCAGCGGGCCCTGCACCGCGACCGCCTCGGCCCCTACCAGGTACAGGCCGCGATCGCAGCCCTGCACGACGACGCCCCGAGCCACGACGAGACCGACTGGCCCCAGGTCCTCGAGTGGTACGACGAGCTGGTGCGGCTCGACGGCAGCCCGGTCGTCGCCCTCAACCGGGTCGTGGCGCTCGCCGAGGTCGACGGTCCGCTCGTCGGCCTGCGCGCGCTCGCGGCGATCGGGGACGTGCCGCGGCGTGATGCGGTGGCGGCGTACCTCCACGAGGCGGCGGGTGACACGGCCGAGGCTGCTCGGCTCTACGCCCTCGCGGCGACGCGAACGACGATCGCCGCGGAGCGCGACCACCTGACCAAGGAGGCCGCCCGTCTCCACGCCACGACCGCAAACACCGGAAACGCTGGCGGAGCCGACTGACCTGCGGCACGATCCCGGCATGAGCCTCGACACCGCCACCAGCCTCTGCGAGGCGTTCCAGGAGACCGCCGCCGCCGGCGGTGACCGGGTCGCCCTGCGCACCCCGGGAGGCGCCGTCTCCCTCACCTGGCGGGAGTACGCCGAGCGGGTGCGCGCCCTCGCGGCCGGGCTCGCCGCGCACGGCGTCGGCCACGGCGACACGGTCGCGCTGATGATGCTCAACCGCCCCGAGGCGGTGCTCGTCGACTGCGCGGCGCTGCACCTCGGTGCGATCCCGTTCAGCGTCTACAACACCTCCTCGCCCGAGCAGCTGGCCCACCTGTTCGGCAACGCCGGCAACCGGATCGTCGTCACCCAGCAGTCGTTCCTGCCCACGATCCGCGCGTGCGGCATCCCGGTGGACACGGTCGTCAGCGTCGACGGCGGCGAGGACACGACCAGCCTGGAGGAGCTGGAGGCGGCCGGTGACCCCGCCTTCGACTTCGAGGCCTCGTGGCGGGCGGTCGGGCCCGACGACGTGCTGACGCTCATCTACACCTCCGGCACCACCGGTCCGCCGAAGGGCGTCGAGCTGACCCACGGCAGCATGCTGGCGCAGCTGCGCGGCACCCAGCAGGTCATCGAGGTGACGAGCGAGGACCGCGGGACGTCGTACCTCCCCTTCGCGCACGTCGCCGACCGCTGGGCCACCTACTACGGGTCCCTGGTCACCGGCTGCCAGACGACCTTCGTCGACAGCCCGCAGAACATCATCGCGAGCCTCGGCGACGCCAAGCCGACGGTGTGGGGCGGGGTCCCGCGGATCTGGGAGAAGCTGAAGGCCGGCCTCGAGGCCAAGGGCATCACCGACCCGAGCGCGCTCGACGCGGAGACCCGCGCGGCCGTGCTGGCGCTGCTCGGGCTCGACGAGGTGCACTGGTCGGTCTCCGGGGCGGCCCCGGTGGCGAAGGAGGTGCTGCAGTACTTCTCCGACCTCGGCCTGCCGATCTGCGAGCTGTGGGGCATGTCGGAGATCTCCTGCTGCGGCTCCATCAACCCGCCGCACGACAACCGGCTCGGCACGGTCGGCCCGGCCATCCCGGGCACCGAGGTCAGGCTGGCCGAGGACGGCGAGCTGCTGTTCCGCGGCCCGACGCTGATGCGCGGCTACCGCAACCAGCCGGACAAGACCGCCGAGGCGATCGACGCCGACGGCTGGCTGCACACCGGCGACATCGCGACCATCGACGAGGACGGCTACATCACGATCGTCGACCGCAAGAAGGAGCTGATCATCAACGCGGCCGGCAAGAACATGTCGCCCGCCAACATCGAGCAGGTCGTCAAGGCGGCCCACCCGCTGATCGGCCAGGCCGTGGTGATCGGCGACCGGCGCCCGTACAACGTGGCGCTGCTGGTGATCGACCCCGACGTACGGACGGCGTACGCCGAGCAGGCCGGCCTCGACGCCGCTCCGGACGCCTTCGCCCGCGACCCCTTGGTCCGCAAGGTGATCGAGGAGGCGATCGACCAGGCCAACGCGCGGCTGTCACGCGTGGAACAGATCAAGAGGTTCACGATCCTGCCGACCGACTGGCTGCCCGGCGGCGAGGAGCTCACGCCGACCATGAAGCTCAAGCGGCGTCCCATCGACGCGAAGTACGCCGAGGAGATCGAGGCCCTCTACTCGGAGTGATCGTCCTCGAGCCAGCCGCGGAAGGCCTCGAGGTTCGCGGTCGACTCGCCGCGCAGCTTGCGCCACTCCCACTCCTTGCGGATGGAGGACTCGAAGCCGAGCTCGAGGATGGCGTTGAACGACTCGTCGGCGTAGGTGAGGACCGAGCCGAGCAGGCGGTCGAGGTCCTCGGGGTTGACCGCGGAGAGCGGCAGCCGGGCATCGAGGTAGATGTCACCGAGGGCGTCCAGGGCGAAGGCCACGCCGAACATCTTCAGGTTGCGCTCCAGCAGCCAGCGGTAGACCCGCTCGAACTCCTCGTCGGGCCTGCGGCAGACGAACGCGTGGATGCCGAGCGCGTGCGGACCGATGTCGACGCGCACCGGCGTCTGCAGCTTGCGCTCGCCCGGCAGCGAGAACGAGAACTGACCCTCGGCCGTCTCCTCGAACTCGATCCCCGCGGCGGTGAGGTGCTCGCGCACGACCTCCGCCGGCTCGACCGTCCCGCTCACGCCACGACCTCCGCCCGCATCAGCCGCCCGGCGCGTCCGTAGACGTCCAGGGTCTGCCGGGCGGTCTCCTCCCAGGTGAACTGCTCGGCCTGCACCAGCGCCCCGGCCGCGAGCCGGTCGCGCAGCGCGGCGTCGCCCACGACGCGCTCCAGCCCGTACGACCAGGCCAGGGGGTCGTGGGTGTCGAGCAGCAGCCCGCTGTGCTCGCCGCGCACGACCGTGGTCAGCCCGCCCACCGCGGCCGCGACCACGGGGACGCCGCAGGCCTGGGCCTCGGCGGCGACCAACCCGAACGACTCGTTGTACGACGGGACGGCGACCGTCGTGGCGGCGGCGTACCACCCCGCGAGGTCGGCCTGCGAGACCGGCGGGACGAAGCGCACCAGGTCGGTGATGCCGAGGCGGGCCGCGAGGTCGGCGAGGTCGGCCGGGCGGTCGAGCCCGCTGCCCGAGGGGCCGCCGACGACCGGGACGACGAGCCGCGACCGGAGGTCCGGGCGTCGATCGACCAGCTCACCGACGGCACGCAGCAGCACGTCGGGGGCCTTGAGCGGCTGGATGCGGCCGGCGAACATCACGACGAGCGCGTCCTCGGCGATGCCGCGCGCGTCCCGTGCCGCGCGTTGCGACTGCGGGCGGAAGACCATCGTGTCGACGCCAGGGTGCACGACCTCGACCCGGCCGGGATCCGCGTCGTACAGGTTGATCAGCTGCTTGGCCTCGAGGTCGGTGTTCGCGATGAGCACGTCGGCCGCCTCGACGACCTGCTCCTCACCGATCACCCGGGACTCGGGCTCCGGGGTGTCGCCGAGCGCGAGCGCGGCGTTCTTCACCTTCGCCATCGTGTGCATCGAGTGCACCAGCGGCACGCCCCAGCGGTCGCGCGCGAGGGCGCCGACCTGGCCGGAGAGCCAGTAGTGGGAGTGCACGACGTCGTAGTGGCCGAGCGGGTGCGCGGCCTCGGAGCGCAGGACCTCGCGCGCGAAGGTGCACAGCTGGCCGGGGAGCTCGGTCTTGGTGAGGCCCTCGAACGGCCCGGCGTGCACGTGGTGCACCGTGACGCCCGGCTCCATGGCCACGACCGGCGCCAGCGAGGAGCGCGTGGCGCGGGTGAAGATGTCGACCTCGATGCCGCTGCGGGCGAGCCGGCGGGCGACCTCGACGACGTACACGTTCATGCCGCCGGCGTCACCGGTGCCGGGCTGGTCGAGGGGGGACGTGTGCAGGCTGATCATCGCCACACGGCGGATCTCGACAGGCCCGCCCGGAGCGAGCGTGTCTCCGGCGCCATCGACGCGAACCACAGAACCGCTCGGAACTACAGACCGGATGCCGTCGACGCCGCCTCCCACCACGCTGCCGCTCATGCACACCTCCTCGACGGTCAGGGCTCACCCAGAGCGCTCAACCACCGGTACCCGGATCGCATTCCCAGGGTGCCAGACTCTGGACATGAGCAGAGGAGCGGCTGTCGTCACGGGGGCGTCGAGCGGGATCGGGGCGGCCACGGCCCGCCGCCTCGCGACCGAGGGGTACGACGTGATCTGCGCGGCCCGTCGTACCGACCGGATCGAGGCGCTGGCCGCGGAGATCGGCGGCCGGGCGGTCGCCTGCGACGTGACCGACGAGGCCGACGTGGCGCGCCTCGCCGAGGCGGTCGGTCCGCGCCTGAACGTGCTCGTCAACAACGCCGGCGGCGCCTTCGGGCTCTCGCCCGTCGCCGAGGCCGACGCCGACGAGTGGCGGCGGATGTACGAGGTGAACGTCGTGGGCCTGATGCGCGTCACGCGCGCGCTGCTCCCCGCCCTGATCGCGTCGGGCGACGGCCTGATCCTCAACATCGGATCCACCGCCGGCCGCGGGGTCTACGAGGGAGGCGCCGGCTACACGGCCGCCAAGCACGGCACCAAGGCGGTCACCCAGACGCTGCGCCTGGAGCTGTTCGACCAGCCCGTCCGGGTCAGCGAGGTGGCGCCGGGGATGGTGCACACCGAGGAGTTCGCGCTGGTGCGCTTCGGTGGCGACCAGGCCCGGGCCGACGCCGTCTACCAGGGGGTCGCCGAACCGCTGGTGGCCGAGGACATCGCCGACGCGGTCGCCTGGATCGCCACCCGCCCCGCGCACGTCAACATCGACGAGCTCGTGATCAAGCCCCGCGCCCAGGCGGCCCAGCACAAGGTGCACCGCGTCTGAACCTGGCCAGCCGGCCGCGCAGGAGCGCGCGGGCTCGGCGTACCAACGCGGTCGGTACGCCGGTCCAGGCCGTCCGTGCCCGCACCGGCAGCGCGGTGTGGGCCGGCAGCACCAGCGCCATCGCCACGTAGGCCAGATCGCCCCGCCCGGCGCTCAGCGCCCGGTTGTCGGCGAGTGAGCGCAGCGAGCCGGCGCCCCCACCCAGGTCCCGACGTACGTCGGCGAGCTGGCGCCGCCGCGCCCGCTCGAGCAGCTGCGGAGGGACCCCGTCGAGGCGGGTGAGCACCTCGGCCGGCACCGTCGCGGGCAGACCCACCGTCGCGCGGGCGACCGCGAGGTAGCCCAGCGCCAGCGGGGGAAGCGGGCCCTCGAGGACCTGCGGGTCGCGCGCGAGCCGGCGCAGGTCGACCAGGGTCCGCAGCCAGGTCGCGCCCTCGCGGTGCGCGGCGAGGTGGCGCAGGGCGTCGGCGGGAGCCAGTGTCGGGACCCGGCCCACGCCGAGGTCGATCTCGACCCGGCGCTGCCAGAACGCCTCGAACCCCGGATGCGTGCCCGGTGTCACCTCGAGCCGCCAGTGCAGGTCGACGTCGGCGGCGGTGCCCACGTAGGCGAGCGCGTTGCCCCACCGGATCAGGTGGCGCCAGGCCCACAGGCCGGGCTCGACCGGTCCGGTCTCGGGGACGTGCCAGCCCTGCTCGTGGAGCACCCGGTGCGCCGCCACCGTGGAGGCCGGGCTGACGAACAGGTCGATGTCGCCCGCGCCGCGCGCGTCGGTGCGGCCGGTCGTGACCACCGCCAGCGGCAGCCCCTTGATCACGAGCACGTCGAGGCCCGCCTCGGTCAGCGCCCGCCACGCCCGCACCGTCTCCATGGCCTGCACGACGAGCCGCGGTCGTGCGTAGTCGTGCGCGGCCCGCAGCTGCTCGACCACCTCGTCGGGGAGGCCGAGCGCAGCCCCGTGGGGCAGGAGCAGGTCGCCGACCCGGTGCCGTCGCACAGCGTCGAGGAGGGGCGCGGGAGCCACGCCTGCCAGGTCGACCGGCGCCCCGGGAGCACCCTCCTCGACCGCCAGTGCCTGGCGCACGAGGCGGCTCAGCACGGAGAAGGCGGCGGGGTCGAGGGCCACCGCGCGAGCGTGGCACAGCGTCGCGCCGAAAAGGCAAAGTTCTGAATAGGCAAAGTTTTGCCGCTTTGGAACACCGCGGTCACATCGCAGGCGCATGCTTCCTGGGACAGCGTGGCGAGGTCCGGGACCGCCGTAACCACGACAGAGGAGCTCCCTTTGACGAAGCCCACCTACGAAGCGCCCGTCCTCGAGAACCTGAGCCTGAAGGCCACCCACGACGTCGGAGTCGGCGTGGGCGTGAGCGCAGGCGTGACCCTCGGCCTCGGCAGCTGACGCTCCGAGCCCGCGTCGCACCGGCGGCCGCGTGGGCGCTGCTCGCGTTCACGCGGCTGCTGGTCAGCCTGGCGCCGTTCAGCCTGGTACGCCGGCTGCTGGGCGACACCTCCTCGCGCGGCGAGCTCCCCGCCGCCACTCCGTCCGTGATCGACGCCCGCGCCCGCGGACGAGCGGTCGGCGTCGCCCGCGCCATCGGCAGCGCCGCCGCCCACACCCCGTGGCGCTCGGACTGCTACCCGCAGGCGCTCACCGCGCGCATCCTCCTGCGCGCGCTGCGGGTGCCGCACACGGTCGTGTTCGGCGTACGACGTGACGCCGCGGGCGAGCTGCGGGCCCATGCCTGGGTCACGGTCGGCGACCTCACCGTGACCGGCGGCTCGCCGGAGACCTGGACCGGGGTCGCCAGCTTCGCGTGGGCCCCGTGATGGTCGGGTACACCGCCTACGGGCTGGTCCTGGACAGCGAGCTCGAGCTTCCCGACCTCGCCCCGGCCAACGCGGCCGATCCGGCCGCCCCCGCGGCCCCGGACCTCCGGGTGCGCCTCGGCCCCGTCGCACCGCCGTCCGCGGACGCGACGCTGCTCCCCCGCGGCCTCTGGGTCGACGGCGAGCGCGTCGGCATCGAGGTGCCCGAGGTGGGTCGCTACTCCTGCGAGGACGGCCGGCTGATCACCGTCCAGCCCGAGCCCGGGGCCACCGACGACGCCCTGCGCCTCTTCCTGCTCGGCTCCGCACTCGGCATCGCGCTCGCCCAGCGCGGGCACCTGGTCCTGCACGGGAACGCGTTCCGGGTCGGCGACGGCTGTGCGGTCGTGCTGGGTCACTCCGGCGCCGGCAAGTCGACCCTCGCCGCGGAGGTGCACCGGCGCGGCCACGCCGTGCTGAGCGACGACGGCGTACCGATCGACGCCGATGGCAACGCGATCCCCGGCTGGCCGCGGATCAAGCTCTGGCAGGACGCCCTGGACCGGCTCGGTCGCGCCTCGACCGACCTGGCGCGGGTCGCCCCGGCCCACGAGAAGTTCCACGTGCCGATCGAGCGCGAGGTGCTCGCGCCGCTGCCGGTGCGCTGGATCTACCTGCTCGACCGGTACGACGGCCCGCTCCGGCTCACCCCGATCACCGGTGCCGAGGTCTTCGCCTGCCTGCACGAGCACGGCTACCGCAACGAGGTGCTGGTCGGCGCGCTGCGGCGTACCCACTTCGCGCGGAGCGCGGCCCTCGCCGCCCGCGCCCGGTTCGTCCGCGTCGAGCGTCCGCGTGGCGTGGACTCGGTCGTCGCGTCGGCCGACGCGATCCTGGCCGACGTCACCTCGGGTGCGCCCGGTCGTTGACCCGGCATGGAGGCGACCGACCAGCTGTGGGTCCGCGACCACGACCTGAACGCCGTCGAGATGGACGGCGAGATCGTGATGATGGGGCTCGAGCAGGGCGAGTACTACGCGATGCGCGGCGTGGCCGCCTCGGTCTGGCGCCACCTCGCCCGGCCCCGCTCGCTCGTTGAGCTGTGCGACCTGGTCGCCGAGGAGTACGACGTCACCGCCGAGGGCTGCCGCCCCGACGTCGCCGCCTTTCTCGGCCAGCTGCAGAACCGGCGGATGGTCCAGCCGAGTCGGCCCTTCTGACTCGACCTCGCGTCAGGCCAGCGCCCGGTCCAGCGCCGCCGCGACGTGCAGGCTCGTCGACGGGAAGACCGGCAGCTCGCTGTCGGCCTGCTTGACCAGGAGCTCCAGCTCCGAGCAACCCAGGATGACGCCGCCGGCGCCCGCGTCCCACAGCCCCTCGATCATGCCGACGACGGTGCGCCGCGAGGAGTCGAGGACCTTCCCGTGCACGAGCTCGTCGTAGATGATCCGGTTGAGCTCGTCGAAGTTCTTCTCGTCGGGGACGAGCACCTCGAGGCCGTGGCTGGCGATCCGGTCGGTGAAGAAGACCCGCGACATCGCGAACTTCGTGCCGAGCAGCCCCACCGACGTGGCGCCCTCCGCTGTGGCCGCCTCGGCGACGACGTCACCGAGGTGCAGCAGCGGGATCTGCACGGCGCTCTGCACCTGCTCGGCCACCCGGTGGAAGGTCGTGGTGCACATCAGCAGGAAGTCCGCGCCCGCCCGCTCGACCGACCGGGCGGCGTCGGACAGGATCGCCGCGACGGCGTCCCAGTCTTCGTTCTCCTGGAGCGCGGTGACCTCGGCGAACTCGACCGACGCCATCACCGTCTTCGCCGAGTGGAGACCACCCAGCCGCTGCTCCACGCCACGGTTGAGCAGCTCGTAGTAGGCCGCGCTGCTCTCCCAGGACATCCCGCCGATGAGCCCGATGGTCTGCATCGGCCCAGGATGCCACAGCCGAGGATCGAGGATGAGGGTGGAGCAGCCTCGCGCCGATAGGATCGTGGCCCGTGTCCAGCACTCGTCGTACCGATCTCCGCAACGTCGCCATCGTCGCCCACGTCGACCATGGCAAGACCACCCTCGTGGACGCCATGCTCCGCCAGGCCGGTGCCTTCACCGAGCACCAGGCCGAGAGCGTCGCCGAGCGCGTGATGGACTCCGGCGACCTCGAGCGCGAGAAGGGCATCACCATCCTCGCCAAGAACACCGCGGTGCACTACCGCGGTCCGTCGGCGCAGGAGCTGGCCAACGGCGACATGGTCATCAACATCATCGACACCCCCGGCCACGCCGACTTCGGTGGCGAGGTCGAGCGCGGCCTGTCGATGGTCGACGGCATCGTGCTGCTCGTCGACGCGTCCGAGGGCCCGCTCCCCCAGACCCGCTTCGTGCTCCGCAAGGCGCTCAACGCCGACATGCCGGTGATCCTGGTCGTCAACAAGACCGACCGCGGTGACGCGCGCATCGACGAGGTCGTCGACGAGACCTACGAGCTGTTCATGGACCTGCTCGACGACTCGCACAGCCAGGACGCGCTCGACTTCCCGGTCGTCTACGCCTCGGGCAAGGCGGGCATCGCCTCGCTGACCAAGCCGGCGAACGCCTCGCTGCCCGACGGCGACAACCTGGAGCCGCTGTTCCGCACGATCCTGGAGACCATCCCGGCGCCGGAGTACGACGAGGGCGCGCCCCTCCAGGCCCACGTCACCAACCTCGACGCCTCCCCCTTCCTGGGTCGCCTGGCGCTGCTGCGCATCAAGCAGGGAACCCTGAAGAAGGGCCAGAACGTCGCGTGGATCAACCGCGAGGGCGTCACCAAGACCGTCAAGATCACCGAGCTCCTCATCACCGAGGGCCTCGAGCGGAAGCCGGGTGAGTCCGCCGGCCCCGGTGACATCGTCGCCGTCGCCGGCATCCCGGACATCACCATCGGCGAGACGCTCGCCGACCCGGAGAACCCGGTGGCGCTGCCGCTCATCCACGTCGACGAGCCCGCCATCTCGATGACCATCGGCACCAACACCTCCCCGCTGGTCGGCAAGGGCGGCAAGGGCCACAAGGTCACCGCCCGCCTGGTCAAGGACCGCCTCGACTCCGAGCTGATCGGCAACGTGTCGCTGCGCGTCCTGCCGACCGAGCGTCCCGACGCCTGGGAGGTCCAGGGCCGCGGCGAGCTGGCGCTGGCGATCCTCGTCGAGCAGATGCGCCGCGAGGGCTACGAGCTCACCGTCGGCAAGCCGCAGGTGGTCCTCAAGGAGATCGACGGCAAGACCCACGAGCCGTTCGAGCGCCTGACCATCGACGCGCCCGAGGAGTTCCTCGGCACGATCACCGAGCTGCTCGCGAACCGCAAGGGCCGCATGGAGGGCATGACCAACCACGGCACCGGCTGGGTGCGGATGGAGTTCATCGTCCCGGCCCGCGGCCTGATCGGCTTCCGCACCGACTTCCTCACCGAGACCCGCGGCACGGGCATCGCGCACTCGATCTCGGAGGGCTACTTCCCGTGGGCCGGCGAGATCCGCTCACGCCAGTCGGGCTCGCTGGTGGCCGACCGCGCGGGTGCGGCGACGGCGTACGCGATGACCTCGCTGCAGGAGCGCGGCGTGCTCTTCGTCGAGCCCACCACCGAGGTGTACGAGGGCATGATCGTCGGCGAGAACTCCCGCGCCGACGACATGGACGTCAACATCACCAAGGAGAAGCAGCAGACCAACATCCGGTCCGCCACCTCCGACAACTTCGAGAAGCTCATCCCGCCGAAGAAGCTCAGCCTCGAGCAGTGCCTGGAGTTCTGCCGCGAGGACGAGTGCGTGGAGATCACCCCGGAGACGGTCCGGATCCGCAAGGTCGACCTCGACGCCAACACCCGGGCGAAGGCAGCGAGCCGAGCGCGTAAGGCGAGCAAGTAGCCCGCACGTAGCGAGGAACGAGCGGAGGGCGGGCTACTTGCTCGTCTTCTGCGAGGCGAAGCTGCCGCCCGAGCGAAGCGAGGGCAGGCGGCATCGCGGGCTCGGAAGGCTGCGAAGTAGCGCTCGCCGTACTCATCGAGAAGGCCGTGGATCCGTCGGATCTGCGGCCTTCTCGCTGTCTCCGACCCTCTTTTCCGCCAGCCGGTCTAGCACGCGGGTAAAGGTTCGGGCAGTCGCGTTGACGGCCCTGCGGACCGGGCGTCTGATATTGGGCATCGGCTTTCGGGGGTCAGCCGTCGCCAGCCACGTCGTACGGGCCTGCGGAGCCGATGATCCCGGCTGCACTCGGGGCGCCACCACCACCTTTGCCTCCCGAGGATCTGCGATGTCCCCTTCCTTCTCGCAACGCATCCGGCGGCCCCGGATCGCCAGTCTCGCGGCCTGTCTCGTCATCGGGTCTGCCGCGGTCGTGTCCGTCGGCGGCTCCGCCCTGGCGGCCTCCGGTCCCTACACCATCGACGGGGTCGTCCCCGACGCCGGTACGACGCTGCTGCCGGACGCCGACGGCAACGTCAAGGAGCTCGGCCCGATCAACTCCAGCTCCACCAAGATCGGCGTGATCCAGAGAGCGCCGCTCCCCATGCTCGGCCTCACCAACCCGAACGCCCAGGTCGACCTGGCCAACACCTGGTTGCAGATGAAGCGCCAGGGCACCGACGACTGGCTGTACTTCGCCTGGCAGCGCGACAGCAACTCGGGCAGCGGCTTCATCGCCTTCGAGTTCATGAAGAACGCCGCGCCCGCCGCCTGCGACTACTCCCAGTCCGCGGCCACCCTGACCGCCACCTGCAACCCCTGGAAGAACCGGGCACCCGGCGACTTCATGATCATCTGGGACCAGTCGGGGAGCAGCACCCAGCTCTACAAGCGGGTGTGGGGCGGCACCGCGGGCAACCTCACCCTGGGCGCACCGGTGGCGATCCCGGCCAGCCAGGCCGAGGCCAAGTTCAGCCCCGACAACTTCCGTGGTGAGGCCGCGATCGACGTGACCCAGGCGATCTACGGCGGTGTCCCGCAGTGCATCACGCTCGCGAACGTCATCCCGAGCACGGTCACCGGCAACAGCGACACGGCGGACTACAAGGACACGGTCCTGCAGCACATCCCGCCGCTGAGCAACTGCCGGCAGACGATCACCACCACCCCGTCCGACGGCTCCGGCAACGCGCTCCCGGGCAGCACCACCGCGCAGGGCGGCAGCATCGGCATCGGCACGGGCGTGGTCGCGGTCCGCGACAACGCGGTTGTCGACCTCCAGGGCGGCAGCGGTACGGCGAGCGGGTCGATCTCGTTCCGCCTGTGCAAGGTCGACACCGGCACCTGCGGCACGAACCCGGGTGACTTCACCTCCGTCGGCTCGGTCGACCTGACCGGCAGCTACCCGGTGACGGTGAACTCGCCGACGGCGTACGTCACCTCGGCCGGCCGCTACTGCTGGCAGTCGACCACCTCCGGTGATCCCGCGAACGGGGCCGTGGGCGTCGACGACAGCCTGCTGAACGAGTGCTTCACCGTCACGAAGGCGACCCCGACGCTGTCGACCAACGCCGGCCCGGACGTCGTCCTGGGTCACGCCGTCACGGACACGGCGACGCTGTCCGGTACGGCGACCGACCCGGCCACTCCGGTGATCAACCTGACCGGCGCTGCCGGACCGGCGGCCGGCGGCTCGATCTCGTTCGCGCTGAACGGGCCGAGCTCGAGCGGGTGTGGCGCTGCCGCGGGCTCCAGCGGCGCGGCGACGGTCAGTGGCGACGGTGACTACGGGACGGCGGATCCGCTGGTGACGCCGACCGCGATCGGTCACTACCACTGGGTGGCGACCTACAGCGGTTCGTCGAACAACAACGCCGTGACCGACAACGGCGCCTGCACCGAGACCTCCGAGGACGTGACCGTCAAGGACGTGGCCGTGACCCTCACGACCGCGCAGAGCTGGGTACCGAACGACTCGGCGACGCTGTCCGCCCCGAGCGGGAGCGGCAACCTGAAGGGCTCGGCGACGTTCACCCTGTACCCGACGGCCGACTGCACGGGGACCCCGGTGCTCGCCGCACAGACCGTCCCGGTCAGCGGCGCATCGCCGCAGGTGGTGGGCACGACGAACACCTCGGCGGTGCCGGCCGGCACCTACTCGTGGAAGGTGTCCTACGCGAGCACCAACTCGGCGCAGCGGGCGATCCCGACCAGCTGTCAGGAGACGTCGTCGCTGACGGCGTCGAACGGGGCCGCGGTCTCCAGCCCGTGACGCCCTGACCCGGACCGCGTGCCGCCGGTCGGCTGCAGGACCGGCGGCTCGCTCCCGGGCACCTGCACGACGGAGAGCCGGCCTTCGCTACCCCGTGAAGGCCGGCTTCTCCTTGGCGAGGAAGGCCCGCACGCCCTCGGCGAAGTCGGGGCCGCCGTACACCTCGCGGAGCAGCGCCTCCTCGTCCTCGGGCACGGCACGCAACTGCTGCTTGGTCACCCGCAGCGTGACCGGTGATGCCTGCAGGATCCCGGTCACGAGGTCCTCGACCTCGGCGTCGAGGGCCGCGGCGTCGGCGACCTCGGTGGTGAGCGCGCCGGCGGCGTACGCACGATCGGCGGTCACCAGCCGCGACGCGAGCAGCATCTCGCGGGTGAGCGACTCCCCGAACACGGCCGCGCACCGCTGCAGCACCGGCGAGGAGAGCGCGTTGCCGAGGGTCCGCGCGATCGGGTAGCCGAACCGGGAGTGCGCGGTGGCGACCCGGAGGTCGCAGTAGGTGGCGACGGCGAGCCCGCCGCCGACGCACACGCCGTCGACCGCTGCGATCACGACCTGCGGCAGCGCCCAGAGCCGGTCGAACATCTCCCGGATCCAGGTCTCGTACTCGACGGCGTCGGCGGCGAGGAAGTCCGAGATCTCGTTCCCGGCCGCGAACGCCTTCCCGCCCGCACCGCGGAGCACGACGACCCGCACGGTCGGGTCGGTCGCGAGCTCCTCCCAGAGGTCACGCATCTGCTGGTACATCGCCTGGGTGAAGGCGTTGCGGCGCTCGGGGCGGTGGAAGGTGACGGTCACGACGCCGGCGCGCTCGCGGTCGATGATCAGGTCGCTCACCCGGCGATTGTCCCAGGCGACCCCTCGATCAGAGGGCGCGGGCGAGCAGCAGCGCCCCGGTGGCCGAGCGCAGCTCGATCCGGCCGATGTCACGGGTCGCCAGGTCGGTCGCCCCCGTGGTGAGGGCGGTCTCCCCCGGGCCGGCCCACCACCGCGACACCAGCTGCCGGTGGCCGGCGTGGTCGACGACGTACAGGGCGTAGCGGTGGGGGGTGCCGTACTCGCCGCCGTAGGTGCAGGTCATCGCGACCTCGGTGCCCCACGCCTGCGGGGTGAGGCGCACGGTGGCCTGCAGCGGGCTGGGGACGACGCTGGCCAGCGCGACGGTCTCGCCACCCGTCCGGTCGGCCCGCACCACCGCGATGCCGGCGCCGACCGCGGCGACCAGCAGGACGACGGCTGCCGCTGCGAGCGCCTTCGCGGGCAGCCGCCGTCGCCTCACCACCGGCGCCGGCAGCGGCACCGGGACGGGGTCCGGGACGCGGGGGTCGGGTTCGAGGTACGCCGGTGCGTCCTCGTCGGGCACCAGCCGGAGCAGTCCCGGCAGCATGCCGAGCTCCGCCACGGCCGCCGCGCAGCGGGCGCAGCCGTCCACGTGGTCCTCGTACTCCCGGCGCTCCGTGCTGGACAGCGCGCCCAGCACGTAGGCGGCGTCCCACTCGGCGTACTCGTCCCTCATCGGGTCACCCCGCGTTCCTGCAGGGCCAGGCGCAGCGCGCGGAGCCCGTAGTGCAGGCGCGACTTCACCGTGCCCGGCGGGATCTCCAGCGCCTCGGCGATCTCCCCGACGCTGAGCCGCAGGTAGTAGGCCCGCACCACCACGGCGCGGTGCTCGGGGGACAGCCCGGCCAGCGCGTCGGCCACGAGCAGCGCGTCGAACAGGGCGTCGACCTGGTCCGGCTCGGCGGTCTCGGGCGGCTCCGCCGCGCTCGACTCGTGCCGTGCCCACGCGGACCGCGCCTGGTCGACCACCAGGTGCCGGGCCACCGTGTAGAGCCAGGCCCGCACCGGCCCCCGCCCGTCGTCGTCGGCGATGGCGTGCGTCCAGGCCCGGAGCAGGGTCTCCTGCACCACGTCGGCGGCCCGGTCCCGGTCTCCGACCAGCCGGACGACGTACCTCTCCAGGGCTGCCGCGTGCTCGCGGTGCAGCACCTCGATCAGCTCCGGATCGCCCGGCATCTTCCACCTCCGCCGAGGACACGAGAACCGGGTCCGTCCGGTTCACCGTCCCCTCCATGATGCGCCCGTCGGCCGCGCGGGTGCACCCTTCTGGGTAGCCTCGCCCCGTGTCTGATCTCCACCGGCTGCGCACTCCTCCCGACGCGGTCACCGACGAGGAGCTGCTGGCCGCCTACCCGTGGCCGGAGCGGGGCGTGTGGGTCCGGGCGATGATGGTGACGACGCTGGACGGGGCCGCGGCGGGGGCCGACGGGCTCAGCGGATCGGTGTCCTCGGAGGCCGACCAGCGGGTCTTCCGCACGACCCGGCGGCACGCGGACGCCGTCCTGGTCGGGGCGCAGACGCTGCGGGCTGAGCAGTACACCCCGATGCGGGCGAAGCCGGAGGACGCCGAGGCCCGGGCCGCGGCCGGGCAGCTCCCGGCACCGGTCGTGGTGGTCGTCAGCAGGTCGCTCGACCTGCCATGGGACCTGCCGATCTGGGCCGAGTCCGCGCACCGCCCGATCGTCCTCACCGACCCGACGGCGCCCACCGAGGCCCGCGCGCTCGCGGACGACCACGCCGAGGTGATCGAGCTGCCGGAGACCAGCCCGGCCGGCATCCTCGGCGCCCTCGCCGCACGCGGCCTCCCCCGGGTCGTCTGCGAGGGCGGCCCGCGCCTGCTGCACGAGCTGACCGCGGCCGACCTCGTCGACGAGGTCGACATCACCATCGCACCGCTCTTCGCCGGCACCGGTCGTACGCCGGCGACGGGCGTCCTGGACCGCTCGGTCCGCTTCGAGCTGGCGCACGTCATCGAGAGCGAGGGCTTCCTGATGACCCGCTACCTGAGGGCCGGACGATGATCACGCTCGCCGAGCTGGCCCGCCTCGCTGCGACGTACGCCGACGACCTCGACCAGCTCGTCGCGCCGTTCACCATCGCGGGACGGTCCTTCGACACCGACCACGAGCCCGTGCTGATGGGGGTCGTGAACCTGTCGCGCGACTCCACCTACCGCGAGTCGATCGCGGTCTCCCCCGAGACGGCCGTGCGCAAGGCGCGGATCCAGGCCGCTCAGGGCGCCCACTTCATCGACATCGGCGCCGAGTCCAGCCGCGCCACGGCGACCGCCGTCACCGCGGCCGACCAGGTGCGCAGCGTCGTACCGGTCATCGAGCAGCTGGCGGCCGACGCCATCGCGACCTCGATCGAGGGCTACGACCCGACCGTCGTGCGCGCCGGCCTCAAGGCGGGCGCCTCCGTCGTCAACCTGACCGGCTCCCACGTCGACGACGAGATGTTCGAGCTCGCCGCGGAGTACGACGCCGGCCTGGTGCTGTGCCACGTGCTCGGCCCGCACGCCCGGGCCCTCGACGGCTCCGACGTCGAGGCCGACCCCGTGCCCCGGATGCTCGACACCTTCGGCGAGCGGATCGCGCGGGCACGCGAGCTCGGCGCCACCAGCATCGCGATCGACCCCGGTCTGGGCTTCGGCTTCCGGCTGTCCGACCAGCGGTCCCGCGCGCAGTACCAGGCGGCGTCGCTGCTCAACACCTTCCGGCTGCGCCGTCTCGGCGTACCCATCTGCCACGCGATGCCGCACGCGTTCGACGTCTTCGAGGACCAGTTCCGCAGCGGCGAGGGGTTCTTCACCGTCCTCGCGCACCTCGGCCGCACGGGCATCTACCGGGTGCACGAGGTGGCACGCGTCCGCGCCGTCCTGGACGCGCTCACCGAGTTCACCGTCGACGACGGAAAGCAAGGACACGCGCCCCACCGGTGATTAGGCTGGCGGCAACTCGGGTACCCCCATCCCCCTGATCGTCACATGGAGCTCCCCCATGGCCGGCATGAGCAAATGGCGACGCAGCCTCCGTTGCCACCTGAAGCACGGCACACGCTGCCCGCACATCGAACGCCACTCGCTGCGGCGCCCGCGACGCAGGAAGGACCTCGAGGTCGTCGAGCAGCTGCCAGCGCCCGTGACCGGCCGGCACGCGGCCTCCTGAGCTACCGCTCGAGGTAGTCCGCCACCGCTACCTCGAGCGCCCGAGCGATCCGGTGCTGCCCGCGCGCCGAGCTCAGCACCGCCGCGTCGCCCGCGTCGCGCATGTTGCCGCACTCGATCATCACGGTCGGGATGCGCGCCCAGTTGAGGGTCCCGAGGTCGCTGCGGACCACCAACCCCCGCACGCCGAGGTACGACGAGGTGGCGAACCCGGCCGCGACCATGGCATCGCGGACGGCGCGGGCCAGCGCCACGTCGGCATCCGCGAGCGGGCCCGGCGCCGAGATGACGTGGAAGCCGTGCGCGCCCGGTGCGTAGGTGCCGTCGGCGTGGATGCTGAGCTTCAGGTCGGCGGTCGGTCCCGGACCGCCGGGGTTCCCGAACCGGCCCCGCCGATCCACGCACGGGCCCCACGCCGACGCGCTGTTGCTGGTCCGGGTCAGCACGACCCGCGCACCCTGGCGGCGCAGCAGGCGGCGTACGTCCCGGGCGACGTTCCAGGTGAAGGTCGCCTCGGGGTAGCCGGCGTCGGTCTCGGTGCCGGTGGTGTTGCACGGCTTCTCGAAGCCTCCCGCGTCGACCGGTGCGCCCACCTCCGCGGGGAAGCTGCGGTTGCCGAGCTGGTGGCCGGGGTCGAGGACGACGACCTTGCCGGCGAGCGGCCGTGGCGCGGGCCGGTGCGGTGAGGGCGTCGGGCGCGCGGCGGGGGCCGTCGTGCGCGGGGCAGCGGAAGGGGCCGCAGGCGTGCCCGACGTCCCACAGCCCGCGAGGGCCAGGCAGGCGACGAGGACGCCGAGGACGCGCACCGGATCAGTCGTAGCCGAGGATCGACCGACGCTTCTCGCCCCACGCCAGCGCGGAGCGGATCGCATCGTCGAGGCTGAGCTCGGTGCGCCAGCCGAGCAGCTCGGCCGCCTTGTCGGCGTTCGCGAACGCCCCGACGGCGTCGCCGGGTCGCGACGGCGCCTCGACGACCGGGACGTCCCGACCGACCACGCGCGACACTGCGGCGAGCAGCTCGCGCACGGTGACGCCGTCGCCCGCCCCGAGGTTCAGGTACGTCGAGGTCTCCCCCGTCGTCGCCAGCACCTGGTCGAACCTCTCCACGGCGGCCACGTGGGCCTTCGCGAGGTCCCAGACGTGGATGTAGTCGCGGATGCCCGTGCCGTCGCGGGTCGGCAGGTCGGTGCCGGTGAGGGTGAAGACGTCGCGCAGGCCCAGCGCCGCCTGCGCCATCAGCGGGACGACGTGGGTGGCGTCCTTGAGGTGGTAGCCGGTCTCCAGGTCGGGGTCGGCCCCGATCGGGTTGAAGTAGCGCAGGATGATCGCGCGCAGGTCGGTGGCCGCCGACATGTCGTCGAGGACCTGCTCCATCATCCGCTTGGTCCGCGCGTACGGCGACGACGGCGCCACCGGGTCGCCCTCGCGCACCTCGAACTCCGGCGTCAGCGCGTAGAGCGAGGCCGTCGAGGAGAAGATCAGCCGGGTCTTCCCGAGCGCGGTCAGCTCGTCGAACATCTCCAGCGACTTGGCCACGTTGTCGCGGTAGTACTCGTACGGCAGCTCCACCGACTCCGGTACGACGATGCGGGCGGCCATGTGGATCGTGGCCTCGATGTCGGGGTGCTCGTCCACCACCCGGCGCAGCAGCGCCCGGTCGGCGATGTCGCCCTCGTAGAAGATCCGGTCGCCGACGTACTGACGCGGTCCGGAGAGCAGGTTGTCGAGCACGACCGGGGTGTGCCCCGCCTGCTCGAGCGCCTTGGAGGTGACCGACCCGATGTAGCCGGCGCCGCCGGTGACGAGGACCTTCATGGGCACCGAGCCTAGCGATCGGGCGGCTGACGGCCCGATCCGCGCTGCATCGGCCCGAACATCGACGACCTGAGACAAACATCCGGCCTTCTCGGTAAAGAAACCTCGGGATTGGCTGTCAATACGTCGATTCCGAGGACAGCACTCGTTGCGCGTTGCAAGAATCGCGGCACTTGACCGGCCCCGCCAGTGACGACGGGGACGGTGACCGGGCTGTGGGGGCCTGAGCACGAGTGTGGGGACATTCTTCTTGACGATCATGGATCGAACGCGCCAATTGGTGGCCGCGTCGCCGAGCCGGACGCTCCGGTGGCTGCCCTGCGCCGCCCTGGTGATCGACGTCCTGGCCGTGTGCCTGAGCGCCGGGGTCGGCCTGCTCGCCCGGCTCCACACCTCGCTCCTCCCGGGCAACTTCAGCACCCAGACCGCGCTGGGCTGGCCCGCCCTCCTCATGATCATGGGGTGGATCGCGAGCATCGCGGCCCTCGGCGGCTACGACCGCGCCACCTTCGGCCACGGCGCGGAGGAGTTCGTCCGCGTCGGTCGGGCCACCTTCATGACCACCGCGGTGGTCGGTGTCGGCTGCTACCTCACGAAGTACGACCTCTCCCGCGGCTTCTTCCTGCTGTCCTTGATCGCCGGCATCCCGCTCGTGCTCGGCGGACGGCTCGCCCTGCGCAAGGTCATCCACTCCGCCCGGCGGCACGGCATCCTGCGCATCCGGGTGCTCGTCGCCGGCAGCGCGGCGCACGTCGACGAGGTCGCGACCGTGCTCAACAGCAAGCCCTGGCTGGGCTACAGCGTCGTCGGCGCCGTCATGCCCGAGGGCGATCCCACCGTGGAGACGGACACCGGCGTACCGGTGCTCGGCTCGGTGGACGAGGTCGTGGCCGTCGCCGCCGAGGCGGGCGCGGACATGATCTTCTTCGCGGCCGGCAGCGTCGACACCGGCCAGGCGCTCCGGGAACGGGTCTGGCAGCTGGAGCAGCACGACATCGACGTGGTCGTCGCGCCCAGCCTCAGTGACGTGTCAGGCGAGCGGATCACGGTCCGTCCGATCGGCGGCATGCCGCTGATCCACATCCAGCTCCCGACCTGGGCCAAGGCGTCGCGGCTGAGCAAGCGCACCTTCGACGTCGTCGGGTCGGCGGTCCTGATCCTGGCGCTCGCGCCGGTGTTCGCGCTCGCCGCCCTGCAGATCTGGCTGCACGACCGCGGCCCGCTCGTCTACCGGCAGCAGCGGGTCGGCCGTCGCAACGAGTACTTCGACTGCTTCAAGTTCCGCACGATGATCGTCAACGCCGACGACCTGAAGGCCGAGCTGCAGGAGCAGGCCGACCAGGTGCTCCTGTTCAAGATGAAGGACGACCCGCGGATCACGCCGCCGGGCCGCTGGTTGCGGCGCTTCTCCATCGACGAGCTGCCGCAGCTGTTCAACGTCCTCCGCGGCGACATGAGCCTGGTGGGCCCGCGCCCCCAGGTCCAGCAGGAGGTCGACCTGTACGAGGGGCCGATGGAGCGCCGGCTGCTGGTCCGGCCCGGCATGACCGGTCTGTGGCAGGTCTCCGGGCGCAGCGACCTCAGCGCGGAGGAGTCGATCCGGCTGGACCTCTTCTACGTCGACAACTGGTCGATGCTGCAGGACGTCGCGATCCTGTTCCGCACGGTCCGGGCCGTGGTCGGCTCCTCCGGCGCCTACTGACCGTCAGCCGGCGCTCAGCGCGGCTCGTCGAGCAGGTCGATCAGGTAGCGGCCGTAGCCGGACTTCAGCAGCGGCTGGGCGAGCTCGGCCAGCCGGGCGTCGTCGATGAACCCCATCCGCCAGGCCACCTCCTCGGGCGCGCCGACCTTCATGTCCTGCCGCTTCTCGATCGCCCGCACGTAGTTGCTGGCGTCGTTGAGGTCGTCGAAGGTCCCGGTGTCCAGCCACGCCGACCCCCGCGGCAGCACCTCGACCTGCAGCCGGCCCTCCTCCAGGTAGAGCCGGTTCAGGTCGGTGATCTCCAGCTCGCCACGCGCCGACGGCGTCAACGTGCGCGCCTTCTCCACCACGTCGTCGCCGTAGAAGTACAGCCCCGGGATCGCGTAGCTGCTGCGCGGCTTCTCCGGCTTCTCCTCCAACGACAGCGCCTTGCCGTCGACGTCGAACTCCACCACGCCGTACGCCGAGGGGTCCGCCACCCGATAGCCGAACACCGCGGCCCCGTCGAGGGTCTCGAAGCGGCGCAGTCGGGTGCCGAGCCCGGCGCCGTAGAAGATGTTGTCGCCCAGCACCAGCCCGGCGGGCCCGCCCGCGAGGTGCTCCTCGCCGATCAGGAAGGCCTGCGCGAGACCGTCCGGGGAGGGTTGCACGGCGTACGTGATCGAGACCCCGAGCTGCGACCCGTCGCCCAGCAGACGCCGGAACTGGTCGGCGTCGTGCGGGGTGGTGATGACCAGGACCTCGTTGATGCCGGCCAGCATCAGCGTCGACAACGGGTAGTAGATCATCGGCTTGTCGTAGACCGGCATCAGCTGCTTGCTGATCGCGTGGGTGATCGGATGCAACCGGCTACCAGTGCCACCGGCGAGGATGATGCCGCGCATGGTGCCTAGGATGCCGCATGTGAAGCGGATCCTGGTGACCGGTGGAGCAGGTTTCATCGGCTCGAACTTCGTCCACCACCTCGTCCGCGAGACC
Source organism: Nocardioides maradonensis (assembly GCF_054777115.1). Taxonomy (NCBI): domain Bacteria; kingdom Bacillati; phylum Actinomycetota; class Actinomycetes; order Propionibacteriales; family Nocardioidaceae; genus Nocardioides; species Nocardioides maradonensis. Next base: position 171,478 of record NZ_BAAHAZ010000004.1, on the reverse strand, counting down.
GACGCGTCCGTCACCGTCCTCGACAAGATGACGTACGCCGCGAGCCGCGACGCGATCGCGACGCTGCCGGCCGACCGCGTGCGGCTGGTCGAGGGCGACATCGCCGACCCCGAGGTCGTCGACGGGCTGGTGGCCGCCTCCGACGCGGTCGTGCACTACGCGGCCGAGTCGCACAACGACAACTCGCTGTCCGACCCCTCGCCCTTCATCCGCACGAACCTCGTCGGCACCTTCGAGCTGCTCGAGGCGGTACGCCGCCACGACGTGCGCTTCCACCACGTCTCCACCGACGAGGTGTACGGCGACCTCGAGCTCGACGACCCGAAGCGGTTCACCGAGGACACGCCGTACCAGCCGTCCTCGCCGTACTCCGCGTCGAAGGCGGGCTCGGACCACCTGGTCCGCGCATGGGTGCGCAGCTTCGGCGTGCGCGCAACGATCTCCAACTGCTCCAACAACTACGGGCCCTGGCAGCACATCGAGAAGTTCATCCCGCGCCAGATCACCGAGGTCATCGACGGCCGCCGCCCGCGGGTCTACGGCGACGGCCTCAACGTCCGCGACTGGATCCACACCGAGGACCACTCCTCGGCGGTGCTCGCGATCCTGGAGCGCGGCCGGATCGGCGAGACGTACCTGATCGGTGCCGACGGCGAGAAGTCCAACGTCGACGTCGTCCGCGCGATCCTGCGCCACTTCGGGCGCCCGGAGGACGACATCGAGTGGGTCACCGACCGCGCCGGCCACGACCGCCGCTACGCGATCGAGTCCGGCAAGCTCCGCAGCGAGCTCGGGTGGCAGCCGCAGTACGCCGACTTCGACGCCGGCCTGGCCCAGACCATCGCCTGGTACCAGGCGAACGAGGCCTGGTGGCGCCCCGCGAAGGCCGCCACCGAGGCCAAGTACGCCACGAAGGGCCAGTGACCGTGGCCGATTCCCTCGAGGTGCTCGAGACGCCGATCCCGGGCCTGCTGGTGCTCCGCCTGCCGGTCCACCGCGACGCCCGCGGCTGGTTCAAGGAGAACTGGCAGCGGGAGAAGATGGTCGCCCTCGGCCTGCCCGACTTCGGCCCGGTGCAGAACAACATGAGCTTCAACGCCCACCGGGGCGCGACCCGCGGGATCCACGCCGAGCCGTGGGACAAGCTCGTCTCCGTCGCCACCGGCCGGGTCTTCGCGGCCTGGGTCGACCTGCGCGCGGGCGCGTCGTTCGGCGCGACGTACTGGACCGAGATCGACGAGGCGACCACGGTGTTCGTGCCGCGCGGCGTCGGCAACTCCTACCAGGCGCTGGCCGACGACACCGTCTACTCCTACCTGGTCAACGACCACTACGTCGCCGGCCGCACCTACCCGGCGGTGCACCTCGCCGACACCACGGCGGCGATCCCGTGGCCGATCCCGCTCGACTCCGCGGAGATCTCCGAGAAGGACCGGACGAACCCGGTCCTCGCCGACGTCGTACCGATGCAGCCCGCGAGGACGCTCATCATCGGCGCCCAGGGCCAGCTCGGCCGCGCGCTCCAGGTGGAGTTCCCCGACGCCGACCTGGTCGACCTCGACGAGCTGGACGTCACCGATCCGGCCGCGGTCGCCGCGTGGCCGTGGGGCGACTACCGGCTGGTCCTCAACGCGGCCGCCTACACGGCCGTCGACGCCGCCGAGACCGACGAGGGCCGCGCCGCCTGCTGGGCCGCGAACGCCGTCGCTCCCGCGCACCTGGCGCGGGTGGCCACCGAGCACCGGCTCACGCTGGTGCACGTGTCCAGCGACTACGTCTTCGACGGTCGGACCGAGCTCCACCCCGAGGACGAGCCGTTCGCCCCGCTCGGCGTCTACGGGCAGTCCAAGGCGGCCGGCGACATCGCCGTCGCCACGACTCCGCGGCACTACGTCCTGCGCACGTCCTGGGTCATCGGCGACGGCAACAACTTCGTGCGCACGATGCGCCGGCTCGCGACGGACGGGGTCTCCCCGTCGGTCGTGGACGACCAGCGCGGCCGGCTCACCTTCACCCCGGAGCTGGCCCGCGCCATCCGGCACCTGGTCGACACCGCGGCGCCGTACGGGACCTACAACTGCACGAACTCCGGCACCGTCCGCTCCTGGGCGGAGTACGCCGCGCGGGTCTTCGAGCTCTCCGGTCGCTCCGCCGCGGACGTCTCCCCCACCACCACCGAGGAGTACGCCGCCGGCAGGCTCATCGCGCCGCGCCCGACCCACTCTGCCCTCGACCTGACGAAGCTCGCCGCCACCGGCTTCGTCAGCACCGACGCCGACGCAGCGCTCGCGGCGTACCTCGCCGACTGAGGCTCTCGCCGGTCAGCGTCGGCGCAGGTTGGCCAGCGCGGGCCGCACGTCGGCGAGGAACACGCACGCCGCCACGAGCAGGCCCATCTGCACCAGCGACATCCCCGGAGCGTTGAGCGGCACCAGCTGGATCGCCACCGCGACCGCGAGGAAGGCGCTCCAGGTGACCTTGTTGCGCTTGTCCGCGGCCAGGTACGCCTCGTTGGGGTAGAGCAGCGAGCAGACCAGCGCGAAGATCTTGATGATCAGCAGCACCGCGAACACGGCGATGTCGATCCACCCCTCGACGGTGAACACGAGGAGGTTGTCGCCACCCGGCACGAATCCCACGGTGCGATCCTACGGCCCCAGGGGAGCAGCCGGTCGAGCCCATCGAGACTCGTTGTAGCTGGTCGAGACCCCGTGTAGTTGGTCGAGACCCCGTAGCTGGTCGAGACCCCGTAGCCGGTCGAGCCTGTCGAGACCCCGTAGCTGCCCGAGCCTGTCGAGACCCCGTGCAGTTGGTCGAGACCCCGTAGCCGGTCGAGCCCGTCGAGACCCCGTAGCTGGTCGAGACCCCGTAGCTGGTCGAGACCCCGTAGCTGGTCGAGACCCCGTAGCTGGTCGAGCCCGTCGAGACCCGTGTAGTTGGTCGAGCCTGTCGAGACCCCGTAGCTGGTCGAGACCCCGTAGCTGGTCGAGCCTGTCGAGACCCGGCGGCCAACCCGCCCTGTGGACAACGCCCTCTGTCCACAGCGAGGTCTCCGACGCGTCGACATCAGCCACCAGCAGGAGCAACGTCCTCAGCGTGCGCGGATATTGCTACATGCTCGAGTGCTCCGATGGGACCTACTACGTCGGGAGCACCAACGACCTCGAGGCCCGCCTCTACCAGCACCAGGTAGGCAGGGGAGCGGCGTACACGCGACGAAGGCTGCCGGTGAAGCTCGTCTGGTACGAGGAGTTCCGTCGGATCGACGACGCGTTCAACCGCGAGGAGCAGGTTCAGAACTGGGGCAGGGCGAAGCGGCAGGCCCTGATCGCACGCGACTACGGCGCGCTGCCGCTGCTCTCCCGGAACTACACGGAATTCGGACCTCCGGATGTCAAGGCCGACGAACCCACGGATCGATGACGGTCTCGACAAGCTCGACCACCTACCCCCCCGGTCTCGACAAGCTCGACCACCTACCCCCCGGCCTCGACAAGCTCGACCACCTACCCCCCGGCCTCGACAAGCTCGACCACCTACCCCCGGACAGCACGAAGGCCCCCGGGCGAACCCGGGGGCCTTCGAGAGGAGCGAGGAGGTCAGGCCTTCTTGGCCGGGGCCTTCTTCGCGGGAGCCTTCTTGGCGGTGGCGGTCTTGGCCGGAGCCTTCTTCGCCGGAGCCTTCTTGGCGGTGGTCTTGGCCGGGGCGGCCTTCTTGACGGCCGGGGCGTCGCCCGAGCGGAACTTCACGACGACGGCCTCGCCACGCTTGGCCAGGTCGGCGTAGGTCGAGGTGACCTGGGCGCGGTTCTCGTCCACGGCGGTCTTGACGGTGGTCTGGACCTTGGCCGGGAGGGCCTTGGCGTCGGCCTGCAGCTCGGCGAAACGCGACTTGGCGTCGGCCTGGAGCTCGGCGAGACGGGCCTGGGCCTTCGACTGCAGCGACTTCGGCTGCGGCACCTCGAAGCCCTTGACGGCCTTCTCAGCGGCGGCGTACCGGGTCTTGGCCTGGCCCTGGACCTCGGTCACGTAGCCCTTGGCGGTCTCGTAGGCGAGGTCGGCGGCACCGACGCTGGCGTAGAACTGCTTCTCGACGACCGGCGGGACGTCGAGGGCCTTGAGGTCGACCTTCGGCAGGTCGAAGGACTTGATGTCGATCTTGGGGAGCTCGAGCTTCGGCATGGTTGTTGTCATCCTTCGATGGTGTTGGGGTTGATCTCGGACGGGGCACCGGCGTGCTCCTGCCCGCTTTCGGTCGCCACGTCCTCGGTCAGCACGGACTCGGGCGAGTCCGCGCCGTCCGACTCGTCGGCGGCGTTGAGCGCCAGGAACGACGCGTAGACATCGAGCAGCGACTGCTTCTGTCGCTCGGTGAGACCGGTGTCGCCGAGGATGGCGAGCTCGACTGAGCCGCCTGCCCCGTCTGCCGGATTGAGGATCCCGGCCCGGACGTAGAGCTGCTCCGCAGAGATCCGCAGCGCCTTGGCGATCTGGTTGAGCACCTCGGCGGACGGCTTGCGCAGCCCTCGCTCGATCTGGCTGAGGTAGGGGTTGGAGACGCCCGCGAGGTCGGCGAGCTGCCGCAAGGACAGACGCGCACCGGTGCGCTGCTCCTTGAGGTAGTCACCCAGTGACTCGACGGTCTTCCCGACCTTTCCCTTTGCCATGACCCCATTGTTGCTAACTCGTGCTAGCAATAGCAAGCAGAGGCGCAGTGAACCCGACCACATGGACCACAAACCCGGGTAACTCAGGTTTGTTTGGCAGGATGCTCCCGTGGCCGACCTGCAGCACTGCCCCACCCCGCGCGAGCTCGACGACCTCGAGCTGCTCACGGGTGGCGCGTTCTCCCCGATCGAGGGGTTCGACGAGTTCGGCAGCCCGATCACGCTGACCCTCCCGCCCGCCGCCGACGCCGACCTCGACGCGGGCCGCAGCGTGGAGCTGGTCGATCCCGAGGGCCTCCCGCTGGCGCGGGTCACCCGCGCCGCCGACCACAGCCTCACGGTCACCGCCCTGAGCCACGCGCAGTACGGCCCGTTCCGTCGGCTCTACCTGAACCCCGCCCAGGTCCGCGACCGGTACGCCGGGCGCACGTTCGTCCCGGTCGCCGACGTGCTCACCGACCGGCAGCTGGCCCAGGTCCGGGAGGCCGGCCCGGTGGTCGTGCTGGCCCTCGTCGGCGCGGGCACCCCTGCGATGTCGGCCGTCGGCCTGCTGCGCGCCACGCTGCGCGCGGTCGAGGGGCTCGACGCGGTCGTGGTCGCCGTACCCCTCGCTTCGCACGGGCGCTCCGACCCGCAGCTGCGCACGCTGGTCGTCGAGAACTACGCCGACGAGGACCCGGTCCTCGACCTGGCGCCGGGCGGTCTGCCGCTCCCCCAGCTCGCCGACATCATCGACGAGGAGCACCCCGACCGCAGCGAGCAGGGCCTCGTCCTCTTCTTCACCGGCCTGTCCGGCAGCGGCAAGTCCACGCTGGCGCGTGCGCTCATGGACCGGATCCTGGAGCGCGGTGGCCGCACCATCACCAGCCTCGACGGCGACGTCGTACGCCGCAACCTGTCGGCCGGCCTGAGCTTCTCGAAGGCCGACCGCGAGACCAACATCCGTCGGATCGGCTGGGTCGCGGCGGAGATCGCCCGGCACCGCGGCATCGCGGTGTGCAGCCCGATCGCGCCGTTCGACGAGACGCGCCAGCAGGTGCGCACGTACGTCGAGGACGCGGGCGGCGCCTTCTTCCTGGTGCACGTCGCGACCCCGCTCGAGGAGTGCGAGCGGCGCGACCGCAAGGGGCTGTACGCCAAGGCACGGGCGGGCGAGATCCCGGAGTTCACCGGCATCTCCTCGCCGTACGAGGAGCCCCTGGATGCCAACGTCCGCGTCGACACGACCGGGCGGACCATCGAGGACGCGCTCGACGACGTCATCGAGGCCCTGCACCGCGCCGGCTACCTCGACCTCGGCCTCGCGATCACCGAGGACGCCTCCCCGGTCGAGGTGCTCGCACCGAACCCGCAGCGGCCGGTGAACGTGCTGTTCGTGTGCACGGCGAACATCTGCCGGTCGCCGTACATGCTGCTCAAGGCGCGGGCGCTGGTCGGCGACGACGCGAGCATCCGGTTCACGAGCGCGGGCACCCACGGCTTCGACAGCGCCCACGCCGACCGGACGATGGCCACCGCGATGCGCATGCGCGGGATCGCGCCGGGTGAGATCGAGGCGTTCCGCAGCCGGCGCGTCACCAGCGACATCCTCGCCGAGGCCGACCTGGTGCTGACCGCGGAGTCGAGCCACCGCGAGTTCCTCCTCGAGGAGGAGCCCGCGGCGTTCCGCAAGGTGTTCACGCTCGGCCAGTTCACCGAGTCGCTGGGCCGCGTGGACGCGGACCTGACCGGTCACGACCTGGTGGCGGCCGTCGGTCACAGCCGGGCGATGACCAGCGCCAGCCACGACATCTCGGACCCCTATCGACGCGGACTCGAGGCCGCCTCCGCCTGCGCCGACCAGATCGACGATCTGCTGCGCATCGCCCTCAGCAGGCTCACCGGAAAGGCCCTCTGATGCACGACCTCCTCACCTGGACCGCCCTCTCGATCGTCGCCGCCGGCTTCTTCGTCGGCATCGTCGTGGGGCTCACCGGCATGGGCGGTGGCGCGCTCATGACGCCGGCCCTGATCTTCCTGGGCATCGGGGGTGGCGAGGCGGCCACGATCGTCACGGCCGACCTCACTGCCGCCGCGATCTACAAGTCCGGCGGCGCGCTCGTGCACGCCAAGGTCGGCGCGCCGAACTTCCGGCTGGCCGGCTGGCTGATCGCGGGCTCCGTGCCGATGGCCTTCCTCGGGCCGTGGCTGGTGCACCGCCTCACGAACAACGAGGACCAGCTCGACTTCACCCTCAAGCTGTCGATCGGCTTCGCGCTGCTGCTGGCCGCGTCGACGTACGCGCTGCGCTTGTACCTGAACCTGCGTCGGGTACGCCGGGGCGGCCACGGCGGCGACCCCGACCCGAAGATCCGTCCGCTGCCGACCTTCCTGGTCGGCGCGCTCGGCGGCCTGCTCGTCGGCATCACCAGCGTCGGCTCAGGCTCGGTCATCATGATCGCCCTGCTGATGCTCTACCCGGGCCTGTCCGCGGTGAAGCTGGTCGGCACCGACCTGGTGCAGGCCGTGCCGCTCGTGCTGTCGGCCGCGATCTCCAACATCGCCATCAACGGCCTGGACTGGTCGATCACGCTGCCGCTGATCGTCGGCTCGGTGCCGGGCACCATGCTCGGCAGCCGGATCGCGCCGAAGGTCCCGCAGTCCTACCTGCGCCGCGGCATCGTCGTCGTGCTGACCATGTCCGGCGTCGCGCTGCTCGACAAGTCCGGCTGGAAGCCGCTGGGCGCGCACACCACGCACCCGGTCCTGATCGGGCTGGTCGGCATCGGGATGCTGATCCTGGTGCCGCTGATCTGGGGTGTCATCCGGCGCAGCGAGGGCCTGCCGATGATGGGGGCGCCTACCGTCGCAGAGCTGGAGAAGCTGCCGGGAGACCGACAGCCCGCGGCACGGGACTGACCCCGCCGCCGAGCTGACCGGCGGCGAAGGCACGGCCGACCACGACGCCCAGGACGACGCTGAGGGCGACCCAGCCGGCGAGCACCGCCAGCAGGATGGTCATGGCACGATCCGCAGGGTGCGCTCGGCGTCCCAGTGCATCGGCTCGGACGAGGCGCGGCCGAGGGCGTAGAGCAGCACGAGCGACAGCCCGAACACCACCACGCCGATCGCGATCATCACCCGACCAGTGAACGCCGGTCGAGCGCGCGAACCAAGGTGCCTTCGGTCAGCGCACCCGGGCCTTTGGGCCCAGGAATCAGTCCCGGCCGTAGATGTCGCGGGTGTAGACCTTGTCCGCCACGTCGGCGAGCGCCTCGGTGTGCCGGTTCGCGATGATCACGTCGGCCTTCTTCTTGAACTTCTCCAGGTCGTTGACGACCTTGGAGTTGAAGAACCGCGGCTGGGTGAGCTCGGGCTCGTGCACGATCACCTTCACGCCCTTGGCCTTGATCCGCTTCATCACCCCCTGGACCGCCGACTCGCGGAAGTTGTCCGACCCGGCCTTCATGGTCAGCCGGTAGATGCCGACCACCTCGGGCTTGCGGCGCAGGATGTCGGCCGCGATGAAGTCCTTGCGGGTCGTGTTGGCCTCGACGATCGCGCTGATCAGGTTCTGCGGTACGTCGCGGTAGTTGGCCTGCAGCTGCAGGGTGTCCTTGGGCAGGCAGTAGCCGCCGTACCCGAAGGACGGGTTGTTGTAGTGCGACCCGATCCGGGGGTCCAGGCCGACGCCCTCGATGATCTGCGCGGTCGAGAGGCCGTGCTTGACGGCGTACGTGTCGAGCTCGTTGAAGTACGCCACCCGCAGCGCCAGGTAGGTGTTGGAGAAGAGCTTGATCGCCTCGGCCTCGGTCGCACCGGTGAACAGCACCGGGGCGGTCCCGTCGACGGTGCCCTGCAGGAGCAGCTTCGCCAAGAGGCGGCCGGGCTCGGTGTCGGACCCGACCACGATCCGCGAGGGGTAGAGGTTGTCGTGGAGGGCGCGGCCCTCGCGCAGGAACTCCGGGCTGAAGATGATCGACGCACCGGGGTGCAGGTCCCGCAGCTTGTTCGTGTAGCCGACGGGCACCGTCGACTTGATGACGATGGTCGCGTGCGGGTTCACGGCCAGCGCCTCGGCCGTCACCGCCTCCACCGAGGTGGTGTCGAAGTAGTTGGTGGCCGGGTCGTAGTTGGTGGGCGTGGCCACCACGACGTACGTCGCCTCGTCGTACGCCGCCGCGGCGTCCTGCGTCGCCGTGAGGTCCAGCGGGCGGGAGCGGAGGTAGTCCTCCAGCTCGGCATCGACGATCGGCGACTCACCGCGGGCCACCATCTCGACGCGGCGGGCGTCGACGTCCACCGCCCAGACGTGGTTGTGCTGGGCGAGGATGACGGCGTTGGAGAGACCGACGTAACCGAGTCCCACGACTGCGATCTTCATGGTTCGACGGTGACGAGGAACCCGCACAGGACTGCCAAACGCAGGTGTACAGCGGCAGACGGTCCGAGGAACACCAGACCCGTCCGGTAGCGTCGGGCTCCATGTTCGCCCTCGACTGCGCCACCCAGGGTTACGACTGGGGTACGACGGACGGCATCCGCTTCTTCCGCCGGGCCGCAGCCGGCGACGAACCACTGGCGGAGGTGTGGATGGGCACCCATCCGCTGGGTCCGGCGCAGGCCCTCACCGCGCACGGCCCGCGGCCGCTCTCCGAGATCACCGGCGACCTGCCGTTCATGATGAAGATCCTGTCGGCCGCCCGCCCGCTGTCGATCCAGGTGCACCCGCAGGCCTCGCGCGCCGAGCAGGGGTACGCCGAGGAGGAGGCCGCCGGCGTACCGCTGGACGCGCCGGAGCGGGTCTTCAAGGACCCGCGGCCCAAGCCGGAGATGGTCTACGCGCTGTCGACCTTCGACACCCTCGTCGGCTTCCGGCCGACCGCGGAGATCCTGCGGGTGCTGTCGCCGATGTCGTCACCGGTGATCCAGTCGCACGCGGGCTACCTGCGTCGCAACCCCGGCTTCCGCGGCATCGTCCGGATGGTGCAGCGGCTGCTCGACCAGCCGCCGACCGCCGAGGAGGTGGGCGCGGTCGTCGACGAGTGCCGCCGCGCGCTCGAGCTCGGCATCGACGTCAAGCGGGCGTACACGACGGCCATCGAGATCGCCGAGCACTTCCCTGGTGACGTGGGTGTGGTGATCTCGCTGCTGCTCAACCGGCTCACCCTGCAGCCCGGCGAGGCGGCGTACCTCGAGGCGGGGATCATCCACGCGCACCTGTCGGGCATGTGCCTGGAGGTCATGGTCTCCTCCGACAACGTGCTGCGCGCGGGGCTCACCAGCAAGCACGTGCAGCCCGACGAGCTGGTGCGCTGCCTCGACAAGGGCATGTCGAGGGTCGCCCGGGTGATGCCGCGGCTGTTCGGCCTGTCGACCGACGTCTTCTCCCCCGGGCAGGGAGACTTCGCCCTGTCCGTGACCCAGTGCTCCCCCGCCGACGACCCCGACGGCGTGCTGCTGCCGGCCCGCGGCGACCGGCTGATCGTCTGCACGGGGGGCGAGGTCACGCTGATCAGCAGCAGCGGCGAGAAGCTCCTCCTGCAGCGCGGCGACGTGGCGTACGCCGGCGAGGCGGACCGGGACCTGCACCTGTTCGGCACCGGCGAGGTCGCCCAGGCCTACCGTCCCATCGACGAGGCCGTCGGCATCCTCACCGACCTCGTCTGAGACCTACCCCTCGGCCTCCCAGACCGAGGAGATCGGCAGCGACCAGAGCCGGTGCGCGTGCTCGTGCCCGACCGGGGCGGTGTTGAGCACGACCCCGCCCCGGAACCGTTGGCCGGCGCGGTTCGCGAGCGCCTCCAGGGCCGCGAACTGGTGCGGTCGTACGCCGGCGGCGGTCCGCACCTCGAGGCCGTAGACCGTCTCGTCGGGGAGCTCGACGAGCAGGTCGACCTTGAGCCCGTTCCGCTCGCGCAGGTGGGTGACCCGCAGCCCCTGGTCCTGGAGCGCGACCGCGACCAGCCCGTAGAGCAGCGGCCCGAGCCGCCACCGGCCGCTCATCTGGGCCAGCTCGGCAGGGCTCGCCCCACCCAGCTCGCGTGCGAGACCGGCGTCGGCGAACACCACCCGGGGCCGGGCGACCGCCCGCTTCGCGACCACCGAGCGGGTGCCCGGGACCATCCGGACCACGCCGCGCTGCGCCAGTGCGGCGACGTACGGCGGCAGCGTGGTCGGCGGGATCCCGGTCAGCGACGCCAGCCGCGCCCGGTTCAGCTCGGCCGACGGCGGCCGCGCGAACGCCCGCAGCAGCGCGTCCAGCCGGGCCGGGTCGAGCCGGCCGAGGTCGGGGGTCTCGGGTAGCTGGTCGAGCCCCGGTAGCTGGTCGAGCTTGTCGAGACCCGCGACGTACTCAGCGATGCCCCACTCCGACCGCACCTCTCCCGGCACCGTGGCGCGCGACCCGAGCAGGGCGAGGAAGTCGGACACCGCGCCACCCTAACTCGTCGATTTGTCTACCCCGCTGACGGCGATGCCCGGGTGCGTTGACGTGCATGGCACGATGGGGCGACCTCAACCACCGGTTGGAAGGAAGGCACCACCCCGCATGACACAGACCCATAGCGACTATCGGCTGAGCCAGCTGGACCAGCTGGAGGCGGAGTCGATCCACATCTTCCGTGAGGTCGCCGCCGAGTTCGAGAAGCCGGTCCTGATGTTCTCCGGCGGCAAGGACAGCATCGTGATGCTGCGCCTGGCCGAGAAGGCCTTCTTCCCCGCGAAGATCCCGTTCCCGGTCCTGCAGGTCGACACCGGCCTCGACTTCCCCGAGGTGCTCTCGACCCGTGACAACTGGGTCAACCGCCTGGGCGTGAAGCTGCACGTGGCGAGCATCGACGACGCGATCGCCAACGGCGTCGTGGTCGACGACGGCAAGACCAGCCGCAACCGGCTCCAGATCGGCACCCTGCTCAACGCCCTCGAGGAGGGCGGCTACACCGCCGCCTTCGGTGGCGGCCGCCGCGACGAGGAGAAGGCCCGCGCCAAGGAGCGCGTCTACTCCCACCGCGACGAGTTCGGCCAGTGGGACCCGAAGATGCAGCGCCCCGAGCTGTGGAGCCTCTACAACGGCCGCCTGCACGAGGGCGAGCACATGCGGATCTTCCCGATCTCCAACTGGACCGAGCTGGACATCTGGGACTACATCGGCCGCGAGGGCATCGAGATCCCGCAGATCTACTTCGCCCACCAGCGCCGGGTGTTCGAGCGCGACGGCATGCTGATGAGCGAGACGCCGCTCAACCCCACCCGCGAGGGCGAGGTCGTCACCGAGCGGACCGTCCGGTTCCGCACCTGCGGTGACATCACCCTGACGGGTTGCGTCGAGAGCACCGCGTCCACGATCGAGGAGATCATCGAGGAGGTCGCCGCCGCCCGGGTCACCGAGCGTGGCGCCACCCGCGGTGACGACCGGTTCTCCGAGGCTGCCATGGAGGACCGCAAGAAGGAGGGCTACTTCTGATGGGCACCGACGAGAAGACCATGGACCTCCTCCGCTTCGCGACCGCAGGTTCGGTCGACGACGGCAAGTCCACCCTCATCGGCCGGCTGCTGTTCGACAGCAAGTCGATCTTCGCCGACCAGCTCGAGGCGATCGAGTCGACCTCGGAGGCCAAGGGCCACGACTACGTCGACCTGTCGCTGCTGACCGACGGCCTGCGCTCCGAGCGTGAGCAGGGCATCACCATCGACGTGGCGTACCGCTACTTCGCGACGCCGAACCGCAAGTTCATCATCGCCGACACCCCGGGCCACGTGCAGTACACGCGGAACATGGTGACCGGCGCGTCGACCGCCGACCTCGGTCTGGTCCTGGTCGACGCGCGGCACGGCCTCACCGAGCAGTCGCGCCGTCACGCGGTGCTGCTCTCGCTGCTGCGGGTGCCGCACCTGGTGCTGTGCATCAACAAGATGGACCTCGTCGACTTCTCGCAGGAGACCTACGAGAAGATCCACTCCGAGTTCACCCAGTTCGCGACCAAGCTGAACATCCCGGACCTCGAGGTCATCCCGATCTCGGCGCTCCAGGGCGACAACGTGGTCACGCGCAGCGAGAACATGCCGTGGTACTCCGGTCCCACGCTGATGCACCACCTCGAGCACGTGCACGTCGCCTCGGACCGCGACCTGGTCGACACCCGGTTCCCCGTGCAGTACGTCGTACGGCCCAAGTCCGACGAGCACCACGACTACCGGGGGTACGCCGGGCAGATCGCCGGCGGCGTGCTCAAGAAGGGCGACGAGGTCATCGTGCTGCCCTCCGGCATGACCTCGAAGATCGCGGGCATCGACCTGTTCGACAAGGAGATCGACGAGGCGTTCCCGCCGATGTCGGTCACCGTGCGCCTCGAGGACGACGTGGACGTGAGCCGCGGCGACATGATCGCCCGCGTCAAGAACGCGCCCACGCCGAGCCAGGACATCGACGCGATGGTCTGCTGGATGACCAACACCCCGCTGCAGCCGCGGCAGAAGCTGGCGATCAAGCACACGACCCGCACGGGCCGCGCGCTGGTCAAGGACATCCAGTACCGCCTCGACGTCAACACCCTGCACCGCGACCAGGAGGCCGGGAAGCTCGAGCTCAACGAGATCGGCCGCGTCCAGCTGCGCACCACCGTGCCGCTGCTGTGCGACCCGTACTCCAAGAACCGCACCACCGGCTCGTTCATCCTGATCGACGAGGCGACCGGCGTCACCGTCGGCGCCGGCATGATCAACGGGTAGCAGGTCGCGAGCTTGCTCGCGAGCGGCGTCACCCGTGAGGTCGAGTGCCGCGGTGTATCGAGACCACAACGGCTGACCGAACGCGAGACAGGCGGCGTGCTCCCCCCAGGAGCGCGCCGCCTGTCCTTCTTCCTGAGACCGTCCTCGGCGTGCGTGGAGGTTCAGGCGTTCTTCGAGACCAGGACGCAGAGGAACTGGATGCCCGTGTCCACCTCGAACGGGTTGTCGCCGCCGGGGTTGATCGGGATGAAGTGACCGGCGGCCTCGCCGGCATCCACCTGGGCCTCGCTCGTGGCGGGCATGAAGTGCGGGTCGGCGACCCAGGCCGGGCTGTACGCGAGGGCGATCACGTGCCAGATCGGGTTGAACTTGCCCGCCGTACCCATGGTGCCGAAGCCGGGCGCACCCGCCAGGACCACGTCGCGCACCGGCGGGATGTCCGGCGGTCCGGGGCAGTTGAAGTTGCACAGCGGGTGCACTCCCGCAGGAACGCTCGCCGGGTAGGCGATCAGGTAGAAGTCCTGCGAGACGTTGCCGGACGCGACCGCCTTCGCAGGAGCGGACATGTAGACCGTCGTGCCGTTGGCGTACATCGGCTCGAGGACGGGTTTGGCCGCCGATGCGGAACCCGCCGTCGCGGCAAGGACCGCGGTGACGAGGCTCGCGACGACTCTCGTTCGACGCATGGGAACAACCTCCTCCTGCCGACAGCGGGCCGCCACGGCGGCGGGCTCACCTCGACAGACGTTCGCCTCCGGTGTACGCCGCTGCGGGCACCATCCACGACCCCTAAAATTGGGGGTCGACAGCCAAGCGGGCGGTACGCCGACCCGGACGGCACCGCCCCCCACAGCCGCGACGCCGTCCTGCCTCCGGTCAAGCCGGCGGCGGCCCGAGGATCTCGATGCGATGCGTGGCGGCGGCATGGCCCAGCGCGGCGGGGTCGATCGGCCCCGGGTCGGGCAGCCGCCGTTCGGTCGTGGCCTCGCCCGCCGCCGCGACGAACTCCTCGAAGCCGGCCGGGGACGTGATCTGCACGTAGTGCAGCGGCTCGTCGGGGCCCACCACGAACGAGTGCGCCAGCCCGCGCGGCAGCAGGACGAAGGACCCGGCGGCGGCCGACAGCTCGAGTCCCTCGCACAGGAAGCGCGCGCTACCGGACAGGACGTGGAACATCTCGTCCTCCACCAGGTGCCGGTGCAGCGGCGGGGCGAAGCCCGGCGGGTTCACGAACTCGGCGACGGAGACCGCTCCGCCGGTCTGGGCCCCGGTGGCCTTCACCGTGAAGAGGCTGCCGAGGAACGCATAGGTGTCGCCCTGGTCGGGACCGAGGACGTAGGGCTGGACGGTGGTGGACGGCTGGTTCATGACGGGCTCCTCATCGGTGGATATGCGCACGTGCTATTCACTATCACCGCGTGCTATTGAACAGTTGCTAGTCTGAACCCGATGAGCACCACACGCAAGAGGTCCTACCAGTCCCCCGTTCGCGAGGAGTCGGCCCGCCGTACGCGAGCCGCGATCGTGGAGGCCGCGACCCGGCTCTTCGTCGAGCAGGGCTTCGCCGGCACCTCCTTCGACGCGGTCGCGAGCGCCGCCGGCGTCGCCCGGCCGACCGTGGTCAGCACCTTCGGCACCAAGGGGGCGCTGCTCTCCCGGGTGCTCGACGAGGCGCTCGCCGGTGACGGCGAGGAGGGCCTGGTCCGCGACCGCCCCTGGTACCAGCCGGTCTGGCAGGCCGAGACGGCCGAGGACACCCTCACGGCGTACGCCACGGTGTGCCGCATCATCGGCGCCCGCAGCAGCGGGGTGGTCGAGGCGCTGCACCGGGCAGCCGACTCGACCCCGGAGCTCGAAGCACTCTGGGACAACTGGAACTCGGTACGCCGGGGCGGCGCGCGGCGGTTGCTCGACCACCCGCCGCTACGGTCGGGGCTGCGCCGCGACCGCGAGATCGAGGACGCCGCGGACATCCTGACCATGCTCAACGACCCCCAGCTCCACCACACCTACGTCACCCGTGCGGGATGGTCGGAGGAGCGGTTCGAGGCCTGGCTCGCCGACGCAATGCACGTGCTCCTGCTCGAGCCCCGCGCCTGAACCCTCCGGTCCGCAGGTGCGGGCCGACCCCGGGGTCGACCAAGGCCTTTCCACCGCGCCGATAGGCTCTCCCGCGATGTCCCGCCGCACCACCGCCCTCGTCCTGGCGGGCTCCCTCTGCGTCCTCGGCGTGTTCGCCGTCGCGGGACACTCGGCCATATCGGGCCCGGTCCTCTTCGGACTCTCCGCCACGCACGGCGTCCATCGCGACGACCTCGTCGCTCTCGCTGCCTGGCTGCTCGGCATGTGGTGCGCGTGGCGGATCTACCGGGACTGATCGAGCGGCCTCCTAGCCTGCTCACTGTTCGCGCCGACCTACAAGGCAGGGATGAGGTCCCACGTTTTCAAGATGGCCGCCGCGAGTACCGCCGCGGGCAGTTCCGTCGAGTTCGTGCCAACTCAGTGGCCAGCCGCCACAACGGCTCTCCCTTCAGGTAGGACTCACGGAATCGCCCACGAGCCTGGGCGGACGGCCGTTATGCTCCACGCAATGTTCGGCTGGCGTCATGCTCCCGGCCGGCTCGAAGGTTCATCGGGAGTTGATGCGCATGTGGTCGGTAGATGCTCTCCAGTGGAGCGTCAGAGCACGATCAAGCCGACAGGTGCCCGTCGCGGGGAAACGCTTGGACATCCAGGGACTCCGGATGGTCGCGGTGCTTGCAGTGGTCATCAACCACATCTCGAAATTTCTTCCCGGCGGGTTCGTCGGCGTGGACGTGTTCTTCGTCATCTCGGGATACCTGATCACGGGACGGCTCTTAAGAACGGTCGGCGCCAAGACCGTCGGATCCTATTTCGGCTCGTTCTACCTGTTGCGAGCGAGGCGAATCCTGCCCGCAGCGCTCGTCGTCCTGTTCTTGACCGTCGTCGCCGCAAACATGGCGTTCACGTCCACGCGCGCTCACGAGGCCAAGGTCGACGCGCTGTGGTCGGTCGGCTTTCTCGCGAACTGGCATTTTGCGAATGTTGGGACGGACTACTTCCATCAAGGTGTCGCAACCTCTCCCCTCGAACACTTCTGGTCACTCGCCGTCGAAGAGCAGTTCTATGTCGCCTGGCCCATTGTTATCCTCATTGTGGGGGCGCTCGCTGCTCGCGGCAGCGCAAGATCGCTGAGCATCTACGCCGGACTCGCCTCGACCGGAGTCATCGCACTCTCGTTCGGCTACGGCTGGATTGAGACCCACTCGAATCCTCACGCAGCATATTTCTCAACCGCTGACCGTGCATGGGAGCTTGGCGTCGGCGCTCTTCTGGCGGCAGTGCTTCCCCTGCTGAAGGCCAGAAGCAATCGCATGGCAACGGTCACCTCCCTGATGGGCCTTGCTTTCATCGGCATTGCAGTCGTCGCCACACCCACGACGTCGGGCTTTCCCGTGCCATGGGCTGCACCCGCGGTACTTGGCTCTGCAATGGTCGTCGCTGCCGGGCACCTCGGCTCGCCGTCGAATGCATTCCTGACAAACCCCGTCGCGGTGTGGATCGGCGACCTTTCGTACTCCATTTACCTCTTTCATTTCCCCGTTTGGGTGATCGCCGATGCGCTCATCCCCGGCTCACCGGTGTACCTCTACGGTGTAGTCATCACGGGCACACTCGCCCTGTCAATCGCCTCTCTGTACTTTGTTGAAGAGCCGGCAAGATCGGGCCATTTCAGATCGACTAGCGGACATGCCAAAAAGTTGGCGGCTGTCATCGCCCTATCTGCAGTGTGCTTGCAGTTAGCAGCATTGCGGCCAACGCAGCCACCCATGACGCTGTCGAGCTCGGCTAGCCGTGCACCATCGATTCCGTCCGCCAAACCGGGACGGAGCGTTGTTGATGATCCGACCTTGGTCGAGCCACTGCCAGCACTAGCGACTGCTCTACAAGATTCACTGCGGCTGGAATCCTGGCCGAAGCTGACAAATCAAAGTTCCATCGATTCACGCACCAACGCTAGTTGGTGCGATGTGCCGCTGTCAGTCACCGCTTGCGCCTATTACCCCGCAGGCCCCGTTAACCAAAAGAAGATTGTGCTCGCAGTTGGCGACTCAGTCATGATCTCTTGGCTGGCAATGCTCAAGCGCGTCTTTGTTGACAACGGGTGGGAGTTGGTCAGCGTCGCCCAAGGCGATTGCTTCGCCGCCATCGCACCGTATGCCGACACCTTGCAAGGCAATGGCGGTGCACTAACAGAGAATTCAAAATGTGACGGCCAGCATCGCTTCTACAAGCAGGCCCTTAACGAAGTGAAGCCTTCTTTGGTCTTGATCGACGACATGTCTGATGCGATTAGCAAGGTGAGCGACGGTCACGGACATTTGCTACCACATGCTCAACAGGTGGCGGGGTATTCGACGGGCCTAAAGAACATCATCCGTATGGCCCAATCCGTAGGCGCCCGAGCGGCAGTCCTTTCAGCCACGCCTAATCACAAAGACTGGGATACATGTCGCGTCGCGGGATCTACGCCACTCAGCTGCGCCCAAGCGCCGGAGGATGCCTGGTATGAAATCCAAATTCTAGATCAGGCCGTGGTCGCGAAGACGAAAGCCACCTACATCGACACCCTGCCGCTGTGGTGTGTCGACGGCTATTGCCCAGACGTGGTCGACCGAGTCGGCGTGATATTCAACGACCATCACGTGACGGACGAGTATGCCGGGATGGTGTCCTCCTCTCTCGAGCGGTACATGCGGCACCATCAAATTCTCTAAGAGTCGCAAGTTGCTCGTTCACTACCTCTGGACGGCGGGATCGGGCACGAACAGCTACTCCATGGCCCATCCAGAGAAGTGGGGCGCGCGACACTAGTCGGCGCATCCGGCCTACGCCCCGCGGCCTGTCAACCCAAACGCCACCGCGTGCCCCAGTTGCGCTCGGGCCGAAGCGGCCGTTCCATCAACAGTCCCACATAACATGAAGTACTCTTAGTCGCTGGGCGCCACGAGCAAGGTCGGAGGCATGCCTGTCTCGGCCGCATGACAGTAGCGCGGTGGCAACGTCAACACAGTGAATGAGGACCTGTTGGACCGCACGCGGATGCCTAACCTCTTCATCGTGGGCGCGGCGAAGGCTGGGACCACAGCGCTTCATTCGCTGTTGACCAAGCATCCGGATGTCTGCATGTCTGCCGTCAAGGAGCCTCACTACTTTGCGGATGTCCGCCCCGATCCCAACATGAGACATCTCGTACGCCGGACCACTTCGCTCGACGACTATCTCAAACTATTCAGCCGTCCTACTGCGACGTTCGTCGGAGAAGCGAGCCCTTCGTACCTCTTCGACGCGACCAGTGCCCAGCGGATCAGCGCGGCTAACCCCGCAGCAAAGATCGTGGTAATGCTGCGCGATCCCATTGAGCGAGCGTTCTCGCACTATCTTATGGATGTGCGCGAGGGGCGCCAGCCTAGGTCGTTCGAAGACGCCTTGGCGTTCGACCGTACCTTTCGGGACCGGCGATGGGGCACCGCGTGTCACCTGTACGAGGACCTAGGCCACTACGCAGACCAGATCGCCCGCTACCTCGACGTCTTCGACAAGAACCAGATCCTGGTTCTCGAATCACGGCAGTTCGCCACGGACAGAGAGTCGGTCGCGGACGCATTGGGCACGTTCCTGGGTCTCCCTGCGGCACCGTTTCTGCAAGAGTTGGACGAGAGCGAGCGCAATCAGTTCGCTCGGCCAAAATCGCGCACCGCCGCAGCCATCATCTCCAATACCTTTGCGCGGCGAACGGCGCAGCGTATCGTGCCGAGGCGAACCAGGCATACGGTCCGCGACCGCATGCTGCTTGCTCGCGATCAACGTCCCGTGATGCAGGACCCGGTCCGCCGTGACCTCGAAGAGCGGTTCTCAGAACAAGTCCACCGTGCGAGGGCAATCACCGGGTTGGCGCTCCCGTCTCTGACGGACCAGTGGCTGACTGACTCTTAGGCACCGCCAACGCTTGGACGCTCGGCTCTCCACCCAACCGACCGAGAGATGAAGATCCCGACTCCTTGACGTCGGCCTGTTCGAGGGCATCAGGACAAACAAGCGCCACGATGATCGGCACCGCAACAACCGGCGACAGCTCAGCTCCCATGGCGAAGCCCCACAAGTACTCGAGCACGCTGACGGTCAGGAAGACACCGAAGTACAGAGTGCGGTCGGGCCACTGGTCCTCACCCTTGGCAAGAAGACGTGATCCGCGCAGCAACGACCAGAGGATCAGCGCAGTTCCAAACGCGCCAGACGTAGCCAGGGCGCCAACGAGCAGGTTGTGCCCGGACGACGCCTCATCACCGAGGTTGTTGACGAAATGGCCAGCCTGCGAGTACCAGTCGTCCCCGAACCCGAACGCCCACGAGGTGCGCCACGCTTGCAGGCTGACGATCCAGATCTCGCCTCGACGCGTGAACGCAATCGGGTCGGTGGTCGTCAGCGGAATAGCCGCGACGGCAGCGAGCGCACCCACAACCCACCATTTCCCGACCTTCGCCAGCTTCTTGGGTGCGACGAGGCGAGCTGCCTTCACGAGGAAGTAGAGGACGAGAGCAATCAGCGCTCCTCGGCACGACGACCACGCCGCCGCCCCGACGAGCACTGAGTAGGCGCCCCAGCGCACGGCGCGTCTCGGCTGCAAGGCCACCAGCGGAACAGCCAGCGCCGCGAAGACGCCCAAGGTGTTCGAGTGGCCGAAGGGGCCGGCGAGCTGGTCAGTTCCGATCAGGGACTTCGTGGATCGACCGAAGTTCCCATAGTGGTCGGCGAACATGGCGTGCGCGGGATCGAGAAGACCCTGAACCACCGCCCACGCACATGCGATCGCTGCGAAGAGTCCCAGTGCCGCCAGTTCGGGCGTTCCCGCTCTCCTCCGCCACAGCGCCAGAGCGATGGCACCCGACAGCACGATGTCGAGCCACTGATGCCTGGGAAGTGAACGGAAGTGCACAGCCGGTAGCGCAAGAAGCACACCCACGACAACGAGGCCCCGGATGTCTTCGCGACGTGGCACCTTCGTCACCAGTGCAACGAGAACCCAGAAGGCAAGGATGGCACTCAATGCCGCGGCCGCACTGTTCGCCTCGTGCGGTCTGACGTTGATGTCAGACGTGAAGAGTGCCCTGTGGATCTGCGTCCGGTAGGTCAGGACGCCGGGAATCACCGCTCGCGCGACGATCAGTGCGACGAGGATCAGCAGAACGCGATCAGGGCGGCGGTTCGTGTGTTCGATCACGACAGAGTGTCCAGACGTGGGAAGTCAACCAACAGTCGAGTGACGTGGCGATACCAAAGATCGGTGCGTGCTCGGATCTGGGCGCTACCCGCTCTCACTGCGGCCGTCACGCTGTCCGAAGTCAAGTGGACGATCTCCTCTACAGCTCGAATGCCATCGTCCGCAGCGCCGGGCACGAATGTCCACATCGCGCCTTCTCCGGCGAGCAGATACGGCATCAGCCCAACACGTGACGCCACGACGAACGCGCCGCGCGCGAGCGCCTCCTGAGCAGTAAGGCAGGCTGCCTCACCACCGACCGACGGGATCACGAAGATGTCACCCGGCTGGATCCAGTTGCTCGTGCGGCGGCCGTCGACCAACCACGGCGCCAGCTCTCGCTGCAACCGCCGTCGGTACCGCTCCTTTCCGTCGAGTGCCTGGCCGAGCGCGACCTCGGGTCGGAGGCCGAGCCTCTCGGCAGCCGCGAACAGCGGTGGAAGGAGGTGCAGCCCCTTGCTGGGGTCCGGACGGCCGTAGGACTTGATGCTCCCGCTGAGGCCGGTGACAGTTCCCGAGAAGAACTCGAACTCGCTGGTCAGCGACAGCCACGGGGGCACGATGGCGTCTCGCCGCAGCTCGAGAAGGCCCGGTTCGACCACGACGGCCTTGTCGAAGAGCGCAAGCGAGCGTGTCGTCGCGACCCGCTTGGCGATGTCCGTCGGATAGTTGTGCACGATCGCCACGGTCTCGACATGGATGCCACGGGCACGCAGGCGTCGCGCGCTCAGCACGACACGAGGGAACGCAGAGTTCGCGTTGGCGACCATGCGGAGGGCGTCGCCGCGGACGAGGCCACGCGTGGCCTCGTCGATCGTCGGGAACGTCTCCACGTCGTCGGGAACGGAGATCGCCTCGCGGCCGTCGTCCGGCATCGCCAGGGCCACATCGCCCTGACCGCTGCACCTCCGCAGGAGCCCCTCGAGGACCACCTGCCCGCCACCGCGACCATGCTTGGGATCGACGAAGAGAAGACGCGCTCGGTGGGTCATCGTCGCACCTCCGGCGCGGGCCGATGGAGGACGTCGCGCAGGACGTTCCAGTTGCCGTTCGACGCGAGCCGCGCGTACTCACCACGTCGTGCCTCGCGGATGCAGGCGACGATCCGGCGCCACCGCTGGTCAGGAAGTCTCGTACGCCGGGCTTCGAACGCTGCCTTGTGCCGGATCTCCTCGAGCACGGCCTCGGGCGCACCCTCCTCGCGCATGCGGGATTCGGCTGCCGCGAACATCCGAGAGAGCTCGACGGCGTCGCTCGGTCGCGACAGGAGGCGCCGGGCTCGCGCGCTGAAGTCGCGGGAGCCCGCTCCGACGACGTTCGACTCGTGCTGGCGGTAGGCGAGGTGGCTCGCATCCGCGACGACACGCAGCTGGCCGGTGCATGCCGCCCAGTACGCCAGCCAGTAGTCGTGGGGCCATCCCGCCGGGATGGGGAGCGCTTCCGTGATCACCCGCCGGCGGAGCGCGAACGTCATGCCGGCGAGGAAGCTGCGACGGTTGAGCACTCGCACTGCATCCGGGCCGTTGAGCTCGGCGAGCTCGTCGGCAGTGACGCCCATGGACTCGAAGGTCGATCGCCCGAGGGAGCCGCCGGCTGCATCGATCAGCTGCGCGTCGTGGGCGACCAGGCCCGCCTCCGGGTGTGTCTCGAAGTGCTTCACGGCAGCCTCGACGCGAGTCGTGTGCCAGAGGTCGTCCTGATCCGCGAGCAGGACGAGGTCTCCCTGTGCCGCTCGCAGACCGCGCTCGAAGTTTGCGGCGGGCCCCAACGGGGATGCCTCCGGGTCGAGCACCACTAGGCGGATCTCGGGCGCCTGCTGCTCGATCACGGCACGACAGATGTCCACCGTCCCGTCGGATGAGCCGTCGTCGGCGATGACCACCTCAGCGACAGGGACGGTCTGCCGCACGATCCCGGAGAGCTGATCGCCGACGTGGCGTCCACCGTTGTAGGTGGCCATGACGACGCTCACCGTCGGGGCCGGCGTCCGGCCGGAACGCGCCTCGGTCATCGTGCCGCTGCTCCGCTGGTCAGCTCTGCGCCCTCACGCTCGGTGTGCTGACGCACCAGCCCCGCGGCCAGCACGACGCAGCACAGCGCCTCGCTGCCGGCCAGGCCCGCCGCGATCCCCACGGCACCGTGGAGGACCAGCATGCAGATGAGGCCGGTCAGCGCGGATACGGCCGTCGCCCACACCACCAGGTCGAGCCTGCCGCGAGGCACTGCGTAGTTGCGGATCAGGTTGGTGGAGATGCTCACTGCTGCGAGGGCGACGCCGTACAGCGCGCACACCGAGCGCGGCGCGGCCACGTCGGCACCGAAGAGGACGCGTGTACCCCAGCTGCCGCCCACCAGCATGGCGAGGAAGGCGAGAAGACCGAACACCGCATGCCAGAGGAGCGCCGTGCGAAGCCTCGACCGGCGCTGCGGCGAGGTGGGCTCCAGTGCCCACGCCTGGAACCCGTTCGCCAGAGCCACGACGACCAGCGTCCCGTAGCGGTACAGCTTGTCCGCGGAGCCGAGGGCGGCGGCTCCAACCGAAGGAAGTCGGACCGCACCGATCGGCACGGGCGCTGAGGCGTACAGGTTGCCGATCACGCTCACGAAGCCGCCCCGCAAGTCATCGCGACGCGATGCTGTTCCGCGCCTCGACATCGGCCACGGCGCTCCTGTGTGCGCCAGGTTGAAGGTGATCAGCCCGCCGACCGCACCGACCACCACGAGGGCGGGGTAGGTCCAGAGCTGCCTCGTCATCACGACCGTGGGCGCCGCCAGGACGACCGCGAGACAGCGCGGCCCTGCGTCGTAGCGGGCGATCCACGAGGCTCGTCCAGCACCCGTGGCGTACCAGCTCATCGACAACCCGGCGAGACCGTTGGCCAGCGCCATCACCGCCGCGTCGACCCGGGAGCCGTCAACGACCACGGCGCTCACCAGCATCGCGAGGGGCAGCCCGACGAGGGCCAACCGCGTTCGTGTCCACAACGACTCGCGGTAGATCGCGGACCTGGCGTCCGGGTCAGTCGCGACAGCGACGGATGCCTGCCCGTGGACCGCCCAACCCGCCATGACGACAACGCCTGCGAACGAACCGATCGCCTGCCCCGTCAGCACGGCCACCCAGCCGGTCGCTCCACCGACCCTGGAAATGATGGGAAGGAGGATGAACGGTGCCGCCATCGATAGCAGCGGAAGTGCCCCGAACGAGGCCAAGCGCCCGAGGAGTCGGGGTTCCCGGGATTCAGCGCTCACGCACATCACCCACGCACACCCGCACGAACTCAGCAGCCGAGGCCGCCAGCGTCATCCCGTCGATGACCTCGCGACCCCGAGCGGCCAGCTGGCGCAACGCATCGGTGTCGTCCAGGAGCCGGAGCACCGCCGACGCAAGCCCAGGAGCGTCCCCGGGCGGCGCGTAAACCGCAGCAGCGCCCGCGAAGTCAGGAACCCCGCCGTTGTCGGTGGAGACCACCGCCGCCCCCGACGCCATCGCCTCGGCCACGGGAAGACCGAAGCCTTCGTAGTCGCTCGCGCAGAGGTACACCTGGCTCTCGCGATAGAGCTGCGAGAGCACCTCTCGACTCGGGTCCCGGACGTAGCGGACACGCTCAGGCAGCCCATCGGGACGCCGGCAGGTCCCGAACGCGGCCAGCGCGACGTCCGGTCGTTCACTGGCGACGCGACCGAAGACGTCGACCACCACATCGGTCCGCTTCCACGGCTGCCCCGCGACCAGGGCGAGGACTGAAGGTGCACGCCCGGTCACATCTCCACCGGCCGGGAACTCCCCGGTGTCGATGCCGTTGCGGATCAGCCGCGCGCTGAGACCGAGGTCGTCGGCTCTCCTCAGGAGCCACCCCGAGACGACGACGAGCTCGAGCGGAAGGCGCCAGGTCTCCACGACGAACTGAGCCGGTGCCGACCAGTCCTCGAAGTGTTGGATGAGGTAGAGACCGCGGATCGTTCGCGTCGCGGCGACGGAAGCGACGAAGTGGGCCGTCATGACCGATGTCGCGATCAGCACGTCCACGTCCGCAGGAACGTGTCGAGCCGCCTGGGAGGAGAAATTCTCGACCCGCACCGAGGGGTGGAGGTCGAACCAGCGGGGCCGCCACCGGCGGCCGGCGCGATAGGCCACCGCGCGCGCAGCTGAACGAAGAGACGACGACTCGGCGCGTTCGGGCCGCAGGTGGAGGACGGTCACCTCGCAGCCGGCTTCGGCCAAGGCGTTCGCGTACTGGTAGACGACCTTGTGGCCGCCGCCCGGACGGAGCGCAGGTCCGGGAAGCACGAAGCAGACGTGGGGCATCGTCATCAGCGCTCGACCCACTGCCGGATCTCTCGACGGAACCGCTCCCGACCGAAGCGTGCGGCGTTGTCGCGGCAGGCGTGGGGATCGACCGACGACGCCAAGAGGTCCTGGGTCGCTGACGCGATGGCGGGGCCAGACAGCGTCGGGGCAAGCATGCCGGTGACGCCGTGGGCCACGGTGTCGACCAGTCCGCCGAGGGCCGGCCCGACGACGGGCGTCCCTGCCGCCTGTGCCTCGACGGGGACGATCCCGAAGTCCTCGTGGGCCGCGAAGACGAGAGCGCGCGCCGACGCTACGGCATCGCGAACGACGTCGTCAGGCGCGCCGACGACGAACTCGGCACGCGCGCCCACGCTGGCTGCCACGGCGCGGAGCCTGTCCTCCTCCGGTCCCCTGCCGACGACCTTGATCGGTACGTCGAGCTCAGCCGCCACCCGGATGGCGATGTCGTGGCCCTTGTAGGGGATGAAGCGCCCGAGCGTGACCAGCCCTTCCCTGGTCTGTTCGCTCGCCCCCGCGAAGAAGTCGGTGTCCACCGGCGGGTGGATCACCTGAGCCCCCCTGCCGTAGAAGCGCTCGATGCGCTCAGCAACCGCGCTCGAGTTGGCGGCGAAGCTGTCGACCCAGCGGGTCGAGCGCAGGTCCCACCTGCGCAGGACCGCCCGCGCGGGGCCGGCCAGCCGGCCCGCGCCACGGTCATCGATCTCGGGATTCCACGCGTACCGCATCGGAGCGTGGACGTAGCAGAGGTGTCGGGCCTCCCGGCCCGGGCGGAAACCCTTCACGCAGGCGTGGCTCGACGTGATCACGGTGTCGTACCGCTCGCGGCGGCCGGTGACGCGCCACGCCCCGGGCATGACCGGAAGCAGCAGGCCTCGTCGGTCCCGCAGGCCGCCGAGCCGGTCGAGCGGGGTCGTGCGGATGGCTCGTCCGGAGACGTCGAGATCGACACCCGGGGTGACCGTCATGGCGTACAGGTCCGCGTCCGGGTAGGTGAGTGCCAGCTCCTCGAACACCTTCTCACTACCGGCGCGGGCGGCGACCCACTCGTGCGCGATCGCGACGCGGCCCAGATCGGTCATGTTCACCGCCGCGCTCCGCCCTTCCTCGTCAATCGGCGCAGGACCTGCCGGTGATGGAATGCCGTTCGCAACGCACGAGGAGAGTCCCGAACCAACTGGCTGATCCGTCGTAGGTGAGCGCGCAGACGTCCTGCGCCGTCAGCAGCCATACCGTAGTCGTTGAGCGTCCGCTCGTCGTCCGTTACGAGCAATCGCACCAGGAGCGCCGGCCACCGCCGCAGCGGAGCCTCACGGAACTCGCGTACCCAACCGATGCCGCGGACGTGGCCGATCTGAGCGTTGGACCGCCATTCCTCGAGACCCGCGTCCAGCGGTCCGGTCGGCGGCCGCGCCACCAGGCCGAGGCGGCTCAGCAGGGGCGCGGCCGACTGGGCAGCACCCGTTGACTCCGCGAGCTGTCGCAACGTCGCTCGTCGCTCGGCCATGCCGGCCCAGGCCTCGACCAGCCGGCTCAGGTCGCGTTCACTCTCCCGCAGGTGCGGGTCGCGCAACGCGTGCAAGGCGGCGACGAGCGTCGAGCCGCACAGCCCCGTCGCGGTCACCGTCTGGCCGGCGATCGGCAGGTCGATGCGTTCGGACCACAGTGCGTCGAAGACCTCGGTCGGACTCGCCAGGAAGCCCGGGAACACCCGGTGGACGTCGATCGTGACAGGCCACGCGGGGTGGGTCATGGTCGACGAGTGATGGGCCAGGAAGCGTGCGTCGTCGTTGACCGGGACCACCGACCACCCGAGCTCGCGCAGACCGTCGCACACGATCGCGACGTCATCGGGCGCAACGAGCACGTCCACATCGGCGGACGCGTGCGCAGGAAGCAACCCGTGAGCCGCGGGGACGGGCCCCTTGATGGCCAGCACCCGTGCACCCAGATCACGAGCCAGGCGGTCGACCATCGCCTGTCCGAGCGCGACGCCGTCCCGTGGATCGATGTGCACGAGCGTCATTCTGGCCGTGCCGGTCCGACTCCGCTCAGGAAGAGAGGAGCCCACTCACCGTGGCGGTGTTGGCCGGGCCGGAGATCGTGCCGGCGAAGCTCATCTGCGCGGATCCCCCGCCGCCGAGCTCGTTGGCAGGCACCGCGGCGCTGAAGCTCAGAGTCACCGAGGAGTGAGCCGGGATGCCCGCAGCATAGGTCGCCGTGACCCCCGAGGCGGACGACCCCGACAGAACCCACCCGGCGGCAGTCCACGTCGTGGAAGACGGGGACACGAGCTGCGCGCCCTTGTTCTTCTTGATCTTGAACTGGCTCAGCGCGACGGTCAGCGCACCACTGGTGCGGGCTCCGCTGTTGCTGAACACGATGGAGCCGGCAACGGTCGACGACGTCTGCGAGCCGGTCGCCGCCGTGATGGTCAACGTGGAGTGGGTCTCGGACAGGCTCGGGTCACCGCTCGCAGCAAAGGCCGGCACCATGCTGGCGACCTGCACGGCCGGGACCGCCCAGGCGGCGGTCGCACCGGCGCGGATGACCGCGCGACGGGTGCTCTTGGTCGGCGTAGCGGTGTTGTCAGTCATGTGTTGGAGCCCTCCCACAAGGACGAACGTCCCCGGACTCTGGGACAGGAACGGCGGTGCTCCCGGGAACGCGTGAGCCCAACCCTAGGGGCGCGTGAGAGACCAAATCTCAGGAATGCCGGAATCCACGGCAAAAACACCCAGAGACGTACGTAACGTAGGTCACTTCAAGGGGTGAGTGCCACCAGCGATTCCGCTGACAGCTGCTCCAGGAGCGTCATGAGCGCCCGCCCCGGCTCCGGCGGGAGCGGCACCTCGGTGGCGACGCGGTCGAGCAGCTCGCGCAGTCCGATCGGTTGACCTGCCGGAACCATCCGGTGCACCACGGAGGCCACAGGGCTGAGCAACACCACCCGCTCACCGACCAGCACGAGACGCTCGTCGTCGAGATCGAGCACGTCGACGACCGGGAGGGCGCGAACCCACGGGGTCTCGACAAGCTCGACCACCGGAAAGGGCTCGACCACCTGAGTCGGCTCGACCACCTGAGGCCGCTCGACCACCTGAGGCCGCTCGACCACCTGAGGCCGCTCGAGCAGCGAGGCGATGACGGGCTCGAGGGTGGCGACCTCGGCGTACCGGATGCTCCACACCCCGGACGTGGTCGCGAGGACGTCGGTCAGGTAGTGCAGCGGCTCGGGCAGGCGGGCGAGGAACGAGGTCTGGGCAGCCAGCCGGACGATCGCCTCGGCCGGACGGACCCGTTCGACCACCGGCTCGGCGGTGCCATCGCGGTCCAGCAGGACGACCGCGGTCAGCCGGGGAGGTACGCCGGGGGTCAGCAGCCCCGCTTCGTCGGGACCCACCTGACGTTTCGTGCCCGTGCCGGGCACCACCCGGGAGAGCGGCTTGGGGTGCGCGAGGACGTTCCCCGAGCGGTCGACGCCGACGGTCTCGTCCGAGAGGTAGGCCCAGCGTCGACCCAGCTCGGCGGCGGCCGTCGACTTGCCGGTGCCGGACGGCGCGACGAGCGCGACAGCAGCACCCGTGACCGGGTCCGCCAGCCCCGCGGCGTGGAGCATCCAGAGATCGCCGACCCGCGCCTCGATCGCTGCCAGGGTGACCGCCATGGACAGGCTGTGCTGGACCTCGGCGTCCGGGCCACCGGGCGCCACCACCGTCGTGTCGGCGTCTCCGCCCCCCACCACCGCGCGCGACCACAGCCGGCGGAACGACTCCGGCGACGACGAGTCCGAGGGGAACCGGACCTCCACGACACTGCCGAGCGAGGCCACTCGGACGGTGGGGCCGGCCACATCCTCCGGATTCGCCTCCGCCGCCACGCGCTCACTGTAATGATTGCTGCATTGGTCCAGCTTGGTTGGCCTCGTAACCCACGTTGGTTTCGATACGCCCTCGCCTAGCGGCTCGGGCTACTCAACCAACGACACGATCGAACGGGACTTCTCGATGGAACTGCAGGACTACCTGCGCGCGCTGCGAACCCACTGGGTGGGCGCGGTGATCATTCTCGGCTTCGTCCTGCTGGCCGCCGCCGGCTACACGGTCACCCAGCCCAAGGTGTACGCCGCGAACGCCACCGGCTTCGTCGGGACGGGTCAGGCCAGCAACCCGGCACTGGGCCAGGTCTACGACGACCTGGCGAAGTCGCGGGCGACGTCGTACGTCGACATCGCGACCAGCCGCGCCACCGCGCAGGAGGTCATCGACAACCTCCACCTCAGCGACTCGCCGTCGGAGCTCGTCGGCCGCGTCACGGTCCAGCAGCCGACCGACACCGTGCTCCTCAAGATCACCACCAAGGCGGGCACCCCGCTCGAGGCGCAGCAGCTCGCCGACGCGTGGGTGCGGGCCCTCGCCGATCAGGTCGCCTCGATCGAGTCGCCCAACAAGAAGCCCGCGGACGGCACTCCTCGGATCGTTCCCGTGGACTCGGCGGCGCTTCCCAGCAGCCCGGTGTCGCCCAACCCGAAGCGCAACGGGGCCCTGGCCCTCGTCGTGGGCCTGCTGCTCGGTCTCGCCTACGCCGTGGTGCGCCAGCAGCTCGACCGGCGAATGCGGTCTCCCGAGGAGATCGAGAAGCGGACCGGCCACTCCGTCGTCGCCAGCATCCCGGCGGCGCCCAGCCTCGCCCACGAGCGTGGCGGCGAGGGCGGCATCGCCGTGCGCAGCGGCCGAGGCCCGAACACCCCGGCCGCCGAGGCGTTCCGCAAGCTGCGGACCAACCTGACCTACATGCGGGTCGACGACCCGATCCGCTCGATCGTCGTCTCGAGCGCGCGTGCCGGCGACGGCAAGTCCACCGTGGCGGCGAACCTCGCTGCCGCACTCGACTCGACCGGCGCTCCCGTGGTGCTGATCGACGGCGACCTCCGCCGTCCCTCGGCAGCGGCCGCCTTCGGCGTCGACGCGACCGGCCCTGGACTCACCTCGGTGCTCGCGGGCCTGGTGCCGCTCGAGGACGCACTGCAGCGGCCCGAGGGGTTCCGCAACCTCCGGGTCCTCTCCGCCGGGCCTCCGGCGCCGATCCCGAGCGAGCTGCTCGGGTCGAAGGCGATGCGCACGCTCATCGAGAAGCTGCGCGGCGAGGGGTACGTCGTCATCGACGCCCCGCCGCTGTTGCCCGTGACCGACGCGGCCGTGCTGAGCGTCGCCGTCGACGGCGCGCTGCTGGTGGTCTCCTCCGGCAAGACGCTCGACACCGAGATCGACCACGCCGTCAGCTCCATCGAGGCCGTCCACAGCAAGGTCCTCGGCCTGGTCCTGAACCGCGTCAACCGACGCGGTGGCATCGGCGGCTACGGCTACGGCTACCTGTACGACGGGTACATCAAGGACGACTCCGACGGGCAGGGCGGTCCCGCGAGGAAGCCCGCCCGTCGCCTGGGCGGCCGACGCGCGAAGTCCCGCGCCTGAGCCCGTGGGCTCCCGGGTCCTCGCCGTCAAGGCCGCCGTCGCGGTCTCGATGACCGGCGACCGGGTGACCCTGCTCGACCTGGACCGGCTCGAGCTGCCTCCGCTGGTGCTGGAGGGATCGGCGGCCTCGGTGTGGCGGGCGATCGACGGGGTGTCGTCGGTCGACGCGATCTGCGACGACCTCGCCGACGCCTACGAGCTGCCGGTCTCGACGATCTCGGCTGATGTCGTCGCGCTGCTGGAGGATCTCGTGGGGCGGGGACTGTTGGTCGAGGTGGGGGACTCGGGCTCCGCGTCCGACTCCGGCTCTGACCCGGGTGCTGACGGGTAGGTGCCTTCGGGGAGTCACAGGCTCTCGGGGTGCTCGACGGCGGCCGCACCTTAGCCCGCCGTCCCCCGACCGCAAGGATGCTCGCTGCGCTCGCCCCGCTGCGCGGCGCCTGCGGCGTCCTTGCGGTCGGGTCCCTGACGGCGGGCAGAACGGCGCGGAGTCGGCACGGGCTTCGCCCGCGCCGCCGCTACGCGGCCGCTCGACCCGGGCACGCGTGTCACGCCGGGGTCTCGACAGGCTCGACCACCTACCCGGGCTCGACCACCTACCCGGGCTCGACCACCTACCCGGGGCTCAGCCACCCACACAGGCGCCACCACCGACCTGCGGTCCCTGCAATTGTGGGTCTGACCTGGGGAAATGTCCGAAATTTCGGTGGTGATTCTGTTCGAACAGGTGTACACTGGAGGCAGTTGATCGACCTGTCTCGGAGGGCTCGTCATGACCACGATCTCGGTGTCTTCGCACCCGGTCGTGGCCTGCGCGCACGAGTTGGAGTACAGGCTGCACGCCGTGGCCGGCGTACCTGTCCACCTGCTCGGGGTGGCTGAGAAGGAGGACGCTCTCCGCACCCTCGCCCGGGTCAAGGCGGAGGCGCTCGAGCTCGAGCTGCGGATCCTCGCGAGCGCGACGGACGTGGCTGCCGAGCACGGCGCACGCGATGCGGGCGCCTGGCTGGCGCACGCCACGAACATCAACCACTACACCGCCCGCGCGGAGCTCCGGCTGGCCCAGGCGCTGGAGCAGCACCCGCTGACCGCCGACGCGATGCGCGAGGGCCGGGTGAACGAGCGGCAGGCGCAGGTGATCATCCGGGCGATCGACGTCCTGTCCGACGAGGTCGACGGACCCACGCGGGTCCGGTGCGAGCGCGACCTGGTCGCGATGGCGAGCACCCTGGATCCGCACCAGCTCGAGATCATGGGCAGGAAGATCCTCGAGGTCGCGGCTCCTTGCCAGGCAGAGGAAGAGCTGGGTCGGCTGCTGGAGCGCGAGGAGCAGGCCGCCGTCGACGGGTGCTCGGTCAAGGTCCGCCGGCTCGGCAACGGCGTCGCTCGGATCACCGCCCTGATCCCGGACGCGATCGCCTCCCGGCTGACGACGTACCTGGACGCGCACACCAATCCGCGGGTCTCGACAGGCTCGACCAACTACAAGGGCTCGACCAACTACGGGGGCTCGACAGGCTCGACCAGCTACGGGGGCTCGACCAGCTACGGGGGCTCGAGCAGCTACCTGGGGGTGCGCCGAGCCCGCGGTGAGGCGTTCCTGATGCTCCTTGAGCAGCTCGATCCCGCCGGTCTCCCCGACCACGGCGGGGACGCCACGGCCGTCGTGGTGACTATCCCGTTCGAGACGCTGACCAGCGCCCTGGGCTCCGCCACCCTCGACGACGGCACCCTGATCTCCGCATCCGAGGCGCGGCGGCTGGCGTGCAACGCCCGCGTGCTGCCGGCTGTGCTCGGCGGGAAGGGCGAGGTGCTCGACCTGGGCCGCGCCCGGCGCCTCCACTCCCCCGCACAGCGCAGGGCGATGCGGCTGCGCGACAAAGGATGCCGCGCCGAAGGGTGCTCGGTGCCGGTCGCGTGGACGGAGGCCCACCACCTCAAGCCCTGGTCCGAGGGCGGGCCGACCACCGTCGACGACGGCGTGTTGTTCTGCGGCCACCACCACCGGCGCGCGCACGACAGCAGGTACCGGATGGCCAGGCTGCCGTCCGGCGACTGGCGGTTCCACCGGCGGACGTAGGCCGGCTCGGGTCAGCAGGCGGAGGCGAGCGTCGTGACGCTCGGCTGCTCCTCGATCGACGGCGTGGTCGTGACGACGGCGCCGCCGCGCTGGCCCGCGCCCGCACTCATCGTCCATCCCACGTGGACCTGCTGGCCGGGGTCGAGCTGGAGGAAGGTCATGCCGACCTGGCGGCCGTCCTGGTCGACGGTCTCCAGGTGCGACTTGCGGCCGTCGATCGTGAAGCCGGACAGGCTGCCGCCTGTCGGGGCGAAGATGCGCAGGGCGACCAGCTGGGAGCCGGGCTGGATGCCGTACACCCCACCACCGGTGATGTACGCCGGCAGCCGGGCCGCGTCCTTCGGGGCGGTCGAGCTCAGGGTGGCCTGGCCGGTGAGCTGCTGGGTGCCGCCGGTGCACGAGGTCGGGCTGACCTGGACGGCGGAGCGCAGGTAGTACGACATCTTGGCGCCGGTGGTGTCGTTCAGGGTGACGGCGACGCGGGGCCGGTCGTCGTCGGTCGGCGGGTCGAGCTCGCCGGCGATCGCCGTGCCGGACAGGTCCTGCTGCTGGGCGTCGTCGAACAGGTGCACCGCCAGGCGGCGCTCGGAGGTGGCGCGGGACAGCGCCGACATCAGCGCCTTCGGCGACCCGGCGCCGTCGGTGAACCGCTGGAAGGCCGTCGCCGCCACGCCCGCGAAGAAGAGGTCCTGCTGGGCCGGGTCGGGCAGCCGCAGGTAGGTCCGGTGCAGGAGCTCGTCGACCACGTCGGCTCCGGTCAGGTGGACGCCCGCCACATCGATCGGGCCTGTCGCGTCCAGCAGGTAGGCCATCGTGACGGTGTCGACCATCACGACGCCGTCGAGCCTGGTGGCGGGGAAGCGCTGCTCGGAGCGCGCCCGCATCAGCGCCGCCGCACGCGGGACGTCCGGGGTCATCGTCATGTCCCGGAAGTCGGTGCCGAGCAGGCTCGAGTAGAGCGTCCTCTCCGGCTTGGTCAGCGGCAGCGCCGGCTTCGCGGTCTGGCCGAACGAGGCGCCGGAAGCCTCGCGGACGATGCTGAGGTGGCCGTCGCGCGCACGGAGGTAGACGACGACACCGGGCAGACCGCCCGTCCCGCGCACCTCCGCGTTGTTCTCCAGCGCGAGCAGGTACGTACGCGGCCGCCGGTCACCGAGCAGGGTCGGCAGCAGCGTGGTCGCCCGGTCCGCCGAGGCGAGCGCGGTCGCCGCGCTGTGCACGTCGTCGCGGAACTCGGTGAACCTGGCGGCGAGCGGACCGACGTACCCGCTGCTGTCCTGGGCGGACAACTCCTGGTCCGCCCGTGCGAAGGAGGCCTGGGCCTGTGCGACGGGACGCCGCAGCGCCCGGAAGGCCTCGAGGTCGATCGCACCGTTCTTCGGCAGCAGGCCGTCCACCCGGTGCGAGACCGCGACCAGCGGCTCGATGCCCTGGCCGGCGAGGTCGTCCAGGACCCGGCTGGTGACCCGCACCCCGTCGGCGTCGTCGCCGAAGAAGGGCAGCGCGGTGAGGATCGACCAGGTGGTCCCGGACGTACGCGACGAGGCCTGGCTCGCGGTGCCCCGCAGTGCCGCGAGGTCGCGCTCCAGCGCCGCCGTGTCCCGGGCCTCGACGTCGCTGCGGACGGCCTTGGCCTGGTGGACCGCGGCGTTCAGCTCACGCTCGACCTGCCACGCCTGCCATCCCGCCCAGACCCCGAAGAGGACGACCAGTGCCCCGATACCTCCGCCGGCGAGGCGGAGGGCACGTCGACGGGTCAGCGAACGACGACCTTGCGCGTCGCGCTCGACGCGGTGAACACGCTCGAGCCGCCGGTGTAGCGGACCGTGCAGGTCCAGGTGGCGCGGAAGCTCAGGACCGGACCGGAGACCAGGACCCGGCCGCCGCGGTAGCCGCGCTGCGGACCGTTGAGCGTGCGCACACCACCCTTGGCCAGCGGGCGGGTGCACGTCATCCGCAGGTTGCCGGCCTTGACGGTGGCGTTGCCGGAGACGGGCTCGACCCGCACCCACATGTCAGGGCGCGAACCCTTCGGGATGTCGGTCCGGGCGGACAGGATGACGACCTTGGTCGGGACCGCACCCGGGTAGGGCGCCGCCTGAGCGGACTGGACGGTCCCGAGCCCCGTCATCGCCACGACCGCGGCGACAACAGCCAGCGCCAGCTTCTTCATCAGATCCCCTCACAGCACGTGTCCGAGCCAGCAGCCCCTTCTGCTCCCAGCGGGTGCCAGGGTTTCACGGCGCGTCGGAGCCGCGCTGGGGAATCCGGCAAAAAGCCGTCCGGTTCGCGTGACGTGGATCTCAGCGCCGGAAGTGCAGCCCGACCTCGGGGTCGACGAGAACCTCCTGGGCGGCCGGGAGCCCGTCCACCTCGAGCTGGACGTCGACAGGCGTGTTCCGCTTGAGCAGGCCGAGCGCGATCGGCCCCAGCTCGTGGTGGCGGGCGCTCGACCCGACCCGACCGATCGGCCTCGGTCCGTCGGCGCTGATGTCGGCGCCGACCGTGGGCAGCCGGTTCTCCGAGCCGTCCAGGTGCAGCAGCGTCAACCGCCGCGGCGGCCGGCCGAGGTTGTTGACCCGGGCGACGGTCTCCTGGCCGCGGTAGCACCCCTTGTCCAGGTGCACCGCGGACCAGGGCTGGCCGGGCAGCAGGCCGATCTCGTTCGGGATCGTGCGCTCGTCGGTGTCGATGCCGAAGCGCGGCTCGCCCCGCTCGATCCGCAGCGCCTCGAAGGCCCACAGCCCGGCGGCCGGCCCCGCCGCCTCGGCGTACGCCGGGAGCTGGTCGCGCGGCACCAGGTCGTAGCGACCGGGTCTCGATACGCCGCCTCGTTCCTCGGCGGCTGCTCGACCACCGGAAGGTCGCCAGCAGACCGCCTTCTCGGCCGTCACGTCGGCGACCTCGACGCGCATCATGAACCGCATCCGGTCCAGGAACTCGATGAGCGCCGCGCCCCTGCCGGGCTCGGTGTGCGCCACGAACGCCTCACCGTCGTCGACCCCGGTGAAGGCGTGCTCGATGTGCCCCTGCGGGCTGAGCACCAGCGCGTTCACCCCCACCCCTGGCTCCAGCCCCTCGAACACCTGGGTGGTCAGCGAGTGCAGCCAGGTGAGGCGGTCGGGACCGGAGACCGTGAGGACGTCGCGGTGGGACAGGTCGACGAACCCCTCGCCCGCGGCGAGCGCGCGCTGCTCGCCGTACAGGCTGCCGTAGTGGGCCGCGACGCCGGCGTCGATGCCGTCACCGGCCACCGCGCCGGGCAGCGAGAGCAGCGGCGAGCTCATGACGCGGCTCCGCAGTCGTCGCACAGGCCGAAGACGGTGAGGTGTCCCATGTCAGGTGTGAACGCATGGCGGCTGCGAAGTGTTTCCACGAACGGCGCCGCATCCTCGGCGTCGACCGAGATGACCTTGTGGCAGCCCCGGCAGACCAGGTGGAAGTGGGTGTGCCCCCGCGTCGAGTGGTACGTCGGAGCCCGGTCACTCAGGTGCGCATGCCGGACCAGGCCGAGCTCCTCGAGGACCTCCAGCGTCCGGTAGACCGTCGAGGCGTTGACCGCCGACGCCGTGGACTGCACGTGCGCGAGCACCTCGTCGGGGGTCGCGTGGCCGAGCTCGTCGACAGCGGCGAGGATCAGCTCGCGCTGCGGCGTGAGGCGGTAGCCCTTCTCGCGAAGGGTCGCCCGCCAGTCGCCGGAACTAGGCACGCTTGAGCCTCGCCCAGAGGTGGGGCTGCAGCTCCTGTCCCATCGCCTGCATGTCGTAGGCGTAGAGCAGGTCGCCCTCGACGTTGCCGTACATCCGGTGACCGGCCTCGACCGGCTTGGCGCTCTCGGTGTAGCCGACGCCCGCGGTGTGCAGCTCGACCTTGCCGTTCTCGGCCTTGCCGTACCAGATCTCGGTGATGCCGGTGTTGTGGGTCAGCACCAGCTCGAGGTTGCCCTCGGGACGGGCCCGCAGGAACCCGGTCTCCAGGTGGGAGTCGCGGATCTTCTCGCCGTTCTCGTCGGTCAGCCAGGCGCGGGCGAAGTAGTGGAAGAACGGGCGCCCGTCGTGGGTGAAGATGAGCTCCTCGCCGTACTCGAACGCGTCGATCGTCGGGTAGTCACCGTGCCCGTTGCCGCGCCAGGTGCCCAGCATCCAGGCGATCGGCGCGCAGTCGGGGTGCAGGTTGTCCGGAAGCTCGAAGACCACGCCCGCAGTCTAGTGGCTCCGGTTGCGCGGCCTCGGTGCTCAGGACCTCGCCCGCCGGTGCGGGTGGTGGCGGACGATGGCGGTGCCGACGGCCGGCTTGGGCTGGCTCGACACTCCCCCGGCCGGCGGCGTCCACGACCAGGCGCGGACCCAGTCGACGTCCATCGTGTTGACGTCGGGGGTCTCCGGCGTCGTCGCGTTGGGAGCGCCGTCGAACGCCTGCGACAGCACGATGTTGAACGGCTGGTCGAACGGCTCCGACCCGACGAGCTTGGAGGTCGGGATCCAGGAGTACTGCCAGCACATCGTGCCGTCGAGGTAGAAGTACATCCGCGTCGTCGTCCACGCGACCGCGTAGCGGTGGAAGTCCTCGGGCGTCGCGGTGGTGCAGGTGGCGCCCGAGCTGTAGCCGAAGGTCTCGCCGTCGTAGTGGACCGACGGGTACGCGATCGTGGGGTGGTTGCTGAACCACTCCGCCACGTCGATCTCCCCGGACCGCGGCCAGGCGCCGTACGTCAGCTGGTTGGGGGTGAGCCACAGGGCCGAGTGGACGCCGGTGGCCCGGGTCGCGGGGAACCGGGCGCGGAACTCGAACCAGCCGTAGGTCTGCGCCCACCGGTTGTACGTCGTCAGGGTGCCGACCTCGCTCTGCGAGGTGAAGTCGCCGTACGGGCTGTGGCAGGTGAAGGGGGCCGCCGTACGCCGTGCGACCAGGTGCGCCTGCCCGTCCGAGACCGAGATCGTGTCCGGCGAGCTGACGAAGCAGTCCTGGTTGAGCGTGGTCATCCCGCTGATCGTGGAGTCCTGCCCGATCCACTTCGAGGGGTCGTAGGTCGTCCCGTCGAAGTCGTCCTCGAAGGAGCACACGTACGTGCCGCCGACCGGGCCCTTCGGGTGCTCGCCACCGCAGGGCGGTGCGGCCGCGATCGGAGCGGCGTCGCCACTGGCGGTGAGGGCCGTGAAGGCGACCAGCAACGACAACAGCACAGCGCCCACTCGCATAACGGCCCTCAGCATAGGTCCCTTCCTCCCGGTCCGCGGCTCGTCTGGTTCCGAATCGGCCGGTCCCGCGCGGGTCTGACCGATTGCGGGCAGACTGTGCGCCGTGCCGACCCCCGTCGCCGTGTCCACGGCCCGTCGCGCGGTCCGCGCTGCGCTGGCGCGCGAGGCCAGCGGTGTCGATGCGTGGCGGTGGCGGGAGGGCGTGTCGCCCGAGGAATTCCTGGACGCGGTCACCGAGCACCGCCTCGGACCGGTCCTCGCCGGGGCCGCCGACGCGCTGCACCTGCCCGCGGAGGTCACGACCGCGTTGCGGGCGATGCGCGACCGCGACCGGCTGGCGGCGATGGCTCTGGTCCGCGCGACGGCCGCGGTCGACGCGCAGCTCGCCGGCCTCGACCACCTGTTCCTGAAGGGTCCCGCGCTCGCCGTCCAGAGCGCGGGTGACCCGACGGCCCGTGGCGCGGGCGACATCGACGTGATGGTGCGGCCCGCGGACCTCGGGCGCGCCGTCGACCTGCTGCTCGGCCACGGCTGGTCGGCACGCGACGGCTACACCGTCAACCAGGCGAGCTGGGCCTGGCAGCACCAGTCGCGGGCGACGTACGAGCTGGGGCTGGTGGGCCCGCTCGGGACCCTCGACCTGCACTGGCGCCTCGACCCGACGATCGGTGGCCTGCCCGACTTCGACGAGCTGTGGGGCCGGCACGCCCGGGTCGACGTCGGGCCGGTCCGGCTGGCCACCCTCGCCCGGCCCGACGCGTTCCGGCACGCGCTGCGCCATGCCGCGAAGGACCGCTGGTCGAGCCTGCGGAGCCTGGTCGACATCTCGCGGTTGGCGCGCGACCCCGCGAGCTGGCCGGCCCGTCTCGACCGGATGGAGCGCGCGACGCTCTCCGTCGTCGACGCGACCGTGGGCCTGCCCTCCTCCGCGCCGAGGTTCGGCACCACCGCCCGGGCCATCCCCACCGCGCTCTACACGCAGGTGCACACCGACGACCCGATCCGCTTCCCGGGCGACAAGGCCCAGCGCTTCACGCGCTACCTGCTCGCCTCGGGCCGGGGCCCGCGCAACGTGCTCGCCACCGCGTCCGCGCTGGCGCTGCCGCCGGTGCTCACCGCCGACATCGAGGAGGCCGACGCGCTCCCGGCCCTGCGATCGGCCCTGACCCGCCGGGTCACGCACGCCTGGCACAACCTGCGGGAGCGCGCGTGATCGCCGCGATCCGCGCCTACCTGCACGTCACTGTCGAGGCCTGCGGCCGGTGGCGGCTGGTGCGCCTGCAGCTGGCGGACCTGGTGGGTGCGGTGTCCGAGGCGGTCGTGCTCGCGCTGCTGATCCCGCTCGTGCGGGTGCTCGCCGGTGCCGGTACGTCGCACGTCCCCGGGCTCGGCTGGGAGCTGACCGCCCCCGTCTCGACGGGCGCGCTGCTCGTCGCGGTCGCCGTCCGGGCGCTGACCCAGTGGTACTCCACCGTCGCCGCGAGCGCGATCAAGCTCGCCACCACCAACCACCTGCGCCTGGAGGCCCTGCGCAACGTCCTGCGCGCCGACTGGCAGCACCTGGTCCAACAGCGCCGCAGCGACATCGTGCAGGCGACGACGACCGAGATCGAGCGGACCGACGCCGCGCTCGGCCTCCTGCTGCGCCTCGGCGTGCAGAGCCTGATGGCGGGGGCGACCGCGCTCGTCGGGCTGGCCATCTCCCCGATCCTCGGCGGAGTCGCCGTCGCCACGCTCCTCGCCGTGACGGCGGTGACCCGGCGCAGCGTCCGTCGTACCCTCCACCTGGGCCTGGAGTGGAACCGGCGCAACGCGATCTTCGGCGCGACCGTCACCGACTCCCTGTCGTCGCTGCGGCTGATCCGCGCGCACGACGCGGCCGACGAGTGGGCCCGGATGCTGCGCGAGGCGTCCGACGCCGGCCGCCTCATCGAGAAGAGGTACGTCGAGATCGGGGCCGGTCTCCAGGCGGCGCTGGGCGTCGCCGGTGTGGTCGCCGCGGTGGCGCTCGTGCTCGTCGGCCACGGGCTCGGCCTCGGGGTCGCCCCGCTGCTGGCGCTGGCCGTCGTCACCTCACGCCTGCTGTCGACCGCGCGGTCGCTGCTGCAGAGCGTGCAGGCGTTCGCCCAGCTGGCGCCCGCGCTCGACGGCGTCCAGCGGATCAGCCGCGAGGCCGCCGCGCACGTCGACCCGGCATCCGGCGTACCCACTCCTCCGCGGGCCGGCCCACCGCCCACCATCGAGCTCCGCTCGCTGTCCGCCGGGTACGCCGCCGACCCGGTCGTCCGCGACCTCTCCCTCACGATCCCGCCCGGCTCGTTCGTCGTGGTCAGCGGCCCGAGCGGCGCCGGGAAGTCGACGCTGCTCGACGTGCTGCTGTGCCTGCTCGCTCCGTCCGCCGGAGCCTTCCTCGTCGACGGCGAGCCGGTCACCGACGTGACCGCCTGGCGCGCCCGGATCGGCTACGTGCCGCAGCAGACCGTGCTGGTCCCGGCCACGGTCCGGCAGAACCTGACCTGGTCCACCCACGCGCCGACGACCGACGACCAGCTGTGGGATGCGCTCGAGGACGCCGGCGTCGCGGGCGCCGTACGCGCGCTCCCCCAGGGCCTCGACACCGAGCTGCAGGACTTCACCCAGCTCTCCGGCGGCGAGCAGCAGCGGCTGTGCATCGCGCGCGCCCTGGTGCGCGCGCCGCAGGTGCTGGTCCTCGACGAGGCCACCGGCGCCCTCGACATCGCGACCGAGAACGCTGTGCTGGAGCGGTTGCGTGCACGGGGTTGCACGATCGTGATGGCGACCCACCGGCCGGGTGTGATCGAGAGCGCACAGCAAAGGATCGACCTGCTGCCGTGACGCCTCCGCGAGTGGCCCGTTAACATCGTGTGATGGCCCGTCGCACGCCGACGCGACGACGGCCGAGACCATGTGAACCAAGCGCTCGCAGCGCGCCTGTGGGGAGGCCGAGAATGACGAAGAAGACCTGGGTGAAGCCGACGGTGACGCCGCTCGCCGCGGCCAAGGACGCTCAGCTGCTGACCGGCACCACCAGCGACGGCGCGACCGGCAAGCAGAACGCCTCCTGACGTTGCGGCTGGCCGGTCACTGGGACCGGCCCGCTCCCGATCTCGCCGTGGTCAGTGGCCCGGCGAGGATCCCCACCGACCTCCTCCGCTCCTGGCTCACCGACGGATGCCGCGGCCTGCCGCCCGTCCGGCAGGGATTCGCGGCCGCGCTGCTGCGCCCTGACGGCTCCGCCCTCGTCGCGGTCACCAACCGCTGGGAGCTCTCGCTGCTCCACGCGGACTCCCCCCAGGGCACGATCGTCGGCACCCACCCCCGCGACGTGATCGCGGCACTGCCGGCACCGCCGGCGCTGGACCGGACCAAGCTCGCCGACCTCCTCGCCCTGCACGACGACCCGGTCAGCACCGTCTTCGAGGGCATCCGCCGGCTGCCGCTCGGCCACCTGCTCCGGATCACCCCCGGGCGCCCCACCACCGTCGAGCAGTGGTTCCGGCCGGAGACCGAGCCGGACCGGGGAATCAGCGTGGCTGAGGCCCCGCGCCTCGTGCTCCGGGCGATCGAGGAGGCGGTGGCGGCCTCGCTGCCCGAGTCCGGCCCGATCGCCGCCACGCTCTCCGGCGGCCTGGACTCCTCGACCGTGGTCGCCACCGCCGCCCGCCTGGTGCGCGGGTCCGGACGCACGATCGAGGCCTACACCCACGTCCCGATCCGCGGCACCAGCGACCCGTCGCCGGGCTGGGAGGCCGACGACGGCCCGTACGCCGCGGCGACGGCGGCCCACGTCGGCGGCATCCGCGTCACCCCGCTCGTCAACGACGGTACGACGACCCCGCTGGTCGCCTCCGAGGCAGCCATCCGCGCGACCTGGCAGCCGGCGTTCAACCCGAGCAACCAGGGCTGGTGCAACGACGCCGTGCACCGCGCCGAGGCGATCGGCAGCCCGATCCTGCTGACCGGCGCGTCCGGGAACTTCACGTTCTCGCGCGGCCGTGCCGGGATCGTGCGCGACCTCGCGTACGCCGGTCGCTGGCGGGCCGTGGTCGCCGACGTACGGGCACGCCACGCGGGGGGCCTGGGCTGGCGGCCGGCGACGCGCGAGCTGCTGCGCGAGGTGGCTCCCGACCCGCTGCTCCGCCGCTACCGACGGCTGCGCGGCATCGACGTGGACGGATCGCTGCCCGGCGTACGGGACCTGCCGTTCCGGCCCGAGCTGATCAGCGACGGCGCCCGCGCCGAGCTCGCCGCGATGTCGCGCACCTACCGCCCGGGCCGCCGCGACTTCGTCGAGTCCGCGCTGCTGGACAACGCCCGTGTGGGGTTCGTCCAGAACCTGTCCGACGCGGTCTGGTGGAGCGACCCGCTCTCCGACCCGGCGGTGATCAGCCTGGCGCTGCGGCTGCCCGAGGAGGCGTGGCTCGTGGGCGGCCTCGACCGCGGCCTGGCCCGCACCGCCACCGCCGGGCTCCTGCCCGACGTGGTGCGGCTGCGTCGCACCCTGGGGGCGCAGGGCGCCGACACCGGCCGGATCGTCGGCGGCCGCACCGCGCCGTACCGGGAGCTGCTCGAGCGCATCCAGGCCTCGCCGACCGCGTCCGCGGTGATCGACACCGCCCGGCTCGAGGCGTCGCTGGGGCCGGAGTTCGCCGACCCCGAGGCGGTCCTCCACTGGCAGGGCGTCTTCGGCCGGGCGTTCTCCTTCGGCCAGTTCATCTGCTGGTACGAGGACGAGGTCCTCAGCCGACCTCCGAGCTGAGCTTCTCGACCGCGTCCACCACGGCCGCCACGGTGTCGCCCACCGGCGGCCGCCGCAGGTCCCAGATCGAGACCTGGCGGCACACCGACACCGTCCAGTCCAGGAACGCGGCGCGGTGCTCGGGCAGCCGGCAGATCCGGTAGCGGTCCGCCGAGAGGGCGATCGTCGGCACGGCGGCGAGGCCGTCGACCCGGCGCAGCGCGACCTGCCCGTCCTGAGCCTGCCGGCTCAGGACCACGACGGCCGCCAACGGGCGCGGGCCGAGGTCGGCGTCGAGGCGGTAGGCGCGCTTGCCGGTCGACGGGAGCAGCCGGCCCACCGCGGGATCCGCACCGATCGCGCGGGCCGCCGCGTCGCTGAGGTGGATCGGCCGGTCGACCGGATGGGCGATCGCCCCATCGGGGCCCGGCCGCACCGCGACGATGTCGTCGCCGGCCAGGCTCCAGCCGCGCTGCAGCAGCTGGAGCGTCGTCGTGGACTTGCCGGCGCCCGAGTCCCCGACCAGCGCGACGGCGGCACCGGTCGGGCTGACCACGAGGCTGGCGTGCAGGTTGAAGTCCCCGCGGAAGGTGAGCAGGGCGCGGGTCGCCGTGGCGTAGAGCAGCCAGTCGGCGCTCGCGCGGGTGGCCGGGTCCGGGGCGGAGAGCAGCACGCGCCCGGGCTCGACGTACACGACCGCGCCGTGGGCGGCGAACCGGATCCGGTCCGCGTCCGCGCACCACCACGGCTCGACCACGACCGCGGCGTCCCAGGGCTCCGGGACCGGTCCCTCCTCGACAGGGACGTCGAGCACGACGCGGGTGAGCTCCGGCGTCCCCAGCTGGATGGTCATCGAGTCAGCTGAGCGCGACCAGGTGGTGCCGCTCGAGCGCCTCGACGAAGGCCCGCACGTCGCGGGTGCAGTCGGCCGCCGACACGTCGTACTCCTCGGTGAGGGTGCCGACCAGGGCGTCCAGCGACTGCGGCTGCTCGAGCAGCGCCCAGATCCGCTGGCCCACCTCGTCGAGGCCGAGGTACTCCAGGTCGTCGTTGAGCAGCACGCGTACGTCGTCGAACTGCGCCTCCA
Organism: Nocardioides maradonensis; assembly: GCF_054777115.1. Taxonomy (NCBI): domain Bacteria; kingdom Bacillati; phylum Actinomycetota; class Actinomycetes; order Propionibacteriales; family Nocardioidaceae; genus Nocardioides; species Nocardioides maradonensis. Next base: position 127,851 of record NZ_BAAHAZ010000004.1, on the reverse strand, counting down.
CGACGCCGGCGGTCCGGCTGATCTGCATGCGCCGATCCTAGTGGCCGAACTGGTTCACCGGCCGGTGCCCGCCCTGCTCCCCACCGACGACGACCAGCCCCGACGCGCCCACGAACCAGGCGTGCGGCACCTGTGAGGGGTCGGCGACGTCCAGGCCGATCACGACCAGGCCGGGAAGCCGGCGCCGGCGCAGCATCAGGCTCGCGGCCACCGCCTGCTCCAGGCAGTTGGCACCGGTACGCCGGACCGCCGCGCCGATCGCGCCCGCGACCTCGGCCTCGCGGCCGGCCAACGGGCCGGTCTGGATCGCGACGGTGGTCGAGCCGTTCGGGCCGAGCAGCCGGGCCCAGCGGCGCATCGGCACGCGCAGCCGGACGACGTGCGCGAAGCCGAGCAGAAGGAGCGCCTCGACGACCCGGGCGCGGTGTGCCCACACGCCCCGTCTGCCGCCCACGGGCCCAGCGTAGGGTGCCGCCATGGCTCGCTCCCTCCTGGTCAAGATCACCTGCGCCACCGAGGCCGCCGAGCGGGCGAACCAGGGGCTCACCGTCGCTGCGACGGCCGCCGCCTCCGGCGTACCGGTGTCGCTGTGGCTCGCGGGCGACGCGACCGGGTTCGCGCTCCGTGACGGGGCGACCACGCTCGACCTGCCGCTCGCCACGCCCGTCCCCGAGCTGATGGCGGCCATCCTCGAGCTCGGCCGTGTCACGGTGTGCGGCCAGTGCGCCGCGCGCCGCAACATCTCCGAGAACGACATCGCCGGCGGCGCCCGCATCGCGGGCGCCGCCGGCTTCGTCGAGGAGGCGCTCCTGGACGGGGTCCAGGCGCTGGTCTACTGAGTCGGTCGGCTCAGGCAGCCGTGGGGGTACGGCGACGGGCGTAGGCGACCGTGCCGACGCCGGCGCCCGCGAGCACCAGGCCGGCGATCAGCCAGCCGAGGTCGGGACCACCCGTGTTCGGCAGACCGCCACCACCACCGTTGTCGTGGTGCTCGCCCTTCTGGCCGCTGACCGCGGCGCGGGTGGCGTTGCTGGACGGCAGGTACTGCGCGGTGTTGCTCGGGCTGAACCGACCGGTGATCACGTAGCTGCCGGCCTGCGCGACCTGGCCGGACACGGTGGTCGAGCCGTTGATCGGGACACTGCCGTTGGCGGCACGCAGCACGACGCGAGCCGAGCGGGTCGCACCGGAGGCGCGGGTGATGGTGTACGCCAGGTCGCCGGCCGGGGTGGACCCGTCCGAGGCGGTGACTGTGAACTTCACCTTGAGCGGCTCACCCTTCTTCGCCACGACCACCTTGATGTGGACCGCGGTCGGCAGCTTGTTGCCGTAGGCGTGGGCCGGAGACGTGAACGGCACCATGAGGGTCGCGAGAGCGACCACCATCAGTGCGGCGATTTTCCTGATCACGAACTTCCTCCAGACATAGGCGCACCCGACCCCCGTGGGCGTGGCATCGGCTCAGTGTAGGGCTGCCCCCGCCGGGCGGTCACCCGGACGCGGGACTTTTGGCCCGATCGGGACGTGGCGGGGACCACAACGGACGCGGCGGAGGAGGTCATTGCAAGGCCCTCCGGCGGTAGAAGAACCACGCGATGGCGGCGAGGACGAGGCCCCCGGCGACGTACCACCAGGGCGAGGTGCCGCCGTCCACGGGCGCCGGCTGGCTGGGTACGGCGACGGGCGCGTCCTTGCTCGTGCGCGGCTTCGCGGCGACGAGGTGGCCGAACACGACGCTGCGGTTGTCGGTGTGGAAGATCTCCGAGCACGAGAACAGGGTGATCAGGTGGTTGCTCCCCGGCACCGGCTGCACGCCGCCGACGGACGGGTTCACCGGCGATGGCGCCGTGACCCAGGTGTCGGTGAACGGCACGATGAGATCGGTGCCGCTGTTGTCGAGCTTGTAGATGTAGGTGGTGGTGCGCGTCTCGACGTACACCTCGTCGCCCTTGCGCAGCGACGGGAACTTGGCGAACGGCTCGCCGTGCGTCACCCGGTGCCCGGCGAGGACGACGTTGCCGACCTGCCCGGGCTCCGCGGTGTTCGGGACGTGCCCGATGCCGGCCGCCAGGACGCTCTCGGAGTCGCCCTCGAGGATCGGGACGCCGTACGTCGACCCGAACCGCGGCACGTGCAGGATCCCGATCGCGTCGCCGAACTTGGTGCGGACCGTGTCCTCACCCGTCTGCCAGCCCTTGTCCAGCTGCGAGGTGACCTGCTCCTGACGCTGGTGCGAGACCCAGTTCGTGCCCCAGAACTCCCAGGCCACCCAGGTCAGGATGGCGAGCCCGGCGAGGATCAGCCCGACGCCGAGGAGGAACAGCGGCCTGCTGCCGCTGCTGCGTCGGCGGCTGGAGTCACCGTGGCCGCCGTGGCTGCCCGATCGCGACGAGCCCGAGGGTCGCGAGCGGCGGACCCGGGTCCGGGTCACGCCGTCGGTCGGGGCCTCCGCCTCGATCGCCTCGGTGTCGTCGCTCATTCGTCTCTCCTGCACAGGCTCTCGGCGGATCAACGCCGTTCGCGCGGCGCGGTCACGGCATCCGTCCAGAGTAGGAGGTGTCCGGCGTCACGCAGGGCGACGGGTCAGCCGGAGGCCGAGCAGGTACATCTCGCAGCCGAGGCAGAAGCCGAAGGCGGCGTTGAGCAGGGCCGCCACGACGGCGAAGCCCACGGCGACCTGGCCGAGCAGGGTCGCGCCGGTCGCGTAGCCGAGGACCCCCACCACGGCGAACACCAGGCCCACCCCCTGGGCGAACCGGGGCGGGGCGGGGTCCTCGAGCTCAGTGGGCGGCGTGAGCCGCGGACGGATCAGGGTGCGGAAGACGGTGCCGGTGGGGGTGCGCTGCACCCCGAACAGCACGCCGATCGCGAAGAAGACGGCCTGGATGCCGACGAGGACCGCCGACGCGGTGTGGTTCGGCAGCACGAGCGCGGCGGCGAGCAGGACGAGCGTCACGGTCGCCGTGAACCGGGGCCCGCGCGGGTCGATGCCGGCCGGCGCGCTCATCGCGCCACCGCGGGGAGGACGGCCAGCACCTGGTCGCGCCGAGGCGCGCCCGCGGCACGGGCCAGCTCGACACCGTCGCCGTCGAGCACGAGGGTGGTCGGGGTGCGGCGTACGTCGAGAGCGCGGACCAGGTCCAGGTGCTGCTCGGCGTCGACCTCCAGGTGGGCCACCCCGCGCTCGTGCGCGGCGATGTCGATGAGCAGGGTGCGGGTCGTGCGGCACGGCGCGCAGAACGCCGACGAGAACTGGACGAAGGTCGCCCGCTCCCCCAGCTCCGCCTCCGGGAGGGCCGCCGAGATCGCCCCCCACCCTTCGCGAGTTCGGGCTTGTGGTCGACCCAATCCAGGGTTTCGGTCGACCACGAGCCCGAACTCGCGGTGGGCGAAGCGGCCGTCGGCGTGCTTGCGGTAGAAGCCGACCACCAGGGCAGCCAAGACCGCCACCGCGAGGATCGCGATACCGGTCATGGCTGCTCCTGGTGCTGGGTCGATCCGGGTGGATCAGATGTTGATGGTGACCTCGGCGACCTCGCCGACCTGGGCCTGGACGGTGCGGTCCACCGTCTCGGCGCCCGGAGCGAGGGTGCGCAGGGTCCACTGGCCGTTGCCGGCGAAGAACCGGAAGTGGCCGGTCGCCGAGGTCGGGACCTCGGCGGTGAACTCGCCGGTGCTGTCGAGCAGGCGCACGTAGGCGTTGCCCACCGGCTCCTCGCCCTTGAGGACCTGGCCCTGGATCACGGCCTCCTTCGCCGCGACCACGTCACCGAGCGAGACGCCGCCCGCCTTCGCGCCGCACATCAGAGGGTCCCCGGCTCGTCGCCGAGCGCCACCGGGACGCCGACCAGGCTGCCGTACTCGGTCCAGGAGCCGTCGTAGTTCTTGACGTTCTCGTGGCCGAGGATCTCCTTGAGCACGAACCAGGTGTGCGAGGAGCGCTCACCGATCCGGCAGTAGGCGATCGTGTCCTTGGAGGTGTCGAAGCCGGCCTCGCCGTAGATCTCGCGCAGCTCGTCGTCGGACCGGAAGGTGCCGTCGTCGTTGGCCGCCTTGCTCCACGGGACGTTCACCGCGGTCGGGATGTGACCCGCGCGCTGCGACTGCTCCTGCGGCAGGTGGGCCGGGGCCAGCAGGCGACCGGCGAACTCGTCGGGGCTGCGGACGTCGACCAGGTTCTTCACGCCGATGGCCTCGACGACCTCGTCGCGGAAGGCGCGGATGGTGTGGTCCTGCTCCTGCGCGGTGTAGCTGGTCTTCGCGCGGTCGGGCAGCTCGTCGGTCAGCTCACGGCTGTCGAGCTCCCACTTCTTGCGACCGCCGTCGAGCAGCTTGACGTCCTGGTGGCCGTAGAGCTTGAAGTACCAGTACGCGTAGGCGGCGAACCAGTTGTTGTTGCCGCCGTAGAGGACGACGGTGTCGTCGTTGGCGACGCCACGCTCGGACAGCAGCGCCTCGAACTGCTCCTTGTTCACGAAGTCCCGGCGGACCTGGTCCTGCAGGTCGGTGGTCCAGTCGAGCTTGATGGCGCCCTTGATGTGGCCCTTGTTGTAGGCGGTGGTGTCCTCGTCGACCTCGATCAGCACGACCTTGTCGTTGTCGAGGTTGTCGGCCACCCACTGGGCGGAGACGAGCGAGTTCTCGCGGCTCATGGTGAAAGTATCCTTAGTTGGTTGACTTAGTGCAATACCGTCGTGACTGACCGTCGTGAACAACGCGGGGAGGTCGCCGGGCGCAACAATCCACGCGAGGTGGATCAGAAGGAGCGCCCCGGTCAGTCGGTGCGGACGAGCCGCAGAGAGACCCCGCTCAGTGCATTCGACACAGCGCCGAGCTGACGCGGCAGTTGTCCACTGCGCGGCGCTTGGTCAGCAAGGTGGCGGGCATGACGGCAACCCTAGGGCGAGATGGACGTCGGCCCCAGCCATGGTTCCGCATCGTGAGACGACAGACCATATTCTGAGATCAGCAGGCGGAGGGCTCGGTCGCGGACTGGGTGCCCGGCGCGGATCCGGGCGTCACGGACAACTGCCAGCCGCCGCTCTGCCGGACGCCGGAGCGCATCACCCAGGACAGCGTGTGGGTGGATCCGGGCGCGAGGTGGATGCCCACGCCGGCGACCTGCCGGCGGTCGAAGGGGACCAGGGCCGGGTCGCTGACCTCGCGTCCGTCGATCGTCAGGCTGGCGATCGCACCGTCGATCGGCGAGGTCAGGTAGACGACGACGAACTGCTGGCCCTTGCCGATCTGGCGCACCGGGTCCGGCAGGCCGGTGACGCTGGCCGGGTAGCGCGCGATGTCGGGCGGCGCGGCGTTGGTGAGGGAGAGCGTGCCGACGGCGTCCTGGATGCCGGCGCCGCACGAGCGGGCGACGAGGTTCGCCTGGTACTGCAGGTAGTAGGACATCTTCGACTCGGTCGAGTCGTTGAGGTAGACGCCGGCCTGGGGCTGGACGGTCGGTCGCGTCGGGAACTCGCCCGCCATCGCCGTACCGTCGATCTGTGCCTGGTCCCTCGGCACGAAGGAGTGCATCCGCACCCGGCCCTCGGCCACGGCACGGACGAGCCCGCGGATCGCCGTGAGCGGGTCGCCACGACCGTCGGCGAAGGTGTTGAAGACCGCCCGCGCGACGGCGTTCTGGTAGTCGCTCTGCCGGTGCCGGTCGGAGGTCTCGAGGTAGATCTGGTTCTCGACCTGCTGCACCACGTTCGTCCACGTCACCGACGGGTAGCCGGCGACGGGCACCGTGCCGAGGCCCTGCAGCAGGTAGGACACGGCCACCGGGTCGACGAAGAACACCCCGTCCACCCGACCGCCGTGGTCGGCGACCCAGCGCGTGCGCACCAGGTCGGCGGCGCGCGGCACGTCCGGGGTCATCGTCGCGTTGACACCGGTGATGCGGAGCAGGTCCCCGAAGAGCTGCTTCTCCTCGGGGCTCAGCCGGATGCGGGGGTTGCGCGCCAGGTTCGCCATGTCGTCCTGGCTCACGATGTGGACCACGCCGTGGTCGGCATGGACGAGGGACAGCGAGCCGGCCAGGCCGCCGAGCGAGCGGAGCTCGGCGTTGTTCTCCATCACCAGCACGTAGTTGCGGGGACCGTCGGCACCGAGCAGGTCCGGCATCATCCGGGCCGCCCGGTACGTCGATCCGAGCATCGAGTGCGCGGCCGACACGATCGACCGCAGCGAGTCGAAGCGCACGCGCAGGGATCCGACGAAGCCGCTGCTGTCCACCGTGCCGAGCCGCTCGTCGGCGGCGGCGAAGGCCTGCTCGCTCTCCTTGGCGGGCCGCTGCATCGCGACGAGGCGGTCCAGCGGGAACCGGTGCCCCTTCGGCTGGAACGCGTCGCCGGTGACCTGGTCGGCGGCACCGACCACCGGCGGCACGCCGTGCCGACCGATGTCGGCCAGCACCGAGGACATCGTGGCGACACCCGATGCGTCATCCCCGAAGAAGGGCAGGTGCTCGGCCAGGCCCCAGGTGGGTCCCGACGACTTCGACTCGGCGTCGTACGCCGCGGACTGGAAGTGGTGCAGCGCCAGCCGCGCGCCCGGTACGTCGCCACGCTCCAGCGCGGCCTCAAGGATCTCGGCGTTCCGGGCCGCCTGGTCGAGGTCGTGGGCGATCGTCCACGCGCGCCACGCGCCCCAGACGACGACGAGGAGCACGACGCCGAGGGCACCCAGGGCGGCGGCCTGACGGGGGCGATCCCGCACCCACGCCTTGAGCCGCCGAACGGCCCGGGAGCGTCGACTGCGGCGGCGACGGACCTCGGGCGACACGGAGGCAGCCTATCCAGGCGTGACGACCGACCCCCTAAGATGCCCAAGGCGGTCGCTGGCCGCCGTACCGACTCCATCGACCTAGGGCGAGTTTCGTGGACTTCAAGCAGTTTCTCGGTGTCATGCGCCGTCGGTGGGTCAGCGTCGTCGTCGTCCTGGTCGTGGCGCTCCTCGCCGCCGGTGGCGTGTCCGCCCTGATCACGCCGAAGTACCAGTCGACGTCGGAGGTCTTCCTCCAGGTCGACGTCAGCAACATCACCGACGCGTACGCCGCCTCGCTGTTCGCCCAGAACCGGGCGAGCGCCTATGCGGACCTCGCCCAGAGCACCGAGCTCGCCCAGCGCGTCATCAACCAGCTCAACCTGGACATGACGCCCGAGGAGCTGGCGGGCGACATCAGCGCGAAGGTCGTGGAGTCCACCTCGCTGATCACGCTCACGATCACGGACACGAACGCCCGTGACGCGCAGAAGATCGCCGACACCACCACCGACCTGTTCACCAAGTACATCGCCGAGCTCGAGACGCCCACCGGCTCCAGCGGCGGCTCGCAGATCACCGCCCGCGTGACGAACAAGGCGACGTACGACCCCTCGCCGGTCAGCCCGAAGATCGCCCTGAACCTCGTGGTCGCCGGGCTGGTCGGCCTGCTGCTCGGTGTGGCCCTGGCCGTGGCGCGCGAGCTGCTGGACCGCACCATCCGCACCGCCGATCACGTCGCCGACATCACCGAGTCGCCGGTGCTCGCCAGCATCGGCTTCGACGGCGACATCCGGCGCGCGCCGCTGCTCACCGACCTCGGCGGCTTCGCGGCCCGCACCGAGGCGTTCCGCCTGCTGCGCACCAACCTGCAGTTCATCGACCTGGACAACCAGCCGCGCTGCCTGGTCATCACCTCCGCCGTCCCCGGCGAGGGCAAGACGATGACCTCGACCAACCTCGCCGTCGCCCTCGCCCAGACGGGCCGGCGCACGCTCATCATCGACGCCGACCTGCGTCGCCCCCGGGTGGCCAGCACGCTCGGCCTCGACCCCGCGGTGGGTCTCACCACCGCCCTGGTCGGCAAGACCGAGATCGCCGACGCGATCCAGGTGCACGGCCCCAGCGGGCTGCACGTGCTCGCGAGCGGTGCCAAGCCGCCGAACCCCACGGAGATCCTGCAGTCGCGGGTCACCCACGACCTGATCCGTCGGCTGCGCGCGTCGTACGACACCGTCATCATCGACGCTCCCCCGCTGCTCCCGGTCGCCGACGCGTCGGTCCTGGCCACGCTCGCCGACGGCGTGATCCTCGTGATCCGCCACGCCAAGACCACGCGCGACCAGGTGACCGAGGCCGTCAACCGCGTCGCCCAGGTGGGTGGCCGGATGTACGGCGTCGTCGTGAACATGGTGGCCAAGCGCGCGGTCGGCTCATATTACTACTACTACTACGAGGAGACGGGCCCCGCCGGCGGCAAGCGCTCGGCCGGCCGCTCCAAGAAGTAGTGCTCCACCGCCTCACCGGCATCCTGCTGCTGGCCGTGACGCTCACGGCCTGCGGGAACGGCGCCGAGCACGTCGGCAAGGGGCACGGAGCGGCGCTCGAGGGGCAGCAGTACGTCGCCATGGGCGACTCCTCCACCGCGGCTCCGGGCGTGGGCCGGACGATCGGCGACTGACTACCGGGCGAGCATCTCCTCCACCGCGGCGACCACGCGCTCGGCCCGGATCGAGACGTCGTCGGCGATCCCCGCGTTCGGGCCCTCCGGGCCGCCGGGGCCGTCCGCCACGAGGTAGCGGTACTCCGCGCCCAGCGCCTGGCAGATCGCCCACAGGCCGCGGTGGACGTACGTCGACGGGAACAGCTCCAGGACCTGCACGTCGGCCGGGCTGAACGTCACGTTGGTGAGCCCCGCGCCGTGCGGGGCCACGATGATCTCGGCCGTGCTGAACACGTCGATCTGCTGCTGCACCGTCAACGAGCCGGGGTCGAGCCGGGTGAAGCCGCGCGGCCCGAGCGCCGCCATCAGCTCGTCCTCCTGGACGTAGCGGCGGGTCTGCGGCGCCTGGCCGCGGGTGAGGTAGAGCCGCGCCCGGCCGGCGGGCGGGTCGACCGGTCGCAGCCGGGCCCGCAGCCAAGACACCATCGAGGGCGGTGCCTGCAGCGCCCAGTTCGGGTTGCTGGGCACGAGCAGCCGGTCGGCCCGGTAGGTGAGCCCGCGGCGCGGCTGCAGGTACGGGCCGGGGATCCTGGCCAGCTCGAGCAGCTGGCGCTGGTAGCCCGTGGCGTGCGGTACGACGACGGCGTCGACCCGCTCCCCCGGCAGGGCTGCCTCGAGGACGCCGTACCGCGCGATCGCGTCGTAGAGGAAGTGGTAGTAGTTCCCGGCCGTGCCACGGGTCGTGAGGCTGAGGACGGTCCCGGGGACGTGCTGCACCTGGCCGAGCGTCGGGCGGAGGAACACCGGGTGCTCGCGCCAGTCGCTGACGCCGAAGTAGCGGCTGGTCTCGTGGTCCAGGGTGCCGCGGGGCGTGACGGTGGCACCGAAGTCACCGACCAGGCGGCCGTCGGCCACCTCGAGCACGAAGGTGTCCGGGATCGCAGCCGACCGCTCCTGGGCGAAGACCCAGTGGTACGCGGGTGTCCCGCCGACCGGTGCCCGGGCGAGCTCCACCGCGGCGGCCGCGGGGTGCAGGACCACCGCGGACGGCTCCTGCTGCGCGGTCGCGGCCGACCGCTCCGTGGCGCGCCGCGGCACACCGGCCGGGAGGACCAGCGCGAGCAACCGGTAGACGGTGCCGCTCACGCGCGTGAGGGCGCGGTGCAGCCGCTTGAAGAGCGGCCACCAACGACGAAGGGCGGGAGGGAGCGGCACGGTCCTCCTAGGACGCTGGGGGTGCGACGGGCCGGGCGGGCAGGCACATTCCACCAGATCGACGTACGGACACGTCGCAGACACCGGTCACACCGAACACCGGCCCTTGTACAGTCTGCGCACGTGGCCCCCACTACGTCGAAGAACCTCATCGCCAAGGCCAAGCGCGCCAACGCTGCTCTCGTGATGGACGCCGTGCAGCGTCGCGTCCGCATGGGCCTCGCCCGCCGCGGCATCCTCATCACCCGCATCGACGCGGAGGGACGCCGCCACTTCGAGGTGGGGCACGACTCCGACGTCCCGCTCCCCGCGGGCGCCGAGGCCGAGCTGCGTGCCGACAACCCGCGCCTGACCGAGCTGCGGGCGGCGTACGCCGCGCTCGACTACCCGTCCGCGGTCCCCAGCCAGTGGAGCGACGACTTCCTCGCCAAGAACCTGTCGCTGGCCTGGTTCCGCGGCGACAACGCCTACGTGTGGCAGCTGCGGCTGTTCACCGGTGAAGCCAAGACCCGCAACTACATCGCGATGACCGACATCGAGTCGCGCGACAAGCTCGGGCTGTTCAAGAAGCTCAAGGAGGACGGGCTGTTCGGGGCCTTCACGTTCTCCTTCGGGGAGCGCGTCGTGAGCCGCGACCTGCTCGACAGCATCAACGAGATCAACTACCTCGACGAGCACATGGGGCTGGGCTCGATCGAGAACGCCACCGTGCTCGACATCGGCGCCGGCTACGGGCGGCTCGCCCACCGCATGGACGAGGGCCTGGACAACATCGCGGCGTACGACTGCACCGACGGCGTACCGATCTCGACGTTCCTGTGCGAGTACTACACGAGGTTCCGCGGCCTCTCCGACGCCGTGCGCGTCGTGCCGCTGTCGGAGATCGACACGCTGCGCGACTCCTACACCGTCGCGGTCAACGTGCACTCGTTCTCCGAGCAGACGCACGCCTCGATCAAGTGGTGGTTCGACCAGATCGGCAAGCGCGACATCGAGTGGGTCCTCATCGTTCCGAACACGCAGGGCGTGCTGCTGTCGACCGAGGCCGACGGGAGCCGGCAGGACTTCATGCCGACGGTGCTGGGCGCGGGCTACGAGCTGGCCGACCACCGGCAGATCTACTCCAGCCAGGAGATGTGCGACATGGTCGGCCTCCACGACGAGTTCTACCTGTTCAAGAAGAAGCGCTGACCGGACGCAAGGCCACTACCTGTCAAAGGGGCCCGGTTCGGCCGCGACGATCACGCCGGTCCTGAGGATGCGACGGATGAGGGCGATCGCCTCCGGTTCGTCGGAGCCATACTCCCTCACGATCCACAGGGTGTTCCTGACCGGACACGTCGAACAACAGGCCGGACTGCACCGGGAGGACCGAGCACGGCACACCCGAGTGCTCGTGGATCAACGGAACCGCGACACCGCCCATCAGTTCAGTGCACGCGACCCACGTCGGGTGTCCGGCCGCCTGGCTTGCGACCAGCCCAGCGAGCAGCGCGTCGACGAACCCTGACGGGAGCCGGATGTTGGCGGCGTCCGTCATCGCGTCGACGAGGATCCGGACGCGATCGTCGCCACGATGTCCGTCGTCGACCACGAGCACCGTGGACCCGGATCGGGCAGCTCCTACGCCTCGTACACCCAGTCGGAGATCTTGATCGGGCCGAGGCGGCGCGCCGGGACTCCGCCGTGCAGGCACTCCGACGCCAGCTTCTGGCGGGTCCACAGGGTCGAGCCGGCCGCGAGCACGTCGCCCGTGCCGACGACGGAGCCCGGGAGCAGGGTGCACGACGTACCGACGATGGCGCCCTCCTCGATCTCGATCGGCTCGATGATCAGACCGTCGCCCGTCGGGTCGAAGGCGTGGGAGAGCAGGGTGCTCCGGAAGCCGGTGAGCCAGCCGTTCTTCCGGATGATCAGGCCGCCGCTGCAGTCGAGCATGTGGAAGCTGATGATGCGCGCCCGCTCCCCCATGATCAGTGATCCGCGCAGCTCCTCGAGCGCCGCGTCGTCGGTGGGCTCGACGTCGTCACCGCTGACCCCCACCATGACCAGGTTGAAGTACGCGATGGACGCGTCGCGCTCCAGCGAGACGCGCTTGATGCGACCGAAGATGTTGAACGAGCCGATGATCGCGCCCTCGGCCAGCTCGAAGCGCTCCACGTTGCGCACCAGGTTGACGCCGATGTGCGCCCCGGGGTGGATGTCGTGCCCGAGCCGGTTGAGCAGTCGGATCTTCAGGTTCCGGAACGGGAGGAGGAACGCGATCGTCGTCAGCAAGTTGCGCACGAGCAGGAGCGTATAAGAGTGCCTCAGGGACGCCGGGGCGCGGACCTCATGATGCCGACGGTGCGGCAGCGTCGGCAGCTACGTCGGTACGCCGTACGACGCCCGCACCGTTCCACGAGACGAGCAGCCCGATCGCTGCGCACGTCGCCACCGACACCGCAATCATCCCGAGAGCCGCGCCCGTCAGGCCGTCGTAGTGGGCGCCCAGGGCGAGCGCACCGAGCATCGTCGGCATCGCGAGCAGCGAGATCATCGACACCGCCTTCTCCCGGTCCTGCGCCAGCGCCGCCGCACCGAGGACCAGCCGCAGACCGAACGCGGCGTTCGCCAGGAGCAGCAGCCGGGCGCAGGTGCCCGCACCGACGAAGTCCGAGCCGAAGAAGATCCTCAGCGCCGGCGGGATGAGCACCCACAGCACGGGCACCACGAGCGCGCACATGCCGAGGACGTACAGCAGCCACCGGCGCATCAGGGCGGCGCCGGCCTGCGGCGTGATCGCGACCATCTTGGGCAGCAGCGGCGCCGCCAGCAGGCCGACCATCACGGCCGGCAGGGTGCCGATCGACGAGGCAACCGAGTAGAGACCGAGGGCAGCGGCGCCGAGCAGCTGACCGACGATCACCGAGTCGAACCCGAGCCGGTCCAGCGCACCGAGCGAGCTGAAGTAGGACGCACGGGCGAAGCGGTGGATCTCCTGGCGCGACGCGCGCGCCTCCGGGCGGTGGCCGAGCGGCTGCAGCGCTCGTCGCATCATGACCAACCCGAAGACCTGCGCACCGCAGTACCCGACGAGAGTGACCAGCGGCGAGGTGGGGCCGGAGAAGACGAACAGGGCCGCCACCACCGCGACGTACGCCGCCGTGAACGCGAGGTCGGCCCAGATGGCCCGTCGGAGGCCGTGCTCGCCGTACGCCATCGCCCGCAGGAGCGACGTGACACCACCTGCCAGGGTCAGCAGGAACGCCATCCCGGAGAGCGCCAGGACGTGTCCGGAGTCGCGCAGCACGACCGCGGTGCCGATGGCCGCCAGGAACGCGCACAGCCCCGCCCAGGCGATCCAGCCGCGCAGGTAGGAGCCGACGGCGTCGAGCGCCGGCGCGTGCGATGCCGCCACGGCGCGCGAGATCGCGCCGGGCAGGCTGGCCAGCACGACCTGGGAGGCGATGAGCGACACCGCGAGGACACTGACGACCTCACCTCGACCTGTCGGTCCGAGGATGCGGGCGATCAGCGGACCCGAGATGAAGGTCAGCGCCTGGTTCGCCATCCCGCCGCCGACGACGAACATCGGGTCGGAAATCAGCCTCCGCCTCGGCGCCGAGTGGCGGCCGAGCCGCCGGCGCGGCACGCGGTCCCGCCGGGTCACCCGTCGCGACGCATCCGCTCGGGCGACGCCATCCAGGGGTGCAGGGTGGCGAGATCCTTGCGGATCGTCGCGGCGAAGATGTTGCCCTGGCGGGATGCCAGCCGGTTGAGCACCTTCTGGCCGTTGGTGAACGCCTTCTCCGCACTCGCGTCACTCAGCTTGAGCTTGCGCTTGAGCACCTCGGAGGCGACCCTGCCGGTGCCGAGGTTCCACTCGGTGTGCACCTCGACGGGGATGTCGTACGCCGGGTCGAACGCCGCCACGGCCTTGTAGAGGTCGCGGCGGGTCCACCGGTACACGAAGTTGGGTACGCCGGTGCCGTCCACGCCGCCGGTGTCGTAGCCGTCTGCGATGACGGCGGCCAGCTCGTACCAGCCGACGACCCCGGCCTTGGTCGCGGCGCGCATGAAGGCGGAGTCCTGGTTCTCCACGAACAGCACCGTCTTGCGGGCGATCCGGTACATCTCGTGGAGGGCCTCGTGCGGGCGCGAGCAGTGGTGCAGGCCGGAGTGGCCCATCACGTGGTCGTAGGAGCCGGACTCCTGCGGCATGCGGTGGGCGTCGAACGCCGTACCGCCGATCGCGCTGCTAGGGCTGTCGGGCGCGATGTTGACCAACGTGACGTTGGTGAGACCGACCTCCTTGCACACCATCTCGTCGAACGTGCCCGCGAACTGGACGAGCACCGAGTCGTCGGGGCGGATCACGCCGTTGGCGATGTGGTCCCTCAGGAGGCGGGCGAACGTGGTGGCGCCGGGCTCAGTCATGCTTTCCCAATCGACGTGCCAGGTGGGGTTGACGGTCCTCGAACCTACCGAGGCGGCCACGGTAGCCGTCGGCGACACCGGCGGCGATGGCGGCCAGCTTGCCGGCCTTGCCCCGCTCGAGCGCGAGGACGGCGAGCGCCTCGCGCACGGCGAGCCGCAGGTAGCTGCGCCGCGGCAGGTCGTACCGGGCGCTCGCGTCGAGCCCGTTGCGGACCATGTAGTAGCGCCGGCGCGGGTCGGCGTGCGAGGTGTGCACGCCGCCGTGCCGCTTGGTGTTCGCCCAGGTCTGCCGCAACGTGACCGCCGGCGTGACGTAGACCGGCACGCCGAGGGCGTGGGCGCGCATGCCGTACTCGGCGTCGAGGAACTCGATGAAGTAGTCCTCGCGCAGCGGCCCCAACGTGTGCCACGCGGCCGCCGTGATCAGCGACCCGGACGAGATGACCATGCTGGCGGGGAGGAGCCCGTCCGTGACCTCCGCGACCGACACCGGCGCGCCGCCGTCGGGAGGCGCGACGGACATGTACACGTCCATCGTGGTCTCGTAGATCCGCGGACCGAGCAGGAACGAGTCGCCGGGGATCGTGGCGCACACGTCGAGCATGGCGGTGAAGAAGTCCTCGTCGACCGCGGAGTCCTGGTCCAGGAAGAAGACGACGTCGGCGCCGTCGGCGAAGAGCAGCTCTGCTCCGACGTTGAGCGCCCCCGCGAGGCCGCCCTGGTTGCGCTGCGCCACGACGCGTACGCCGGATTCCCGCAACCGCGCGTGCAGCGCCGGATCGGGCTCCGGCGTGTTGTCCACCGCGACCAGGTCGGGGCACCCGGCGGCCGCCGTCGCGAGGTTCGCCAGGTACGCCTCGTTCGGGCTGTACAGCACGAACACGGCACCGGCACGCACGCGTCGCACCCTAGCGGGGCAGGACGCGGTCGAGTGCCTGCTGCCCGGCCGCGTCGTCGTCGTGGGCGAGCGCGACGTCCCAGTAGGCGCGGCGTCCGGGCCGACGCGGATCGAAGTCGTCGAGCTCGACGCTGCGCGCCGCGGCCTGGTCGCCGGTCATCCGGCCCACGGGCGCGCCCCCGTTGTCCCACACGGCCGCCCGGCGGTAACCGAGGCCGGCGAGCCGGTCCCACACCTCCAGCGGGTCGTAGCCGGCGATGCGGATCAGGTAGGGGTCGTACTCGAAGAACAGGACCGGTCGCGAGTCCGCCCACGCCTCGGCGATGACCGGGACCAGCGCCACGTCGTACCCGTCGGTGTCGGACTTGACCAGGCGCAGGTCCGCGAACGCCGGCTGGCCCTCGCGCAGCCGGGCGGGCGTGATCGACGGCATCGCGTCCGGGTCGTCGGCGGAGTCCGCCTCCACGAAGCGGGTGGTTCCACCGGACCGCACCGCGGTCGTGCGCGCAGCCGCCTCGTCCACGGCGAGCAGCGACTCGACGACCGTCACCCGCTGGTCGGCGTCGACGTTGCGGTGCAGGAACTCCAGGTAGTACTTGTCCGCCTCGACGCAGAGCACCCTGCCGTCGGCGGCGTCGAGGATCTGCAGCGTGGAGTCGCCGATGTTGGCGCCGACGTCGAGCACCGTCAGCGGCGGCGCGAGATCGGCCAGCGCCTTCGCCAGCTCGACGAGGTTCTGGCCGTACAGCGAGCCCTCACCGGCGTAGTCGGGCAACCGGTGCGACCACGGCAGCGCGAGGCGCACACCCTGCACCTCCCGTACGACGACACGGCGGGGGAATCGATCGCGGATGAACCATCCGGTTCGCCGGCGGGCCGCGGCCAGAGCGGATCGGGGGGAGATCACGCGCCGATGCTAGTGGTCCACGCCACCGGTCTAGTCGTCGCCCACGCCGCGGATGGTCTTGCCGCCCTTGGTTTCCAGCTCGTCGACGACACGGACGCTCCGGGGTTGTGCCGGCCGCGCGAGATCGCCGCACGCGGCCTTCACGTCACGCTTCACCTCGGCCTCGTCGGCGCCAGGCTCGAGCACGACGTCGACAGCAACCACCGCGCCCACCAAGGCGTTGCTGCGCCCGTAGACCCGCGCCGCCCGCACACCCGGGACGCGCGTCACGCGCTCCTCCACCGGCAGCGGGTGGACCTTGACCCCGCCGACGTTGATCACGTCGGATGCCCGGCCGCGGAACTCGATCCGGCCGTCCACGATCTCGACCAGATCGCCCGTCGGCCACCAGTCGCTGGCCGGGAGGTCGTCCTCGCCGTAGTACCCGAGCATCGCCGCGGTCGAGCGCACGAACAGCTGACCGTCCTCGACCTTGAGGTTGACCGTCCCGTCCTCGCCACGCTCGAGCAGCGCCGCCGGGAGACCGTTGCGTCGGTCGCTGACCGAGCCGGTGGACCCGAACTCGGAACCCGCGTAGACGTGGGAGATCCGGGCCTCCGGGAACGCCGCCTCGAGCTCGTCGAGGAGCGACGCCGGCGCCGCCTCCCCGCCGAGGGTGATCTGACGCAGCGACGGCACGGGACGCCCGTCAGCGCGCAGCTCGGCCAGGAGGAACCGCCAGAACGTCGGCGTCGCGCTGATGTGGCTGACCGCGTGGTCGTAGATGTCGTCCTTCACCGCCTGCGGGCGGCGCACCGGAGGTGCGACGAGCGTGGCTCCGGCTCCGAAGACGTGGATGAGCACCTGCAGCCCGGCGAACTGGTTGGGCCCGTAGACGAGCAGCCAGCGCTGGCCGGCCCCCTGCGGCGTCGCGGGGACACGGGAGAGCTGACGCGCCCAGTCGTGACGGACCCCGCGCGGCAGCCCGGTCGTCCCGGTGGTGAGCACCAGGAGGGGCCGCCGCTCGGGCAGGACGTCGGCGGGCAGCGGGTCGCGCCGCAGGCCGTCGGGGCGGCGTACCTCCAGACCGGCGTCCGCCAGGTCCTCGCGCGTCGTCAGCAGCACCTTGTGGTCCAGCGGGGCCGCCTGGCGCGCGAGCTCGGCCGGCGAGATGTCGGGGGCGTACACGCACGCCTCGACGCCGACGAGGGACGAGGCGGCGAGGACAGCCACGATCAGCGGGATGTCGTAGGTGACGAGCGCGAAGCGGTCGAGGCCCTCGGCCTCCAGGCCGGCGGCCAACGAGGCGGCCTCCTCGAACAGCTCGCCGTAGGTCATCGGTCCGGACGCGGACAGGATCGCGAGCCGGTCGGGATCGTGCAGGGCCACGCGACGAAGCAACTCGATCACGAGCGTGGAGCCTAGCGGGCAGCGAGGGACGCGGACGGCGTCGCCATCGCGACGAGCCCGCCCTCGATCGCGGCGGCGAGGGCGCTGCCGTCGACGGAGAGGCGGCTCCGGTCGAAGCCGACCAGGGCACTCAGCACCCCGTCGTAGGTGGCCGCGAGCAGGAACGCGACCTGGTTGGGCGACGGCGCGAGGCCGATCGCGAGCGCCCTGACAGCCGACGCCGGCGCGTCGACCACGCCCACGTTGCTGACGCAGAAGGCGGGCGTCACGCCGGACATCCAGCGGCGGACGACGTCGTCAGCAGCCGGCCCGCCGGCCATGTGGTCCGCGTTCGTGAGCGTGAACAGCAGCTCGCCCTCACCGCGACGGACCCGGCGGCGTACGTCGGCGGACACTACGCGGGCCAGGTCGTCGTCCGGCAGGGCGACGTCGTAGGAGCCGGCGATCAGCGAGCCGGCCTGACCGACGGGAGCCTCCGGTGCCACGCCGGTCGCGGTGCGCAGGTCGACCGCGGTCGAGAGCGCCACGGGGGCGGTAGCCGGCGAGAGCTCGGCGCACGCGCGCAGGACGGCCACGCTCAGGAGGCCCTGGACCGTCGCGCCGATCGACCGGGCCCGCGCGACGAGGCCCGCCGTCGCGGCCGCGTCGAGACCGATGCGTGCGAACCCCACGTCGCGCTCCGCGTCGCGGCCCGCGTCGTGGAACGCGAGGACGCCCGCGTTGTCGACGTACTCCTCCTCGGTGCGCATCCGGCGCGCGACGCCGAGAAGCTCGCGTCTGCGTGCCTTCGCGTCGACGTGCGACGTGGCCTCCTCCAGCGACACCGAGCCAGCACGCAGCGGTACGCCGGCCTCCGCACCTGCCAGGGCGGCGCCGAGCACCTGTGCCACCTGGGTCATCCCCCGACCGTCGAGCACCGCGTGGTGCACGGCCACGACCACGCTCGTCCCGCCGGGTCGCGGCAGCAGGCAGCAGCGCGCCACCTGGCGAGCGAGGTCGATCCGCTCCGTCGCGAACCGCGCCAGCGTCGCCAGGACCGCACCGGACGCGCCGACCTCAGCGGCGATCGCGCCGCCGTCGAAGGACAGCGTCGCCCCGACATCGGTGCCGACGATCCGCGCCCGCAGCACGGGCAGGGCGGCCACGGTCGCGGCCCACGCCGCCTCGACGTCGGCGAGGGGGGCGTCGACGTCGACGACGGCCAGGAGGTTCACCGGCCAGAGGTGGTCGAGCAGCCAGTAGTAGGCCTCGGAGGCGCCGAGCCGACGGGAAGTCACCCGCAGATCATGCCGGTTTGACCGCCGCGACGAGGCCGTATCCGAAGGTCCCGTCGCGCCACAGGCCCTCGAGGATGTCGCAGCTGCGCACGAACGTCTCGTGCCCGCGCTCGCCGAGCAGCTCGACCACGTCGGAGCGGTTCCTCTCGGCGTTGGCCCGCCAGGCATCGAACGTCGGAAGGGTCTCCTGGGTGAGGTCGTCCGCGGTCTCCACGACGAGGCCCGCCTGCTGGAACCACGACACGTAGCTGTCCAGGGGTTCCATCCGCGCGTTGCCGAAGCCCTCGCGGAGGGTCGCGAACTCGTGGCGCCGCTCGCGCAGCTCGGCGAACGGGATGTCGCGGTGGCGCACGAGGTCGCACCACACCAGACGCCCGCCCGGCCGGAGCACCCGGGCGGCCTCCTCGACCAGCGCCACCCGGTTGTCCATCAGGTGCGAGGACTCCAGGATCCAGACCCGGTCGAAGCTCGAGTCGGGCAGCCCGTTCGCGGTGCCGTCCCGCTCCTCGAAGCGCACCCGGTCGGCGAGACCCGCGGCCGCCGATGCCTCCGTCGCGACCTGGACACCGACGCTGCTGGTGGTGATGCCGAGGACCTCGACGCCGTGCTCTGTCGCGTTCCAGCGTGCCTGCGCACCCGTTCCGCAGCCGATGTCGAGGACGGTGTCGCCCTGCTCGAAGCGAGCCCCCGCCGCCATCCGCTCGGTCAGGTGGTGGGTCGCCTCGTCGAGCGGCTCGTCGGGACGTTCGAAGACGCCGTAGTGGAGCTCGGCACCGAGGAGCAGCGCCCAGGCACGCGTCACCCGGTTGTAGTGCTCGGCCGGCGTGTAGTGCTGGGTCACGTGCTCACTCCCGATGTGTGTGACGCCCCTACGCGGGATCGATCAGCTGGTCAGACCACCGTCGACGACCAGGGTCTGGCCGGTGATCCAGTCGTTGCGCTCGTCGACGAGGAACTGCACCGCACGGGCGATGTCGTCCGGCTCGCCGAGTCGGCCGGCCGGCGTACGCCGGACGATCTGGTTGAGCTGGCCCTCGTCGAGGCCGTGGCTCATCTCCGTGCGCAGGTAGCCGGACGCGATGCTGTTCACGGTGATCTTCCGCGACCCGACCTCACGGGCGAGACCGCGGGTGAACCCGTCGAGACCGGCCTTCGAGGCGCCGTACACGGCGAGGCCGCGGTAGCCGGTCAGGCCGGTGATCGAGGAGATGTTCACGATCCGGCCGCCACCGTGGGCGAGCATGTTGCGCACCACCTGCTTGGTGATGTGGAACGTCGCCTTGAGGTTGAGGTCGATCACCGTGTCGGTGTCGTCGTCGGAGAAGAGCGCCATGATGCCGTCGCGCGCCACGCCGGCGTTGTTCACCAGCACGTCGACCGAGCCCCAGCGACCGACGACCTCCTTGACGAAGGCCGTGGACTGCGCGCGGTCGGCGATGTCCGCGGTGACGAAGAGGAAGCGCTCGGCGTACGCCGGGTCCGCGCGCCAGCGTCGTACGGCGTCCGTCTCGGAGCGCGCGCACGTGGCGACCCGATCACCGGAGTCCAGGAACGACTGGACGATCCCCTCGCCGAGGCCCTTGCTGCCGCCCGTGACGACGACCGTGCGCTGCCCCGCCTCGAGGGTCATGCGGACCGGGCGTAGAACGCGACGATGTCGCCGACGGTCTCGGGCATCTCGCCCGCGCTGAAGGGGTCCGTCCCGAGCTCGTCCTCGAGCGTGGCCGAGAGCTCCGCGGTCTGCAGGGAGTCCAGGCCGAGGCCGTCCTCACCGTGCAGCACCGTGTCGGAGGTGACGGCGACGCCAGCCTTGTCCGCCGCCTCGAGCAGCGACTCGACGATCTTGACGACCGAGTCCTGTACGTCGTTCATGCAAGTTCCTCCAGGGATCCGTCGGGACGATAGCAGTGCCGCACGAGCCGGCTCGCCGGTCCCGTCACCGTCCGGCGGACCTTACCGAACGCAGGTTGCCGACGGGGGGCATCCCTCCCCGGACACCCGCGTCATCCCCACGTCATCCCCACGTCGCCGGGCGCCCGTAGGATCCGCGGCATGCTTCAACTGCTCTCGGAGGACCTCCGCGCTTCCGTCGATGCCGGGCGGCGCACGGGCCTCAAGTTCTGGATCTACCTCGTCGGGAAGACCGTGATGTCGCCCCAGGCGCACGCCCTGATCGCCTACCGGCTCGGCTCGTCGCTGCGCGGTACGCCGTTCTGGCCGCTGGCGTTCTTCCTCAAGGGCTTCGGCATCGTCTGGGCCGGCGCGGACATCCACCCGAAGGCCCAGATCGGCCCGGGCTTCGTGCTGGCGCACGGGCCCGGCGTCACGATCGGCGCCGACGTACGGGCCGGACGCAACCTGCGGGTCAACAGCGGCACCAACATCGGTGCGATGCGCATGACCGAGCCGCTGGACCCGAGCCGTCCCACCTACATCGGCGACAACGTGTTCATCGGCGCGAACGCGATGATCCTGCAGGACTGCCACATCGGCGACGGTGCCGTCATCGGCGCCAACTCGGTCGTCACCCGGGACGTCGCGCCCCTCACGGTCGTGTCCGGCATCCCCGCCGTCCCCGTTCGCACGCTCGAGCGCCCCTTCATGGGCGCGCAGGAATGATCACCTGACCCACCGGTCGCACGCGTTCCGTTATCGTCCTGCACCACACGCGTCGCAGCCCCCAGCGGCGCTGAACATGGAGGTACCGTGTCCGGGATCCCCGGCCTTCCGCACCTGTCGCTGCGACAGCTCACGGAGGCTCCTGTCGCCCGTCAGATCTTCCGGCGCATGAGGCACGAGCAGGATCAGCTGCGCGCCGCCATCGGGCGTCTCGAGGTGCACCTGATGGACGTGCGCCCGGCGCCCGCGACGCTCGTCGACGCCGAGTTCACCGTCTTCTCCCAGTACGGCGAGGACGGGATCCTCCAGCACCTGATCCGTACGGCGAAGCCGGCTCACACCACCTTCGTGGAGATCGGGACCGGCGACTACAGCGAGTCCAACACCCGCTTCCTCGTGGAGAACGACAACTGGCGCGGCCTCGCGATCAAC
This sequence comes from Nocardioides maradonensis, assembly GCF_054777115.1. NCBI lineage: Bacteria > Bacillati > Actinomycetota > Actinomycetes > Propionibacteriales > Nocardioidaceae > Nocardioides > Nocardioides maradonensis. The sequence continues at coordinate 106,270 of NZ_BAAHAZ010000004.1, read as the reverse complement.
GGCGGCGACGACCACGTCCGGTTCATCACCAGCTCCGGCCTCGCCTGGCGCCACGACGTGGAGCCCGTGAGCGCCTTCGTGACCACCGACAACGTCAACGCCCTCATCACCGACAACGGGCTCTCCGGCGACATCGGCCTGTTGTCCATGGACGTCGACGGCGTCGACTACTGGCTGCTCGACGCCATCACCGCCGTCCGGCCCACGATCCTGGTCGCGGAGTACAACGCCCTGTTCGGCCCGACCGCAGCGGTGACCGTGCCGTACGACCCGTCGTTCGTGAACAGCGAGAAGCACTACTCCCAGACGTACTTCGGTGCCTCGATCGGCGCGCTGGTCCACCACGCGACGTCCCGCGGCTACCGCTTCGTCGGCTGCTCCAGCAACGGCGTGAACGCCTTCTTCGTGCTCGACGAGGCGGCCGGCGACCTCCCGTCGCTCACCGCGGAGCAGGGGTTCCGGCCGGGCCGCTACCTGACGTCGCGCAACCCCGACGGCTCCCTGGCCCGGATGCGCAGCGTCGCCGACCGCCTCCGCGTCATCGGCGACCTGCCGCTGGTCGACGTGGTGACGGGCGCCCGCACCACGGTCGCGGACGCCGTTCCCGTCTGGGACGCCACCTCCTGATGCATCCCACGGTGGAGAAGGTCGTCCGGCGTACCGGCTGGAAGACGGTCCGGGCGATCGGCGCCGCGCGCCTGTTCGGGAGCATCGGGTCGGGCCGGACGGGCGAGCTGTGGATCGGTGACTCGCACGCGGTGCTGCTCAACACCGAGAAGTTCCCGTTCTTCATGGGCTCGACCCGGCGCGACCAGTTCGTGTGGCACCTGGGGCCGCGGATCATGCACTCCATCGCCACGAAGGGGTTCCCCAGCGTCGTACGGATCCATGCGCGTCGACTCGGACGGCTGCCGACGACCCGCCGTCTCACCTGCTTCTTCGTGTTCGGCGAGATCGACGTCCGCTGCCACCTGCCCCGCGCGGGCGCGGACCTGGACACCACCTGGGTCAAGCAGTACGTCGAGCAGGCGATCGGGCTCGCCGACAGCATGAACGCCGGACGCATCGTCCTCGTCACGCCGCCCCCGCCGAGCGACGAGATCGCCGACCACGTGATGTTCCCGATCGCCGGTGACATCGAGGCCCGCACCGCGGCGCACCGCTGGCTCACCGAGACGCTCGTCGCGGCGGTGCCGGACGACCCCCGCATCACCGTCCTCGACCTGCGCCCCGCGCTGGCCGACGACCAGGGCCGGCTCCCCGCCGCGCTGACCTACGACGGCTGCCACACCAACGACGCCGGGCGGGCCGCGGTCCGCGCCCTCGTCCGCGACCACCTCGCAGCACACCCGATCCCGACCCCCGAGGAGACGACCCGATGAGCGAGCAGGACGACCGCAGCTGCCCGGCCTGCGCGTCGACCCGCGTCCGACGCGGACCCGAGTCGCACGACACCGGACACGTCGTCGTGACCTGCCAGGACTGCGGTGCCGCCTGGCTCGTCAACGCCCCGATGCCGCCGGCCACCTTCACCCTCGAGGACCTGCCCGAGGACTACGTCGACACCTGGGTCGCCAACAAGCGGGAGTCGGTCGGGACCGGCGAGTGGCACAAGCAGCTCGCCTGGCTCCGCGAGGAGCTGCAGGGGATCGAGAAGCCCCGCGTCTACGACCTCGGCGCCGGCGACGGCGAGTTCCTGGCGCTGGCGAGGGACGAGTACGGCTTCGACGTGGGCGGCAACGACATCCTCGAGGGCGCGATCATCGTCGCCCAGCGGCGCTACGGGATCGACCTGGACCTCGGCGACCTCAACGCTCTGGAGGACCCGGCGCCCGTCGATGCGGTGACCATGTGGTGCGTGCTGGCGCACACCGCCGACGGCGAGGGCATGGTCTCCGGCGCGGCCCGGATCCTGAAGCCCGGCGGCCTGCTCTTCCTGCAGACCCCTCACCGCACCTTCGCCGATCGCGTCCTCATCGGCGCCAAGACCGCCACCCGCGGACGCGTCGCGCGTCTCTCGGACCGCCGCTTGGCCGGCCACCACCGCATCCTGCACACGCCGCAGTCGATCACCGCCCTCCTGGAGCGGCACGGCTTCACCGACATCGACGTGTCGCCGCAGGCGCGCTACTCGCTGACCTCCGAGGCCTACCTCGCCTCGCTGCGACCGCCGGCATGGGCGCTCGGCCCGGCGGCGAAGGCGATGGACCGCGTGGTGCACAGCCCGCTCGCACCGCGGATCATCCTGGACGTGAAGGCACGCAAGGCCTGACGACCGACCCGCGAGAAGGGCGTTGTGGGGTCAGCGGGCGACGAGCCTGCTGACGACCTTCCACACGTGCTTCTGGGTGATGATCCGGCGCACGATCTTGCGCAGCCAGAGCGGCCGGACGATCTGCTTGGCGATCCGGGAGATGCCGCCGTCGATGCGCAGCAGGATCAGCTCCAGCTCCCGCTCGATGTCGAGGTCGACCGCCACCTCGGGCGGGTGCACGAGCGGGAAGGCCATCTCCTGCGCCGGCCGCGGCGTGCGGTTCGCGCGGGTGTGCGTCGCGTCCGGACCGAAGCCGTCGTTCTCGACGAGGTAGAGCGAGGGCGTGACGCTCAGGCCCGCGCGGCTGATGATCGTCACCCACAGGTGGTGGTCCCAGCCGTAGTGGTCGCCGTTGACGGTCTGCGAGACCTTGAGGAAGTGCCGCCGGCCGGCCTCGGTGGCCAGGGCCGCGGGGTGAGGCGGTGCGGGCTCGGTGCGGACGGCGTCGGCCGTGCGGGGCAGCTGGCCGGCGCGCTCCGCGGCACCTTCGTGCTGGCGCGGGAACACCGCGCGGTGGGCCTGCCAGCGGTCGGCCCAGGTCGCCCAGCCCCACACGCTCGTCCACGTGCTGAAGCCGTAGCTGCGGCCCTTGAAGGTGTCGAACGGGACCAGCTTCTTGTCGCCCGCGATCATCCAGACCCGCTTGTCCTCGGCATAGCGGTCGAGGAGCTCGTCGCAGAAGCGGAAGAAGGACGGGTCGGGGATGCAGTCGTCCTCGAAGACGATGGCACGGTCGACCTGGCTGAACACCCAGTCCAGGCCGAGCTCCACGTTCGCCTCGAGGCCGATGTTGCTCTCGGCGTACCGGCTCTCGACCTGGCAGTCCCAGTCGATGCCGTCGATGAGCGCCCGCACCTCGGCGCAGCGCTGCGCGTCCTCGGCGTTGCCGGGTCGCGGGCCGTCGGCGATGACGAACAGCCGGCTCGGCTTCACCTCCCGGAACGCGTCGAGCACGCGAGCCGTGACGCGCGGGCGGTTGAACGCGATCAGGACAACCGGGACGTCAGTCACGGGGGGCTCCTCGGTCGGTGATGCGGGACGCGAGCCGGGTGGCCCGCGCCATGGCGTCGCTGTGCAGGACCTTGCGGCCCACGCTGCGCAGCCGCGGGTTGGTGACCATCCGGCGCGCGGCCTCGACGGTGCGTCCGCCGACCCGCGCGAGCAGCAGCTCGAGGTCCCGCTCGACCTCCACGTCGAGCGCGACGGCCGCGGGGTGGCGCAGCGGCAGGGGCATCGGCAGCGCCGGCTCGGTCTCGCGCTCGAAGACGCCGTGCGTGGCGTCCGCGCCGAACCCGACGTTCTGGACCATGTTCACCGCGGGGGTCGCCGCCAGCGCTCCCTCGGTCATCATCGTCAGCCACCAGTGCTTGTCCCAGCCGTGGCGTACGACGTCCGCGGACGTCGCCGCCTCCGCGAAGTGCGCGCGCCCGCTGCGGGTCACGAGCAGCTCGGGGCGCGGGTCCGCGGGCACCGTGCGCACCGGCGCGTCACCAGAGGGACCCCGGTGGTCGCGCGGGAAGACGGCGCGGTGCCGCTGCCAGCGATCCGCCCAGGTCGCCCAGCCCCAGACGCTCGCCCAGGCGGCGAACCGGTAGCTGTCGCCGCCGAAGCACGACGCCGGAACACCGTGCGCGTTGCCGGCGACCTGCCAGACGCGGTGGTCGTCGCGGTAGCGCTCGAGCAGCTCGGCGGCGTACGCGAAGAAGGTGGGGTCGGCGACGCAGTCGTCCTCGAAGATGATCGCCTCGTCGACCTGGCCGAAGACCCAGTCGAGCCCGGTCTCCACGTTGCCCTCACAGCCCAGGTTCACCTCGCTGTAGCGACGGTGGACCTCGCACGGCCAGTCCACCGCGTCCATGACCGCGCGCACCTCGGCGCAGGCCGCGGTGTCGTCGGGCCGTCCCGGACGCGGCCCGTCCGCCACGAGGAACAGCTGCTCCGGCCGCGCCGCGGCGATCGCCTCCAGCGTGCGCGCGGTGTGCCGGGGGCGGTTGAACCCGATCAGCACGACAGCGGTCATGGCAGCGCGGCCGCTTCGTCGCCCACGACGGCCGGCTCGTCCGTCTCCCGGACGGGCACGACCGCGAGGATCGCCAGCGACATCGGCACCAGGATGGTGCGGTCGACCAGGCCCGGGAAGGTGATCCCCGAGATGATGAAGAGCCAGGCCAGGTAGGACAGCCGTCGCTGCGGGTGGGTGGTGAACAGCGGGCGCGCGACGAGGTAGCAGATGACCAGGTAGGCGCCGAGCCCGACGACGCCCACGGCGATCGCGACCTCGAGGAAGAGGTTGTGGTACTCGCCGACCAGCGGATCGAGACCCGACCCGAGGAACGGCGAGCTGAGGAAGCGGTGCCAGCCCTCGGCCAGCGCCTGGGTGCGCTCGCTGTCCGAGGCGGCGGCCGTGGCGTCGCCGGAGAGCCGGGACAGCGACCCGCCGGCGCCGCCCACCTGCGTGACGAACGGGAGCAGGGCGAGGCCCAGTGCTCCGCACGCGGTCAGGAGGACGGCCCATACACCGGACCGCTCGACGATCGGGACGAAGAGGATCACGACCGCGACGGCGAGCGTGGAGCCACGGCTGCCGCTCATCACGATCGAGTAGAGCGAGGCCGCACCCAGGCCGAGGAGCAGCACCCGCACCCACACGTTGCGGTAGCGCGGCAGCAGGTACAGCACGGCGACCGCGGCGACCGAGCCGGCGAGGCCGAAGTCGTTGGAGTGGTGGGCGAAGCCCTGGTAGCGGCCGTTCGCCGCGGCTCCCATGGCGAGGGCCTTCAGGGTGCTCGCCATCTGACCGGCGATGTAGCACCAGAGCAGACCGTCGACCAGCCGGCCCGACGGCTTCAGGACGAGCAGGAACATCGGCAGCACGCTGAAGACGATCAGCCACTGGACGACGTACACGATGCTCGCCGCGGGCGCGGGGTTGGCGACGACCGACGCCACCATGCCGAGCACCGCGAGCACGAGCGTCGGTACGACGAGCATCCCCGGCGCCTCGACGCGGCGGCGGATCGCCACCGGCAGCAGGAGGGCCAGCCCGATGAACAGCAGGCCGTCGGTCGGGGTGATCGGCCCCAGCGAACCGATGCCGCGGTACATCGGCGCGGTGGCGAACGAGCCGCCGAGGGCGGCGACGCCCAGGCGCCGAGGACCGAGCGTCGCGAGGGCGGCGAGCCCGAGCGCGAGGATGGCGACCACGACCGCGACCGCCGTGCCGGTCGTCACCGCAGCGCCGAGGAGGGCGGCTGCGAGGACGGCGACCACGGTCACCAGACGGGTCTCCATCGACGTCACTGACCGATCAGACGGCTCATCTGCTCGATGTCGGCGTCCACCATGAGCGAAGCCAGGCCCTTGGCGTCCGTCTGCGGCGTCCAGCCGAGCACGTCGCGCGCCTTCGAGAAGTCGCCGATGAGCGCGTCGACCTCGGTCGGCCGCTCGTAGGCCTTGTCGTAGCGGACGTGGTCCTCCCAGTCGAGGCCGACGGCCGAGAAGGCGTACTCGCAGAACTCGCGCACGGTCGTGCCGATGCCGGTCGCGAGGACGTAGTCCTGGGGCTCGTCGTGCTGCAGCATCCGCCACATGCCCTCGACGTACTCCTTGGCGTAGCCCCAGTCCCGGATCGCCTCGAGGTTGCCGAGGGTGAGGTGGTCGGTGATGCCGAGCTTGATCGCCGCGACACCGAGCGTGATCTTGCGGGTCACGAAGCTCTCGCCGCGACGCGGCGACTCGTGGTTGAAGAGGATCCCGGACACGGCGAACATGTCGTACGCCTCGCGGTAGTTCACCGTCACCCAGTGCGAGTAGAGCTTCGCGGCGCCGTACGGCGAACGCGGGTAGAAGGCGGTCGTCTCCTTCTGCGGCGGCGGCGTCGCGCCGAACATCTCCGACGTGGAGGCCTGGTAGAAGCGGGTCTCCAGCCCGGCGGCGCGGATGGCCTCGAGCATGCGCAGGGTGCCGGTGGCGTCGGCGTCGGCGGTGTACTCCGGCACCTCGAACGAGACCTTGACGTGCGACTGCGCGCCGAGGTTGTAGACCTCGTGCGGCTCGAGCTCGCGGATCAGGTTGACCAGGCTGACCCCGTCGGTCAGGTCCCCGTAGTGCAGGTGCAGACGGGAGTCCTGGTGCAGGTGGTCGATGCGGCTTCGGTTGAGCGTCGACGACCGACGGACCAGGCCGTGCACCTCGTAGCCCTTGCTCAGCAGCAGCTCGGCGAGGTAGGAACCGTCCTGACCGGTGACACCGGTGATGAGGGCGCTCTTGGTCACGCCGGAAGAGTAGACCACCGGACCGGGCGCTAACGTCGGCGCCGTGCATCTGGTTGTCGACGCGGTCGCCGTTCAGTCGGGAAGCGCGGGGATCGTGGTGGAGCACCTTCTCGACGGGTGGACACGGCTGCCCCACGAGGATCGGATCACCATCCTCACCGGCCCCGACGGCCCGGCGTTCACGCCTCCGCCGGGCGCCTCCGTCGTCCCGCTCAGGACCCGGATCCCCGGTGCGGCCGGGAAGATCTGGCTCCGCTCGGGGGCGGTACGCCGAGCGGCACGCCGCCTGGGAGCCGACGCCGTCCTCGAGGGAGTGCCCGCATCCGGCCTGGCAGGGACGCGCGCGCGACGCGGCCTGATCCTCTACGACCTCCGCCACGAGCTCCGCCCGCACCAGTTCTCGCGGGCGACCCGCGTCGCGCGCAACCTGTCCTGGGCGTGGAGCATGGAGCGCTCGCAGGCGATCTTCACGATCTCGGAGCGGACCAGGAGCGACCTCGCGTCGCTGCACCCCCGCTGGGCGGGTCGCGCCACCGCCGCGGTGCTGGGCTCCGACCATGCCGACGCCTGGCCCGAGCGATCGGCCGATGCCGCCGAGGAGGCGCCGTACGCGCTGGCGTTCGGGCACTTCGCCAACAAGAACGCCGACGCGGTGATCGAGGGCTGGGCCCGGTTCTGCGCGACCGACCCTTCGACAGGCTCGGGGCAGGCCTGGCACCTGCGCCTGGTCGGCATGGGCTCCGCGGACCGCGCGGCGGCGGCGACCCAGGTGGAGCGACTCGGCATGTCCGAGCGCATCACGCTGATGCCGTGGCTCGACGACGACGCGTTCCAGCGCTGCTTCGTGGACGCCGGCCTGGTGATCTTCCCGTCCGACTTCGAGGGCTTCGGCCTGCCGGCCGCCGAGGCGCTCCGGCTCGGGATCCCGACCGTCGTCTCCGACGACGCCGCGCTGCGCGAGGTGACCGGTGGCCACGCCGCCGTCGCGACCGCGATGACGCCCGACGCGCTGGCCGACGCCTACCGACGGGCGATCGCGACCACCGACGAGCAGCGCCGTGCCGGTCAGGCGTTCGCGGAGGCGTTCACCTGGCGGCGTACCGCCGAGGTCGTACGCCGGGGCCTGGCGCCCCGGCCCGCTCAGAGGTAGGCGACCGCCTCGGCGACCCCGGTGCGCAACCGCGCCAGGTCGACCTCCACCATCCGCGCGACCAGCTCCTCGAAGCCGACGCTCGCCTTCCACCCGATCGTCGTCCGGGCCGGGCCCGGATCGGCCACGGTGGCCGGCAGGTCCGCGGGCCGGATCAGACCGGCCGACGAGGTGACCCGGGCCCACACATCGGTGACACCGGCGGCCGCGAACGCCGTCTCGACCAGGTCCCGCAGGGTGTGGCCCACACCTGTGCCGATCTCGAGGTCCACGGGCTCGTCGCACGCGAGCATCAGCCGCATCGCCTCGACGAAGTCGCCGGCGTACCCCCAGTCGCGGGTGACGTCCAGGTTGCCCAGCTCGAGCGACTCGGCGCGCCCGAGCGCGATGGCCGCCGCGCCCGTGGTGATCTTCCGCGTCACGAACCGCTCGGCGCGCAGCGGGCTCTCGTGGTTGAACAGGGTCGCGACCACCGCGAACAGGCCGTGCTCCTCGCGAGCCGCCGCGACCAGTGCGGCCGCCTCGGCCTTCGAGCGGGCGTACGGGCTGGCGCCGCCGGCAGCCTCGGCCGAGGACGCCTGGAACAACCGGGCCTGCGTGCCGCGTGCCCCCAGCTCCCGGCACGCGGCGACCAGCGTGGCCACCGGCGCGGTGTTGGACGCGAAGGTGAGCTCGGGCTCCTCCCAGCTGCGCGCCACCGACGACACGCCCGCCAGGTTGTAGATCTCGGCCGGCTCCAGCTCGGCGACGAGAGCGGCCAGCGCCGCCTGGTCGCGCACGTCGAGCACGACGGTCTCGAGGCCGGGCGCGTAGAGCGACGTACGGTCCGCTCCGTCGCCGTACGGCGACAGCGTGCCGACGACCCGTCGACCGTCCGCGAGCAGCGAGCGCGCCAGGTAGATGCCGTCCTGGCCGGCGGCTCCGGTGATCAGCACCGTCGGTCGGGGGTCCACGACCGGGAGTCTACGAAGATCCGGAGACCGCTCCGCCAGGACCGGCACCCATCGGTCCAGACCACCCGTTAAGGTGTGCCCGACACGCCGAAGGGTGGGCTCGGCCAGCCGCGTGACAAATCGGGATCGACGTCGTTGATGCCGCGTGCTGGGGGGCATACCGAAACAGCAGATCGATTGAGGAGCTCCCATGACCACGGGCAATGTCGACGTTCTCGTCGCGGGCGGTGGCGGATTCATCGGCGGCCACCTGGTGGCCGACCTGCTGGCCCAGGGCAAGTCCGTCCGCGCGGTGGACGTGAAGCCGATGGACGAGTGGTACCAGGTGCACCCCGACGCACAGAACGCCGTCGGCGACCTGTCCCTGCTCGACCAGGCAGAGGCCGCCACCAAGGGTGCGCGTGAGGTCTACATGCTGGCCGCGGACATGGGCGGCATGGGCTTCATCGAGAACAACAAAGCGCTGTGCATGCTGACGGTGCTCACCAGCACCCACATGCTGCAGGCCGCGCAGAAGCACGACGTGGAGCGGTACTTCTACTCCTCGTCCGCGTGCGTGTACGCCGCCGACAAGCAGACCGACCCCGACATCACGGCCCTCAAGGAGTCCGACGCCTACCCGGCGATGCCCGAGGACGGCTACGGCTGGGAGAAGCTCTTCACCGAGCGGATGGCCCGCCACTTCCGCGAGGACTTCGGGCTGCAGACCCGTGTCGCGCGCTACCACAACGTCTACGGCCCCGAGGGCACCTGGACCGGTGGGCGCGAGAAGGCGCCGGCCGCGGTGTGCCGCAAGATCGCCGAGGCGGTCATCTCCGGCAACCACCACCTCGACATCTGGGGTGACGGCGAGCAGACCCGCAGCTTCATGTACATCGACGACTGCGTGAAGGGCTCCCAGATGATCCTGGGCAGCGACCACCTCGAGCCGATCAACCTCGGCTCCGCCGAGCTCGTGACGATCAACCAGCTCTACTCGATCGTCGAGGAGATCGCGGGCATCAAGTGCACCCGCACCTACCAGCTCGACGCGCCGCAGGGCGTCCGGGGACGCAACTCCGACAACACCGAGATCCAGCGGGTCTTCGGCTGGGAGCCGTCGATCAGCCTGCAGGACGGCATGGCGAAGACCTACGCCTGGGTCTTCGACCAGGTCAAGCGCGCCCACGGCTGAGCCTCGGTGCGCATCCTCGTCCACGACCACAGCGGCCACCCGTTCCAGGCCGAGCTCAGCCGGGAGCTCGCCCGGCGCGGACACACCGTCACCCACTCCTACGTCGCCGGCTACGTGTCCGGCAAGGGCAGGCTGCAGGCCGAGCCCGGCGAGACGATCACCTTCGAGGGGATCGGTGGCGACAAGCCCATCGAGAACATGCGGATGCTCGACCGCCTCAAGCGCGAGATCATCCGTGGCTTCGAGCTGGTCCGGCACGTACGCCGGGTGGACCCCGACATCACCATGCTGGCGAACGTGCAGATCCCGACCCTGGTGATCTTCACGATCGCGGCGATGGTCCTGCGGCGTCCGTGGGTCCTCTGGCACCAGGACGTGTACGCCGTGGCGGTGCGCTCCTTCAGCGGCACGAAGCTGCCGAAGCGGTTCGCCGTGGTCGCGGCCGTGTTCGAGATCGCCGAGCGCTTCTGCGCACGGCGGGCCCGCGCCATCGTGGTGATCTCGCCGTCGTTCGTGCCCGTCCACGAGAAGTGGGGCACCGCGGACAAGGTCACCGTGATCCCGAACTGGGCGCCGCTGGACGAGATCTTCCCGGTGGAGCGCAAGAACGACTGGGCGGCCGAGCACGACCTCGTCGACGTCCCGACGCTGCTCTACTCGGGAACCCTCGGCCTCAAGCACAACCCGGTGCTGCTCGTACGCCTCGCCCGCAAGGTCATCGACCGCGGGCAGCAGGTGCGCCTCGTGGTGGTCAACACCGGCCCCGCGGCCGATGCCATCGCGGCCGAGGCGCGGCTGCTCGACGTACCGGTCACGCTGCTGCCGTTCCAGCCCTACGAGCGCCTGCCCGAGGTGCTCGGGACCGGCGACGTGCTCGCGGTCCTCCTCGACAAGCAGGCCGGCGCCTTCTCGGTGCCGTCGAAGACCTTGTCCTACCTGTGCGCCGGGCGCCCGATCCTCGGCCTGCTGCCGGCCGAGAACCTCGCGGCCGATCTCATCGTGCGCTCCGGGGGACGCGTCGTCGCGCCGGACGACGAGGAGCTGGACGCCGCCGCGGTGTGGACCGCGGGCATGCTCGCCGACCGCGAGCGGCAGGACAAGGTGGGGGCGTCCTCGCGCGCCCTCGCCGAGCAGGAGTTCGCCCTCCCCCGGTGTGCCGATCGGTTCGAGGCGCTGCTCACCGCGTCCGCGCGGTGATCTGCTCGCGCTGATTTTCACCGTTCTTGGGACAAAGGTCCCTGGGACCGCTTGACTGTGCCCCGCAGTAAAAACTTTCTCGCCGAGGACCGTTACTCGCTCCCTGGTCTCTCGTTGAGGAAGGCGCGGGGGGTCGCACTGGTAACACCTGGTCGATTTCACGCACGTCGGTATCGGGACTGACATTTCGGGTTGGAGGTAGTCGTTCGTGAAGAAACGCCTCTTTGATGTCCTCGTCGTCAGCCTCGCCACGATTGCCTGGGTCCCCGTCGTGGGTCTGTGCGCACTGGCCGTGCTGGTCCTCTCCGGGCGTCCGGTGTTCTACCGGTCGCGGAGGTGGGTGAGCCCTCACGACGTGATCACCATGGCGAAGTTCCGGGTGATGATCCGGGACGCGAGCAAGTACACCTCGCCGGTGGAGGCGGGTCGCTTCCTCAACACCCCGGCGAACTCGCCGCTGTACACGCGGGTGGGCCGGTTCCTCGAGCGGGTCGGCTTCACCGAGCTCCCTCAGCTGCTCCACGTCCTCACCGGCGAGATGACGATCGTCGGACCCCGTCCGCTCACCGACCTCGTCCGTGAGTGCCTGCTCGAGCAGCACCCGGACCTCGACCAGCGGTGGACGCACGAGCGGGCCGGGCTGACCGGTCTCCCGCAGCTCGTCGGGCGCGAGTCGCTGACGGACAACCAGCGCCTCTCCCTCGAGGAGGCGTACGACGAGATGGCCGGTCACCACTACCGGCTCTCGACCGACTTCCTCATCCTGCTCTACACGGTGCTGATCGTGCTGCGCCTGAAGAGCCCGATGACCTACGAGCAGGCGCTCGCCCTGGTCCGTGCCCGCCCGCAGGTCGTGCACACCCACGAGACCGCGCCGTCCGCCTACGCCGCGGACGCCGACGCCGTCGCCTGAGACCGCACGGTTCACCGACGCCGGTTCGCGGGTGGCGCTCAGCCACCCGCGAACGGCGGCAGGAACTCGACGGTCTCCCCCGCCTCGACCAGCACGCCCGCGGGATCGACCGACCGCACCGGCCGGTCGCCCACCAGGACCGAGCAGACGGCCAGCACCTCGGCAAGACGGCCGTCGTGCCGGCGTACCAGCTCGGCACGGAGGTCCGCGAGCGTGATGGGTCCCTCGACCGCGACCTCCTCCTCCGGCGTACCGGCCGCAGCACGCGCCGCCGCCCAGTAGCGGGCGCGGATGACCTGCGTCTCACTCACTCTGCTTTTCCTTCCCGGCGCGTTCACCTGTCCGATATCCTGCCGTGCAATTGATCGACCGGAGCTCAACGGGGTGTTTCGGACCCGACTCGGTGTGCTCACACGACGCACACCGGTGAGGAGAAGCTCATGAGTCACCTCCTGCTCCTGACCAGCGCCCTGCAGCCCTCCGCCGAGGTGCTGCCCTCGCTCGCGCTGCTGCCCCACCACGTCAAGATCCTGCCCGCGGAGGGCGCGGCGCTGCTCGAGGCCCCGGACGCCGACCTGCTGCTGGTGGACGGCCGCCAGGACCTCGCCGGCGCCCGCGACCTCACCCGCCTGATCCGTACGACGGGCAGCGACGCCCCGGTCCTCCTCGTCGTCACCGAGGGCGGCCTGTCCGTCGTCGCGCACGACTGGGGCATGGACGACGTCGTCCTGCACACCGCGGGCCCCGCCGAGCTGGAGGCGCGGATCCGGCTCGCGATCGGCAAGCTCGCCGCCGAGCGGAACGCCGCCGACCCCGACGCCCACGTGATCCGCTCCGGCGAGGTCGTGGTCGACGACGCGACGTACACCGCGAAGGTGGGTGGACGCGTGCTCGACCTGACCTTCAAGGAGTTCGAGCTCCTGAAGTTCCTGGCCCAGCACCCGGGCCGGGTGTTCAGCCGCCAGCAGCTGCTGCAGGAGGTGTGGGGCTACGACTACTTCGGTGGCACCCGTACCGTCGACGTCCACGTCCGTCGTCTGCGGGCCAAGCTCGGCCCCGAGAACGAGATGCTGATCGGCACCGTGCGCAACGTCGGCTACCGCTTCGTCCTCCCCAGCAAGGAGAAGGGCGCCGAGGCCGACGCCGCGCAGGTCGGCGAGACGGCTACGCAGGTTCCGCTTCGTTGAACTCGCCCTTGGTGTTCATCAGGGACAGCAGGTCGGCCTTGAGCGCCGGCCCGAGCTCGCCCCAGCCGTCCTTGTAGCCGTAGACACCGGCCAGCGACCGCGCGTCGTAGTCCCCATTGAAGATGTCGACGTCGGCGGTGGTGATGAGCGCCGGGTGGGCGACACCGACGGCGGCCGAGACCCGGGTCAGCTCCTTGCGCAGCGAGCGCAGGTAGATCGAGCACCGCTCGGCCTTGGACACCGGGTCGAGCCCCCGCACCAGCCAGGGGTTCTGGGTCGCGACGCCGGTCGGGCAGTGGTCGGTGTGGCACTTCTGCGACTGGATGCAGCCGATCGACAGCATCGCCTCGCGTGCCACGTTGACCATGTCGGCACCGAGCGCGAACGCCACCACCGCGTTGTCGGGGAGACCGAGCTTCCCCGAGCCGATGAAGGTGAGCTCGTCGGTCAGACCCAGCTCGGCGAAGGCGCCGTACGCACGGGAGAATCCCATCCGGAACGGCAGGGACACCGAGTCGGCGAAGATCAGCGGCGCCGCACCGGTGCCGCCCTCGCCCCCGTCGATGGTCACGAAGTCGACGCCCCGGTCGTCGGTGGCCATCATCCGCGCCAGCTCGAGCCAGAAGTCGCCGTTGCCCACGGCGGACTTCACGCCGACCGGCAGGCCGGTCTCGGTCGCGAGCATCTCGACGAAGTCGAGCATGGAGTCGACGTCGTGGAAGGCGGTGTGCCGCGACGGGGACGCGCAGTCCTTGCCCAGCGGGATGCCGCGGATGTCCGCGATCTCCTGGGTGATCTTGGCGGCCGGCAGCAGGCCGCCGAGGCCGGGCTTGGCCCCCTGGGACAGCTTGATCTCCAGGGCACGCACCGGCGCGCTCGCGATCGACTCCTTGAGCCGGTCGAGGGAGAAGTTGCCGTGCTCGTCGCGGCAGCCGAAGTAGGCCGTGCCGATCTGCATGATGAGGTCGGCGCCGTTGCGGTGGTACGGCGAGATCGCGCCCTCGCCGGTGTTGTGCAGGCAGCCGGCCGCGGCCGCGCCCTTGTTGAGCGCGGTGATCGCGGCGCTCGAGAGCGAGCCGAAGCTCATCGCGCTGACGTTGACCACGGAGTCGGGCCGGAACGCCTTCGCCCTCTTCCGCGGGCCGCCCAGCACCTTCGCGCTCGGGAGGCTCCAGTTCGCGTCGTGGTCGTCGGGCAGCGACTCCGCGAAGGTGCGCTGCTTGATGTAGGCGTGCCCCTGGGTGTGCTCGACGTCGACGTCGGTGCCGAAGCCGAAGTAGTTGTTCTGCTCCTTGCTCGACGCGTAGATCCACGTGCGCTGGTCCCGGCTGAACGGCCGCTCCTCCTCGTTGGAGGTGACGATGTACTGCCGCAGCTCCGGCCCGATCGTCTCCAGCCAGTAGCGCGCGTGCCCGAGCACCGGGAAGTTGCGCTGCAGCGCGTGCTTCTTCTGCGTCAGGTCGCGCACGGCGACGGCCCCCAGGGCAACAGCAGCCCCGCCCACCATGTGGCTCAGCTTCATGGGGCTGGTTTACCGCGTCACCGTGTCCGATGTAAACGGAATGCCGATCTTGGTCGCTACCGTGGGCGCGTGGACGACGGCGGCTGGCTCACGGGAGAGGCGGCGCTGGCAGCCGTGGCAGACGTACGCCGGGCGGTGGTCGCGGCCGGGGAGGCGGACCCGCTCGACGAGGCCGCCGACCTGCGGCTGCGGCACGACGGACTGCCCGACAGCTGGGTCGTGCCGGGCGGGTTCGCGCTGCGCACCGGCGAGGTGCTGGATCTCGCGGTAGCGCCCGACGCCCGCGGTCACGGGCTGGGTGCGCGGCTCGGCGCGGCGGCCTGCGCGACGTCCGGGCCGCTGACCGCGTGGTCGCACGGAGGTCACGCGGCCGCGCGGCGACTGGCCGACCGGCTGGGCTTCACCGCCGACCGCGAGCTGTGGGTGATGCGCCGGCCCGCCGGCGTACTGCCGCAGTGTGGGGAGGTGCGGGTGCGGGCCTTCACCCCGGCCGACGCGGCCGCGCTGCTCGCGACCAACGCGGCCGCGTTCGCGCACCACCCCGAGCAGGGCGGCATGGACGCCGCCGACCTGGCGCAGCGGATGGCCGAGCCGTGGTACGACGACGCCGACCTGCTGGTCGCCGAGGACGACGACGGCTCGCTGCTCGGCTTCCACTGGACCAAGCTGCACGACGAGCAGCACGGCGAGGTGTACGTCGTCGGTGTCGCGCCCTCCGCCCAGGGCCGCGGGCTCGGCCGCGTCCTCACCGTCGCGGGCCTCAACCACCTCACCGAGCGCGGCGTCCGGGAGATCCTGCTGTACGTCGAGTCCGACAACCTTCCGGCGCGTCGCCTCTACGAGTCGCTCGGCTTCACCCACGCCCCCGCCGACACGCACGTCCAGTTCCGACGTTCCGCCTGACCCGTGCCGTCCGTGCCCTAAGGTCGTTGACCAACCGACTCCAGAGTCTGGGCAGGTCCCGCGCTCCTGGACGATGAGCAACGCCCCCACCTGCCCCCCGACGCTAGGTAGCATCTGCCGCTATGAGTTCGGTCTCCGACGACCAGCCGACACCGGACGAGTCCGGTGCCGGTGAGTCGCGCCGTCGGCGCGGTCTGGTCGGCCGGCTGCGCAAGGGCCGCGAGGAGATCCCGGTCGTCGAGGAGCTCGACGCCGAGGACGCCGCGGCACTGCTGCGGCTGAGCGAGTCGACCGACGCCCCGACGGGTGCCGCCGACGACCTCGCCGACGTCGTGGCTCGGCGTGGTCCGAGCCAGCCCGCGACGGCCACGGAGGCGCCCGAGGGCGACGACAGCGTCGACTGGTCCGCGCTCGTCGAGCCGGCGGAGCGCCGTGCCGACGCGGACGAGGCCGCGCCGATCGATGCCGGCGACGCGTGGGCCAGCGTGATCAGCCGCTTCTCCACCCGGCCCGCAGAGGCCGAGTGCGACGACCAGCACGCGGCGCTCGTGGAGCCGACGACGGTGAGCGACCTCGACGCTGTCCAGGGCGACGCGGCCGAGGGCGAGCCGGAGGGGCAGGAGGCGCAGGCTGCGTCCGCGGAGCAGGCGTCCGGAGCGGCCGAAGCGGAGGCCGCCGACTCGCCCGCGGACGACGCGGTCTCGGACGACGCGGTCGCGGACGACGCGGTCGCGGACGACGCGGTCGCGGTCACCGGGGAGCAGGAGCCTGCAGCTGCGGCGACCGAGCCCTCCGACGAGGTTCACGCGGCCGAGGAGGACGCCCTCTTCGCCCCCCTCGGCTTCGACACCGTCTCGGCCGACGACGTCGACGTGGCTGCCCCGGCACGCGTCCCGGACCCGTTGACCGACCCGCTACCGCCCGGCGACGAGGACCAGCCGGACCTCGGTGGACTCGTCGACCGCGCCGAGTCGATGGACGCGGTCGAGGTCGACGCCGGGTCGGAGGGCGACGAGCCCGACGACGACAGCCGCCGGGTCATCGAGCAGGCGGTGGCGCTCGGCTTCGCCGATCCGTACCCTGCCGCCGCGCAGCGCCGGCTCTGGCCGCGCCGCCGCGAGGCCGCCACCCGCCCGCTCGAGCGGCCGCGTACGGTCGAGCCCATGCCCGAGCACGAGGTCGCTGCGGCCGCGGCCGAGGTCGCGGAGCCGCTGACCGGAGCCGAGGCCGCCCGGGCCCACGCGGTGGCCGAGCAGGCCGCCCGCCTGCGTCGCGACGCAGAGATGGCCGCCGCCGTCCAGGCCGCCGAGCGCCTCGCGGCGGAGCAGGCGGCGAGCATGGCCAGCCAGGCGCGCGAGGAGGCCGACCGGCTGGCCCGCGAGCAGGCACAGACCGCCGCGGAGGCGCACCAGGCGCGCATCGAGGCCGAGGCACTCGCCCACGCCGCCGCCGAGGCTCGAGCCGCCGCCGAGAAGGCGGCGCACGAGCGGGCCGAGCTCGCCGGTGCCGAAGCGGCGCGCCGCGAGCAGGCCGAGCGGTTCGCCCAGGAGCAGGCCGAGCTCGCAGCTGCGGCCCACGCCAAGCGCGAGGAGGCCGAGCGGCACGCGCTGGAGCAGGCCGAGCTCGCCGCCCACGCTGCGCAGGCGCGCCAGACCGCCGAGTCCCAGGCGCAGGAGTTCGCGGCGGCCGCGAGCCGGGCGCACGAGGAGCGCACCGCCGCCGAGGACCGCGCGCGCTCGCTCGCCGAGCAGGCGGCCGCCATGGCCGCGGAGCACGCCGAGTTCGCCCGGAACATGCTCGAGGCGCGCGAGGCCGCCGAGCGCAGCTCGGCGGAGATCGCCGCCGCACGGACCCTCGCCGAGGAGGCGGCCCGCCAGCAGGCCGCGCTCGCCCTGGCTGCCCACGAGGCCTCGACCGCCGCCGAGGAGCGGGCGCTGATGCTCGCCGAGCAGGCAGCGGCCAGCGCCGAGGAGCACGGCGAGCGCACCCGCCGCGCGACCGAGGAGCGCGAGGCCGCCGAGCAGGCGGCCGCGGAGCACGCCCGGCTGGCCCAGGAGGCGCACGCCGCCCGCGAGGCCGCCGAGGAGGCCGCCCGGCAGCAGGCCGAGCTGGCCCGGATCGCCCTGGAGACCGCCGAGGCCGCCCAGGCGCGTGCGAACGAGGCCGCCGCCAAGGCCGAGGAGCACGGCGCGGCCCGCGCCGCCGCCGACGAGTCCGCGGCGAACCAGGCCCGGCTGGCCGAGGAGGCCCACGAGGCCCGCCGCCTCGCCGAGGTCGCCGCGCGTGAGCAGCTCGACCTGGCTCGCGAGGCCCAGGCGGCGGCCGCCGCCGCCCACCAGTCGGCTGCCGTGCTCGCCGAGGAGCAGAAAGCCACCACGGCCGCTCTCGTCGCGGCCGAGGAGATCGCCACCGAGGCCAACCAGGCCCGCGCGGACGCCGAGCAGCGCGCCGTCGAGGCGCTCAGCCAGCTCGAGCAGTCGGCGGCGACGCACCAGGCAGCGCTCTCGACGCTGCAGGCCGAGCTGATGGAGGCGCAGCAGCAGCTGCTGGAGGCGTCGCGCGCACGCGCCGAGGCCGAGCAGGCCGCCGCCGCGCAGGCCCAGGCCCGTGCGGACGCGGAAGCGCGCACCGCCGAGCTGGTCGCCGCCCACCGGCGTGGCCTCGAGGAGGTCCAGGCGGAGGCCATCGCGCGGCGCGAGGCGGAGGCCCGTGCCGAGCAGAGCGCGCGGGAGGCCGCCCAAGCCAAGGCCGAGGCGGAGCGGATCACCGCCGAGCACGCGAAGGCCCGCACCGACGCGGAGGCGCTCGCCGCGCAGCTGGCGCAGGAGGCGTACGCCGCCCAGCAGGCCGCCGAAGCCACCACCGCCGAGCACGCGCAGGCCCGTGCCGAGGCCGAGGCCCGCGCGGAGCAGCTCGCCGCCGAGGCCGCTGCAGCCCAGCAGGCCGCCGAAGCCACCACCGCCGAGCACGCCCAGGCCCGCGCCGAGGCCGAGGCCCGCGCCGAACAGCTCGCCGCCGAGGCCGAGGCCGCCCGCACCTCGGCCGAGGCCACCACGGGCGAGCACGCCCAGGCCCGCGCCGAGGCCGAGGCCCGCGCCGAACAGCTCGCCGCCGAGGCCGCTGCAGCCCAGGATGCCGCCGTCCAGGCAGCGACCGACCAGCAGGAAGCGACCCGCCTCGCCAACGCACGGACGGCCGACCTCGCCGACGCGCACCTGCGCAGCCTCGCCGACCTCAAGGAGCAGACCAGCGCCCGCGCGGAGGCGGAGGCACGAGCCGCCGCACTCGCGGACGAAGCCGCTCGTGCTCGCGCGGAGGCCGAGGCCCGGGCCGCCGAGCACGCCCGGGCACGTGCCGAGGCGGAGGCACGCGCCGAGGCGCTGGCCGCGGAGGTCGCCCGTGCGCGTGAGGAACTCGCGAACCGCTCCGTCGTCGCCGAGCCGGAGGCCGTCACCGAGCCGGAGGCCGTCACCGAGCCGGAGGCCGTCACCGAGCCGGAGCCCGTCACCGAGCCGGAGCCCGTTGCGGAGGCGGAGCCCGTCGCCCCCGCCGACCTGCTGGACCGCTGGAGCGCCGCGCGCACGCCCGTCGTACCCGACGAGCCGACGCCCGAGGCCGCGCCCGTCGCCGAGGAGGCGACCGAGGCCGTGGCGATCGACGACGTCTTCGACAGGTGGCAGGCGTCGCGGTCCGAGGCACCCGCACCCGTTGAGCCCGAGGAGCGGGCCGAGCCCGCCGCCGTCGAGGAGGGATCGGTCGTCGACCGCTGGCGCAACCTGTCCGCGCTGCGCAACCAGACCGAGGACTCTTCGCCCGAGCCCGCCGCCGAGGAGCCGCCGGCGTCGGACGAGACGCCCGACGCCGTTGCCGAGAGCGACGCGGAGGAGGAGGCGGACGAGTCCGGTGCCGCCGAGGACCTGTTCGGCCGCTGGCAGGCCGCCCGCACCTCCCCGGTGGCACCCGCGCCGACCGACGAGGGCTCCGTCATCGACCGGTGGCGCGCCCTGGCCGGCGCGACGGAGGCAGAGGACACCGGGTCCGCGGGCCCGGAGGTCGCACTGACCGACGAGGCCGTCGAGGCCGAGGAAGCCCCGGAGCCGGTGGCCGAGGACGTCGACGAGCCCGAGGCCCCGGCCGACCACGTAGCCGAGGTCGAGCCGCAGCCCGAAGTGCCGGCCGAGGAGGACCTCCGCACGACCGACGAGGACGACCTGTCAGCGTCGCTCGCGCCGACCGCCAGCCTGCTCGAGCGCTGGCGCGCCCGATCGGCAGCGGCCGCCCAGGAGCTCGCGGACGACGACGCGGCCGAGGAACCCAGCCCCGCCGCCACCGATCAGGTCACGGTCGAGGAGCCCGTCGCGGACGAGCCTCCGGCCGAGGAGCCCGCCGCCGAGGAGCCCGCCGCCGAGGAGCCCGCCGCCGAAGACCCTGCGGTCGAGGAGCCCGTGGCGGCGCACCCGGCGACCACCGAGCTGCCGGTCGTCGACGAGGCGGACGGGTCCGCCGAGGACGCGACCGACTCCGTGCCCGCGACCGACTCCGTCCCCGAGCTGGAGCCGGAGCCCGAGCCCGGGCCCGCACCGCAGGTCGCCGCCGCCGTCGCCGACGGTGGTGCCCGCCAGCCGTTCCACGCGAAGCGCGGCACGACCAGCCTGGCGCCGCTCGCGATCGTGATCGCACTGGGCTGTGCCGCGGTCGTCGCGCGGATGGCGTTCTCGCACACCCTGCGCAGCGACATCCCGCTGGCGGCCACGCTGTCCGCGGTGACGGCCGTGCTGCTCGCGTACGCGCTGCGCGCCAACAACTCCTCGCGCAGCGTCGACATCGACGAGGCCGGGCTGCTCAAGGTCACCGTCGGCGAGATGAACAGCCGCTTCGACCTGACCAGCCCGAACACCCAGATCGAGCAGGAGGGTGTGGCCGGCGAGCGCGGCTGGAGGATCAAGGTCCTGCGCAAGAGCATGGCCCCGGTGACCATCGACTCGAAGGTTGTCGACCCCACGACGTTCATGGAGGCACTCCGCCAGTGGCGACCGGACCTGTAGACGCCGAGACCGACGCGCTGCGCCACGAGCACGAGACCCTCGTGCGGCGCAACGCCGACCTGCAGACCGAGCTCGAGCAGACCAAGGCCGAGCTCGCGGATGCCCGCGCGCAGGTCGCCGCCCTCGAGGCGCGCGCCCGCGCGGCCGAGGGACCGCTGTCCATCTTCGAGGGCGGCTCGCACCCCGGCGAGCGGCTCACCGGCGACGGCAGCGACCCGCGGGTGCTGTCCTTCGCGCTCGGCGCCACGGCCGTCGTGGCCGGGATGGTGACCGTCCTGGCCCTCCTGAACCACACCCTGATGACGCCCTTCGGGCTGGTGATCGCGGCCCTCACCGTCGTGCTCACCTGGGCCGCGCTGCGCACGAAGGTCGAACCCGTCGAGGTGAGCATCGTGCGCGGGCTCGTGTACGTGAAGAAGGGCGAGAGCAGCTACCGCTTCGACGTACGCAGCGCCGCGACCGAGGTCGAGGAGGTCGGCATCCCCGGCGAGCCCGGCTGGGAGCTGCGCTTCGCCCGCAAGGGCATGGACCCGTTCGTGATCAACGCGAGCATGGTCGACCCGGTCAGCTTCATGGCCGAGCTGCGCCAATGGCGCTCGACCATCTGACCTCCGACCTCAGGACAGCGCCGCGCGCAGCCGGCCCGCGATCCTCTCGGTGGCCGACCGGCAGCTCGGCACGACGAGCATGTTGATGAAGCCGTGGATCTGGTCGGGGAACCGCTCGAGCTCCACCTCGTGGCCCCCGGCGGCCAGCAGCCGCGCATAGGCCTCGCCCTCGTCGCGCAGCGGGTCGAACCCCGCCGTCACGACGTACGCCGGCGCGAGACCAGCCGGGAGCTCGGCCCGCACCAGGCTGATCCGCTCGTCCAGCAGGTCCCTGCGGTCCGGGGTGTACGACGCGTCCGCGCGGTCGATGAACTCCTGGGTCAGGTAGAAGCCCTCGTTGAACATCCGGGCGCTCTCCCCGGGGTGCGGGCCGTCCGCCACCGGGTAGACGAGCAGCTGGAACGCCACCGGCAGCCCGTCGCGCGCAGCCGCGATCGCGATCCACCCGGCGAGGTTGCCCCCGGCCGAGTCACCACCGACCGCGATCCGCGCGGGGTCGGCGCCGAGCTCGGCCGCCCGGGCATGGATGTCCCGGAAGGCGGCGTACGCGTCGTCGTGGGCCGCGGGGAACGGGTGCTCGGGTGCGAGCCGGTAGCTCACCGACAGCACCGGTACGCCGGACCGCTCGGCCAGCATCCGGCACGGCGCGTCGTGGGTGTCGACGTCGCCCTCGATGAAGCCGCCGCCGTGCACGAACACGAGCAGCGGCCCGGGGGTCCCCACCGGGACGACCGGCGCGCTCGGCAGGTACTGCCGCGCGGGCAGCCCCGCGACCTCGAGGTCGTGGACCGCCCCGATCGGCTGCCGGCCACCGGCGATCGCCGCGTCGCGGCGCGTCCCCGCCCGGACCTCCTCGATCGGCACCTCCACGTCGTCACGCCGGAGCAGCCCCTGCGCGGCCAGCATCAGCTGCAGGTCGGCAGCGAGGGTCTGGCCGTCCAGGACGGTCCGGCCGCCACTCACGGCCCGCTGCAGCGACGCGGGCAGGGTGGTGAGGGCGCGCAGCGCGGCCCCTTCGACGGTCGAGCGCAGGTCCACGTCGGGCAGCCTACGCAGCGAGTCACCCGCCGTTCACCCGGCGGTGGGAGGATCGTGGCATGACGACCGAAGCCGAGCCCGCCGTCACCGTGCCCGACCTCACCGACGCCGTCGACCAGACCCTCGGCGAGATCGAGCCGGGTCCGGCGTACGTCCCGGATCCGGCGCGGGTGGCCTCGATCGCCGCCGTCAGCAACCGCTTCCTGGACCGGGAGCTGTCCTGGCTCCGCTTCAACGAGCGGGTCCTGGAGCTGGCGGAGGACGAGACCCTGCCGCTGCTCGAGCGCGCCCGCTTCCTCGCGATCTTCACCAGCAACCTGGACGAGTTCTTCATGGTCCGCGTGGCGGGCCTCAAGCGCCGCATCGCCACCGGGCTGGCCGTCCGTGCGGCGAGCGGGTTCATGCCACGCGAGGTCCTGGAGATGATCTGGCAGCGGACCGGTGAGCTCAGCCAGCGCCAGGCCCGGGTGTTCCGCGACCTGATCATCCCCGCGCTCGAGGCCGCGGACATCCAGCTCGTGCGCTGGTCGGATCTCGACCGCGACGAGCAGAAGTTCGCCAAGAAGCTGTTCAAGGACCGGATCTTCCCGGTCCTCACGCCCCTGGCCGTCGACCCGGCCCACCCCTTCCCCTACATCTCGGGCCTCTCGCTCAACCTCGCCGTCGTGCTGCGCAACCCGAAGACCGGCAAGGAGCTGTTCGCGCGCGTGAAGGTGCCGAGCAACTTCGACCGCTTCATCCCGCTCGGCAACTCGCGGTTCGTGCCGCTCGAGGACGTCATCGGCGCCCACCTGCGCCGGCTCTTCCCGGGCATGGAGGTCCTCGAGGCGCACACCTTCCGGGTGACCCGCAACGAGGACCTCGAGGTGGAGGAGGACGACGCCGAGAACCTCCTCGCCGCCCTCGAGAAGGAGCTGCTGCGGCGCCGCTTCGGCCCGCCCGTGCGTCTCGAGGTGGAGGAGTCCATCGCGCCGTCGGTCCTCGACCTGCTCGTCTCGGAGCTCGACATCTCCGAGCAGGAGGTGTTCAAGGTCCCCGGTCCGCTGGACCTGCGCGGGCTGCACGGCATCGCGGACCTTCCCCGCGAGGAGCTGAAGTTCCCCTCCTTCCTGCCCTCGACCCACCCGCTGCTCGCGGAGTTCGAGTCGTCGGCCCCCGTGGACGTCTTCAAGGCGGTACGTCGCCACGACGTGCTGCTGCACCACCCCTACGACTCGTTCGCGACGTCGGTCCAGCGGTTCATCGAGCAGGCGGCCGCCGACCCGCACGTGCTCGCGATCAAGCAGACGCTGTACCGCACCTCTGGAGACTCCCCGATCATCGACGCGCTCATCGACGCGGCCGAGGCGGGCAAGGAGGTGCTCGTCCTCGTGGAGATCAAGGCCCGCTTCGACGAGCAGGCCAACATCCGCTGGGCGCGCAAGCTCGAGCAGGCGGGCTGCCACGTGGTCTACGGCCTGGTCGGCCTGAAGACGCACTGCAAGCTGGCCCTCGTCGTCCGCGACGAGCCCGAGGGCATCCGCCGCTACACCCACATCGGCACCGGCAACTACAACCCGAAGACCTCGCGCATGTACGAGGACCTCGGGCTGCTCACGACCAACGAGGCGATCGGCGAGGACGTCGCACACCTGTTCAACAACCTGTCCGGTTGGTCGCGCAACGCGCAGTACGCCGAGCTCCTGGTCGCCCCCGACTCGGTGCGCTCCGGCCTCATCGACCAGATCCACAACGAGATCGCCCAGCACAAGGACGGTCGGCCCGCCGGCATCCGGATCAAGGCGAACTCGGTGGTCGACGAGGAGATCATCGACGCGCTGTACCTCGCCTCCCAGGAGGGCGTGCCCGTCGAGCTCCTGGTGCGCGGCATCTGCGCTCTCCGGCCGGGCGTGACGGGTCTGAGCGAGAACGTGAAGGTGCGCTCGGTGCTCGGCCGCTTCCTCGAGCACAGCCGGGTGTTCGCGTTCCAGAACGGCGGCGACCCGACGTACTGGCTCGGCTCGGCGGACATGATGCACCGCAACCTCGACCGCCGCGTCGAGGTGCTCGTCAAGGTGCCCGACCAGGAGTGCAAGAACGAGGTCGCCTCCCTGCTCGACCTGGCCTTCGCGCCCACGACCCAGGCCTGGGAGCTCGGTGTGGACGGGCACTGGAAGCACAACGGCGGCACCGTGCACCTGCAGGAGACGCTCATCGACCAGCAGCGCAAGCGCTTCCGGGCCTGACGCAGTGGCGCCGGCCACTCGGTAAAGACCCGGCGCGCCCGGGGTTGCGACTCACGGACGTTCACCCCCTAGCATGATCGCGTTCGCCTCCGCCTCTACGGGAGTCCACGTGGGATTGCGCCTCCGACCGGTCGATACCTCCTTCTTCGACCTGTTCACCCAGTCCGCCCAGCACCTCGTCATCGGGGCGGGCCTGCTCGCCGAGATGCTCGGCGAGCGCTCCGACCGTGATGGCGTGGCCGAGCGGATGCGGGCGGCCGAGCACATGGCCGACGAGACCACGCACGAGATCGTCAAGAAGGTGAACAGCACCTTCGTGACGCCCTTCGACCGCGAGGACATCTACGCGCTGGGCTCCGGCCTCGACGACGTCATGGACATGATGGACGAGGCCGTCGACCTGATCCTGCTGTACGAGGTCGTGACCTTCCCCGCCGAGCTGTCCGCCCAGGTCGATGTGATCCAGCGCTGCGCCGAGCTCACGGCCGCCGCGATGCCGCGTCTGCAGGGCATGAAGGACCTCGAGGACTACTGGATCGAGGTCAACCGGCTCGAGAACGAGGGCGACCGGAACCACCGGCGTACCCTCGCCCAGCTCTTCAACGGCGACTACAAGACCATCGAG
Organism: Nocardioides maradonensis; assembly: GCF_054777115.1. Classification (NCBI taxonomy): domain Bacteria; kingdom Bacillati; phylum Actinomycetota; class Actinomycetes; order Propionibacteriales; family Nocardioidaceae; genus Nocardioides; species Nocardioides maradonensis. The sequence continues at coordinate 81,142 of NZ_BAAHAZ010000004.1, read as the reverse complement.
GTCCTCAAGCTCAAGGACATCGTGGAGTCGCTTGAGGCCGCGATCGACGCCTTCGAGCGGGTCGCCAACATCGTCGAGCAGATCGCGGTCAAGGAGGGCTGAGGGCTCCCGCCCCGGCTCACCAGACAGGCACTTCCGTGACCCTCACCCTCGCGATCGTCATCGCGGTCGTCGTCATCGCGCTCGCGTTCGACTACACCAACGGGTTCCACGACGCGGCGAACGCGATCGCCACGTCGGTCTCGACCCGCGCCCTCACCCCGCGGATCGCGCTCACCCTCGCCGCGCTCATGAACTTCGTCGGTGCGCTGCTCGGCCAGAAGGTGGCGCACACCGTCAGCGACGTGATCGTGCCGCCGAAGGACAACCACGGGCTGATCATCGTGATGGCGGCGCTCCTCGGCGCGATCACCTGGAACCTGATCACCTGGTACTTCGGGCTTCCCTCCTCGTCCAGCCACGCGCTCATCGGCGGCCTGGTCGGCGCCGGCGTCGCGGGCGGCGCCTCGGTGCACTGGTCGATCATCTGGGACAAGGTCGTCACCCCGATGGTCCTCTCCCCGCTCGTCGGCTTCATCGGCGCCTTCGTCGTGATGACCGCGATCATGTGGATCTTCCGCAAGCGCAACCAGCACCGCGTCCATCGCGGCTTCCGCGGCATGCAGACCATCTCGGCGGCGGCGCTCGCCCTGGGCCATGGTCTGCAGGACGCCCAGAAGACGATGGGCGTGATCCTCCTGGTCCTGGTGACGGCGTACCCGGCCCACTACGACGCCAAGCAGCTGCCGCTGTGGGTCGTCATCGGCGCCGCGGGCGCGATCTCGCTCGGCACCTACTCCGGCGGCTGGCGGATCATGCGCACCCTGGGCCGCAAGATCATCCACCTCGATCCGGCCCGCGGCTTCGCGGCGGAGTCGGTCGGCGCGACGGTGCTCTACACGACGGCGTACGCCTTCCAGGCGCCGATCTCGACCACCCACGTCATCACTTCCGCGGTGATGGGTGCGGGCGCCACCAAGCGGTTCTCGGCCGTCCGCTGGGGCATGGCGAAGACGATCCTGGTCGCCTGGGTGGTCACCCTCCCCGCGGCCGCGACGGTCGCCTTCGTGGCCTACGAGGTCGTCCACCTCGTCGTCCCCGCCTGATCCCTCCGCGAGTTCAGGCTTTCGGTCGACCGAAACCCGGGTTTGGGTCGACCAGAAGGCCGAACTCGCGTCACACCGTCAAGGAGTAGCCCCGGCCCCGGATCCGGCGTACGTCGGCCGCACCACCGAGCCTGCTGCGCAACCGGGTCACGTGCATGGCGATCGTGTTGCCGCTCGCGCGACCGGCGCCCCACAGGGCGGTCCGCAGCTCGTCGTCGTCGACCACACCGGGCGAGCGCAGCATCAGCTCGCGGAGCAGCTCGAACTCCTTGAGCGGCAGGTCCGGGATGCGCTGCCCGTCGATGTGGACCGAGTAGGCGGCCGCGTCGAGCTCGATCGGACCGACCTCGAGGTGCGCACGACCGTCGAGGGGCTCGGGCGACGCGCGCAGCGCGTCCCACAGCTGGGCGGCCGTGTACGGCGTGGGCACGATCGCGCTGGCCCCGGCCTTGAGCAGCTCCCCCGCACCGTCCGGGGCGGTCCGCTCCAGCACCGCGATCACGTACGTCGCCCCGTGCCGCCGGATCACGCTGACGAACTCCGCCGCCGGGATGCCGGGGGCCCGCGGGTCGACGACGACCGCGGTCGGGTGGACGCGACCGAACTCGACAAGCCCGTCGACCGTCGAGTCGGCCCACACGACGTGGACCCCGCGCCCGGCGAGCTCGTCGGTCAGCTGTCCCTGCGCGGGCAGCGGGTCGACGACGAGCAGCTGCGTGCCCGCCGTCTCGGCCCACCGGTGCAGGTAGGCCCGCGCGGAGTCACCGCGCGTCGATCGACGGACACCATCGGCAGCTGCGGCTGATGGCGTCTCCATGGGCAGCCGGCTCAGCCGAAGCGGCCCGAGATGTAGGCCTCGGTCGCCTCGTTGTCCGGGTTGGCGAAGACCTTCTTGGTCGGGTTGAACTCGACCAGGTGGCCCGGCTCGCCGGTCGCCTTGAGGTTGAAGAAGCCGGTGTCGTCGGAGACCCGCGCCGCCTGCTGCATGTTGTGGGTCACGATGACGATCGTGTAGTCGTTCTTCAGCTGGTGGATGAGGTCCTCGACGGCAGCCGTGGAGATCGGGTCCAGCGCCGAGCAGGGCTCGTCCATGAGCAGGATCTCGGGCTGGACGGCGATGGCGCGCGCGATGCACAGGCGCTGCTGCTGGCCGCCGGACAGGCCCATGCCGGGCTTGCCGAGGCGGTCCTTGACCTCCTGCCAGAGGTTGGCGCCCCGCAGAGACCGCTCGACGATCGCGTCGGCCTCGTCCTTCTTGATCTTCTTGTTGTTGAGCTTGCTGCCCGCCAGGACGTTGTCGTAGATCGACATCGTCGGGAACGGGTTGGGGCGCTGGAAGACCATGCCGACGGTGCGTCGTACGGCGACCGGGTCGACGCCCGGACCGTAGAGGTCCTGGCCGCCGATGGCGATCTTGCCCTCGACCCGCGCCCCGGGGATCACCTCGTGCATCCGGTTGAGCGAGCGCAGGAAGGTCGACTTGCCGCAACCCGACGGCCCGATGAACGCCGTGACGGCGCCGGCGCGGATGGACATGTTCACACCCTCGACGGCGAGGAAGTCGCCGTAGTAGATGTTGACGTCGCTGACGTCGATGCCTGTAGCCATGTCGTGTTCTCTCCTGCTCAGCGCCCGGTCTTGGGGGCGAAGATCTTGCCGACGATCCGGGCCACGAGGTTGAGGACCATCACGATGATGATGAGGACCAGCGCCGCGGCCCAGTAGCGCGGCTCGCTGAAGTTGGTCGCGAGGCAGGCCTGGCCGGCCTGGCGCTGGGCCAGGGTGCAGCTCACGATGTCGGGGCTGTTGTACTGGTTGATGATGAACGTCGGCAGCGTGGACATCGGCTCCGACGGGGTGAACAGCTTCCACTGCACGCTCGCGGTGTAGCCGACCGCGACCAGCAGCGGCGCGGTCTCGCCGATGACGCGCGCCACGGCGAGCATCACACCCGTCACGATGCCGCCGATCGAGGTCGGGACGACCACCTTGAGGATGGTGCGCCACCTCGGTACGCCGAGCGCCCAGGACGCCTCGCGCAGGTCGGCGGGAACCAGGCGCAGCATCTCCTCGGTCGACCGCACGACCGTTGGGGTCATCAGCAGCGCCAGGGCGATGGCCGCGGTGAAACCCATCTGCACGGTCGGGCCGAACACGATCCGGAACAGCGTGATCGCGAAGAGGCCCGCGACGATCGAGGGGATGCCGGTCATGACGTCGACGAACAGCGCCGTGGCCCGTGCCAGTCGGGTGCCCTTGCCGTACTCGACGAGGTAGATGGCCGCCATCAGCCCGAGCGGTACGGCGATGAGCGCGGCCACCAGCGTGATCAGCCCGGTGCCGATGAGGGCCTGCGCGATGCCGCCCTTGGCCGCATCGGCGGCCGTGAGCACCGAGTGGTTCTTCATCGAGGAGGTCAGGAACGTCCACGACAGGTGCGAGCCGCCCTTGCGGACGACCAACTCGATGATCCACACCAGCGGCACGCAGACGACCGCGAACATCGACCAGATGACGCCGGTGACCAGGCGGTCCTTGGCGGCCCGGCCGCCCTCGAGCACCTGGGACCAGATCACGACGACGGCGATCCCCAGCACGTCGGCGAGGATGACGACCGGGGTCCACGACGAGTGCCTGGCGAAGACCAGCTTGAAGAGGACCGCGACGGCGGCGACGACGACGAAGACACCGAGCGGCGCGAGGCGCGGCAGCCGGGGCCGGGTCAGGGCCGGGCGCGCGAAGTCGATCGTGGTCATCGGGCGAACTTCCGATCTCCGCGGGCGATGACCCAGCGCGCGACGAAGTTCACGACGAAGGTCAGGGCGAACAGGATGAGACCGAGGGCGATCAGCGCCGACTTGCCGTCGTTGCTGGCCTCCGCCCAGTGACCGGCGATGAAGGACGCGATGGTCTGTCCCTCGTGCGAACCGGTGAGGTTGAAGGTCAGGTTCGGGTTGAGGGCGTGGGACACCATCAGGACCGCCATGGTCTCCCCGAGCGCGCGACCGAGGCCCAGCATCACGCCGGCGACGATGCCCGACTTCGCGTGCGGGAGGACGGCCAGCCGGATCATCTCCCAGCGGGTGGCGCCGAGGCCGACGGCGGCCTCCTGCACCAGCGGCGGGGTCTGCTTGAAGACCTCGCGTGAGATGGCGACGATGATCGGCAGGATCATGACGCTCAGCACCAGCACGGCCGTGATGCCCACCTGGCCGGTGCCGGCGTACGGGCCCTTGAAGATCGGGATCCAGCTGGCATGGACGCTGAGCCACTCGATCGTCGGCTTGAGCGACGCGGCGAGCACGGTGCCGCCCCAGAGGCCGTAGATGATCGAGGGCACGGCGGCGAGCAGGTCGATGACGTACGCCACCGGCGTCGCGATCCGCGCCGGCGCGTAGTAGGTGATGAACAGCGCGATCGCGATGGCGAACGGCACCGCGATCACGAGCGCGATCACGGCGAAGAGCACGGTGCCGAAGACGAGCGGGCCGGCGAGGGCCCAGAAGCTCGACTTGCCACCGAAGGTCTTCACCGGCTGGGTGAGGGCGGGGTCCGCCATCACCCCGGGGATGCCCTTGACGAGCAGGAACACGAAGACGGCGGCGAGCGCGACGAGGATCGTGATGCCGGCCGCGCTGGCCAGACCCTTGAAGATCGCGTCGCCCTTGCCCTGCGAGCCCTGCGCGAACAGGTCGCTCCCGGCCGGCACGGGCGGAGATTGCGTGGACACCAGGACTCCCCGGAGGTGTTGGTCGGGGCGGCCCGCCGAAGCGGGCCGCCCCAGGGATCAGACGAGCTGGATCAGCAGGTCACTTGATCGTCGCGACGATGGACTGGGCCTTCTTCGCGACGTTCGACGGCAGCGGGGCCGAACCGGCGGCCTTCGAGCCCGAGGCCTGACCGGCGTCGGACACGATGTAGCCCAGGTAGTCCTTCACGAGGGCGCCGACCTTGGCGTCCTTGTACGTCGGGCACGCGATCAGGTACGACACCAGCAGGAGCGGGTAGTCGGCCGGGTTGGTGGTGGTCCGGTCGACCTTGTAGGTCAGCTGGCCGGACTTGGCGGTCGGGTCGAGCTTCGAGACCGACAGGTCGTGCGCGGCGCCGTCGGCGGTGGGCATGACGTACTTGTTGCCGACCTTGACCGAGACGATGCCGAACGTGCCGGCCTTCGACGCGTCGACGTAGCCGATCGAGCCGTCGGTGCCCTGCAGGGTGGTGACGACGCCCGAGGTGCCGTCGCCGGACAGACCCGAGGTCGTCGGCCAGGTCTGCGACGCCTCGTCCTTCCAGGCACCCTGGGAGGCCTGCGCGAGGTAGTCGGTGAAGTTGGCGGTGGTGCCCGAGTCGTCCGAGCGGTGGACCGGCTGGATCGAGGTGCTGGGCAGGTTCACGCCCGGGTTCTGGTCCGCGATCGCCTTGTCGTTCCAGGTGGTGATCGTGCCGTTGAAGATGTCGGCGATGGTCTTGCCGTCGAGGTTCAGCGAGGAGACGCCGGACAGGTTGAAGACCACGGCGATCGGGCTGACGTAGTCCGGGACCTCGATCGGGTCGGCGCCGCACTGCTTCTTGGCGGCGGCGTACTCGGTCGGGTCGGACAGGTAGGAGTCCGAGCCGGCGAAGGTGTAGGTGCCCTGCTCGAAGCTGGAGCGACCGGTGCCGGAGCCGACCTGGTTGTAGTTGATCGTGACTCCGGAGTTCTTCTGGCCGTAGTCCGAGGCCCACTGGACCTGGGCGCTGCCCTGAGCGGTCGAGCCGCCGCCGGTCAGCGAGGAGGCGTTGTTCACGGCCGGCGCGGTCGTGGCGTCGGACGACGGCGAGCCGGAGCCGGCGTCGGTGCTGGTGGAGCTGTTGGAGCCACAGGCCGCCAGGGAGCCGGCGAGCGCGACGGCCGCGATGCTGGGAACCAGCGCGCGGCGGATCTGGGTGAGGTTCAAGACAAGGCCTCTCAGGTGGAGGGGCAGACCGCCCCCCTGCTTTCGGTCTGGACGTTGCGAAGTTAGGGAAGCCCGGTAACGCAACCGTCCGGTGTGTCTGAACGGACGGTGAACAGTGCGCAAGCAGGGGACGATCCCCCGTGGGCCAGGTCACTCGCCCTGTTAGCGGTACGCCACGTCCGGCCCGGTCAGGAGTCAGACCCCGTGCCGCTCGAACGCCACGACCGCACCCTTGCGGGTGTGGAGGACGAGTGCCTCGGCGGGGGCGAGCGGCGTCTGCAGCGTCGAGGCGCGCACCCGGTTGCTCAGCCCGAGGGCGTCGTACACCAGCGGCAGGACGGGCCGGTGCGTGCACAGCACCGCTCCCCGGTCGTCGGCGAGGAGCTCCTCGACGATGCGCGCGACGCCCCTCGGGGAGGCGTCCTCCTCGCTCAGCCGGCGGCGCAGGTCGAGGTCGAAGCCGGTGGTGGCGACGTACGGCTCGACGGTCTGGACGCAGCGGGTGCTGGGCGAGCTGACCACGTGGGTGGCGTCGTACGCGGCGATGAGCGGGACGAGGCGGTCGGCCTGGGTGCTGCCCGTGCTCAGCAGCGGACGCAGCCGGTCCTCGGCGGACCACCGCGACCGGGACCGGGCCGCGGCGTGGCGCAGGACGACCAGGGCGCGGGTCTTGCGGCGTACCGCGAGGGCGGCCGTGAGCGTCTCCCGGTCGTAGTCGTAGGTGAGCAGGTCGACGGCGAGGTCCACCGGGACCCAGCGGACCTGGTCGATCTCGGCGTTGGGGCGGTAGCCGTTCACGTCGTCGTCGCCGACCACGCGGCCAGTCCAGTAGTGGACGACCTTGCTCCGGCCGTTGACCGGGTACCACTGGTCGGGCAGCGGCGGGCCCAGGCGCACGTGCAGCCCGGTCTCCTCGGCCACCTCGCGCACCGCGGCCGCGATGCGGTGCTCGCCGCGCTCGAGCTTGCCCTTGGGGAACGACCAGTCGTCGTACTTGGGCCGGTGCACGAGCAGGACCTGCCGGCCGGGGCGGAACGCGACGACGCCGGCGGCCGCGACCGGAGGGCGCTGCGGCGTACCGGCTGCGAGGCGGGTGCTGACCACGGGGCTAGTCTCACCTATCCCCGCGTGCGCGAACGAGAGGCCCTGTCTGTGGAACGCCCCCGCCTGACCCGACGCCGGGCCGTCGTGGCCGTGATCGTGGCGCTGGTGGTCGTCGCCCTCGGCGTCGTGGGCTGGGTGCGGACCCGCTCCGGCCCGGAGACCCGGCTCTCGGCGGCGATGGCGCTGACGCCGAGGACGGCCGTCCGGTTCAGCTGGACCGACTGGGCCGCCGTACGCGCGAAGGTGGGGGTGTCGGAGGCGGACGCGTCCGACCACGTCCGCGCGTTCCTCACCCAGGCGTTCGACGCCGACCTCAGCTCGGCCTCGGCACTGGACGACTCCGCGCCGACGCTCGCCGCGAAGCTCGGCGTCTCCCCCGCGAACCTGTCCTGGGAGCTGTACGCGCAGGGCACCGACGGGGCGGTGGTCGTGATGGGGCTCCCCGACGACGTGACCCCGGCCGAGCTGCGCGTGACGCTCGCGCAGATCGGCTACACCGACCCGGGCAGCGACGACGGCGTGTGGCAGGTCGGGTCGGGCGGTCTCGCCTCGATCGGCAACCTGACCCCGGAGCTCGGCAACCTCACCATCGACGCGCAGCACCACGTCCTCGCCGCGAGCGACTCGGCGGCCTTCCTGCGCGACTGGCGCAGCAACGAGCGCGGGACAGGCGACGACAGCGCGGTGGCCGCAGTGGCCGCGTCGCTCGGAGACGCACCCTCCGGCGTCGTGTACGACGGTGGCTACGCCTGCCAGGCGCTCGCGATGAACCAGGCCGACCCTGCCGACCAGGCCGAGGGGGCTCGGCTGATCGCCGAGGCGGGCAGGATCAACCCCCTCGACGCCTTCGCCATGGCCTATGCCCCCGACGGCTCGGTCCAGGTCCGGATGCTCTTCGAGAACCCCGACCAGGCCCGCACCAACGCCACCACGCGCGCCACCCTCGCCGTCGGTCCCGCGCCCGGGCAGGGCGGCTCCTTCACCGACCGCTACACGCTGGTCCGCACGACCGCCGAGAAGGACCTGGTCTCGATGACCCTCCAACCGGCACCCGGCACCTACGTGTTGTCGGACCTGGACTCGGGGCCGTTGCTGTTCGCGAGCTGCTGAGGCGGCAACGGGCGCGGGACGACCCCCAGGATCCGGTCGATCTCGTCCCAGGACAGCCGGGAGTCCGACGCGGTCGCGGCGATGATCAGGTTGGTGGTGAGCTCGACCTCGGACAGCAGGTCGTCGTCATCCAGCTCGACCTCGAATTGGTCGTCCACGTCCCTGCTCCTCCCGAGGTCGCCGCGGCCCTCCCCCACCCATCATCGCGCAAAAAACGGTTTCGGGCCCCGCTGCGAGAGCAACAGGGCCCGAAACCGGTACGGCCGTGGGTTCAGAGGGGCCGGACGTTCTCCGCCTGCGGGCCCTTCGGGCCCTGGGTGACGTCGAACTCGACCCGCTGGGCGTCCTCCAGCGACTTGTACCCGTTGGTCTGGATCGCGGAGTAGTGGACGAAGACGTCGTCGCCGCCACCCTCCTGCTCGATGAAGCCGAAGCCCTTCTCGGCGCTGAACCACTTGACGGTGCCCTGAGCCATTGCGCTCGCTACTCCTTGTGTCTGGCGAAGTCGCCCGGTCGACGACCCCACGCAAGGACGATATCAATGCGGACCGACGGTCAAACCTCGGCATTTGCCGCAATCGGTAGGCCCCGTGGGACTCGAACCCACAACCAGCGGATTAAAAGTCCGACGCTCTGCCAATTGAGCTAGGGGCCCGCGGCGTCAGTATCGCAGGGGCACGCGGCCCGCTCGAGATCCGGTCAGGGAGGTCCTCCTCGGGCACCGCACCCCCGCTCTGCCGCACGACGCCCTGCGGAAGCCTCCCGCCGCGCGCTGAGGCGCTCAGCAGGCGTTCGCCAGGAATCCGATCGGGACGAGGTCGGAGGGACGTCCCGCCTCGGCCCGCGCGATCAGCCCACCGACGACCCGCGTGATCGGTGCGGAGTACGTCGTGGCGCCGCACCCGCCCTGCTCGCGACCGCCGATGACACCGACCACCCGGCCGGCCTGCAGCCACGGCCCGCCGCTCACGCCGTCGGTGAGGCCGGTGCAGTCCATGCTCGGGTAGCCGTCGGTCAGGTACAGGGTGTCCGCGCAGCCGACGGGGCGCCCGTCGACACCGAGGGGGTAGCCGATCAGGCGGACCGAGCGGCCGGCTGCCGGCGTACCGACCGAGCGTCCGCCGACGACGTCCTCGATCCGCCGGCCCGCCCGGGGCGCCACCTCGAGCACGGCCACGTCGTCGGCCGGGTCCTGGTGGTCGCGCCAGGAGGCGGTGACGTAGGCGCGGCGTACCGTCCAGACGCCGTACGGCGCGATGCCGTCGTGGAAGCCGGGCGCGAACTCCATGGTCAGACCGGTGCCGTAGACGCAGTGCGCGGCGGTGAGCAGCAGGTCGTGAGTCGTGGAGTGCACGACGCTCGCCGAGCAGAAGTGCGGCAGGTGCAGGGCGACGGACAGCCCGCCGACGCTCGGGAAGAACAGCGCGCCGACCGTGGGCTCGGGCGCGACCGGCTGGGCGGCCGGCACGGGCGACGGGCCGGCGGCGAGCAGCGTCAGGACGGCGAGGAGCGAGCGCACCCCGTCATGATGGCCCGCTCAGCGGCCGGTGGTCGAGCCTGTCGCGGCGCGGCAGCTGGAGCACACGCCGAGCAGCTCGACGGTGTGGCTGACCTCGGCGAAGTCGTGCTCGGAGGCGACGGCGCGTGCCCAGGCCTCGACAGTCGGAGCCACGATCTCGACGGTGCGTCCGCAGACCCGGCAGACCAGGTGGTGGTGGTGGTCCGGGCTGCACCGGCGGTACGTCGTCTCCCCGGCCGCTCCGTGCAGGACGTCGACCTCGCCGGCGTCGGCCATCGACTGCAACGTCCGGTAGACCGTCGCCAGACCGACCTTGTCGCCCGACTGGCGCAGCAGGTCGTGGATGTCCTGGGCGCTGTGGAAGTCGTCGGCGCGCTCGAGCGCCTCCGCGATGGCACGGCGCTGCCGCGTGACCCGCACCGCGCCCTGCTCGGCGGTCTCCACCACGGCTCCTCCTCACCCCTCGGACCGTTCTAGCCTAGGACATCGGTGGTGCCCCGCGACGACCCGCGGACCGCCTAGACTCAGCCGCCGGAGGAAGGGGGGTCGGCGCCGTGGGGAGCGATGACGAGTTCGGTCCGGACACGCTGACGATCCGGGCCTGGCTGGACAAGCGGGCGACGTACGCCGCCGACCGCGAGGTCCCCCTGCCACCGATCAACCTGCCGTCCGCGGCCGCCCCTGCCGTGGCCGACGCTCCGGTCGAGCCCGAGCCTCCCGCCCCGACGCCGCGGATGCCCGACACCCGCGAGGCCGGCCGATCGGTGCTCGACGTGCTCGGCCCGGTGGCGCGCGAGCCGGAGGCTGTTGCGCCGGAGGCAGCGCCGGAGGCGGAGCCCGACGTCGAGCCGGCGCCCGCAGCGCCCGAGGCCCCCCGCCCCGCCTGGCCGCCCACGAGCCCGGCCCGCCCGGTCGACGCCGTACCGGACACGGCCGAGCCGCCGGCGACGTACACCGAGGAGCCGGAGGACGACCTCCCGCCCGCGGTCATCGAGTTCAAGCCGCGCACCCAGGTCCGTCGCGCGCTCACCGTCGTGCTGCTCGTGGCCCTGCTCGCCGCCGTCGCGGTGGGCGTGGTCGCTGCGCGCCAGCACACCACCGGCCTGTACGCCGTCGCGGCCAGCCTCGGCGTGCTCGTCCTCGTGGTGTGGGCGGTGCGGGCCAGCACCATCCCGACCCGGCTCACGATCCGCCGCAACCAGCTCGAGGTGGTGCGCAGCGGGCGCCGTACGACGATCGACCTGGCCAGCCCGTTCACGCCGGTCGCGATCCTGGGCACGCCCGGCCGGCGCGGGTGGCAGGTGCTGATCGAGCAGCTCGAGGCGCCGGTGCTGACGCTCACCGCGAGCGACGTCGACCCGGATCCGTTCATGCGCGTGCTGCTGCGGATCCGGCCCGACCTGCGACCCGAGGCCCAGCAGCCGACCTGACAGGAACGAGAACCTGTTCTACTCTCGGGTCATGAGCAGGTTCCTGGCCGAGGAGGCCTCCCCCGAGGAGATCGAGCGCCAGGCCGCCCTCTACGGCCCGCTGACCGCGGCCGTGCGCGACCTCGTCGACGCCTCGCTGCGCACCCTGGTCGACGGCGTGGAGATCGACGCCGCGCGCGAGGAGATCGAGGCGATCACCGCCCGGCTGCGCAAGGACCAGATCGACGGCGCCTTCGGGGTCCGCTACAGCCCCGAGGGCAGGGGCCGCGCCTGGGGCAACGCGGTGATCGGGCTGCGCAACGCGATCGCGCCACCACTCACGATCACGACCGAGGACGACCTCACGTCCGCGGACTTCCACCTGGGCGCGTCGTACGAGGGACCGCCCGGGCTGGTGCACGGCGGTGTCGTCGCACTGCTGCTCGACCAGCTGCTGGGCCAGGCCGCGGGCGCCGGCGGACGGCCGGGGATGACCGGCACCCTGACCGTGGTCTATCGCCAGGGCACGCCCCTGGGCGACCTGCGCGCCGAGGCCTGGATCGACCGCACCGAGGGCATCAAGACCTGGGCCAAGGGCCGGATCATCGGCCCCGAGGGCGTGACTGCGGAGGCCGAGGGCGTCTTCATCCTGCCCCGGTGGGCCCGCGGGCTGCTGGACGAGCAGAGGCCCGACTACTTCGAGTGACGCGTCGTACCTGGCGATCTGGCTGTGGATTCGGTGAATTCACGACCAGAACGCCAGGTACGACGGAGAGCCCTACGCCTTGACGCCGCGCAGGTGGTCGTCGGTGAGGTGGACCTCCTCGGCCGCCTGGGCCTCGAGCTCCGCGCGGCGACGGCGCTCGGCCGCCTCGGCGTCGTACTCCCCCGGCTCGGAGACCAGGTCGGTGGCGCCGCGCTCGAGGCGCTGCAGGGCGACGCGGGCGAAGATCTGCTGCAGCGTGGTGGTGCGCTCGGAGCGGCCGCGGCCGAGGAACGCGACGAACCAGGCCATCACCGCGGTCACTCGGTTCTTGAAGCCGGTGATGTAGAAGAGGTGGACGACCAGCCACATCATCCAGGCCACCACGCCGGTCAGGCGCAGCTTCCCGACCATCGCGACCGCCCGGAAGCGGCTGACGATCGCCATCGAGCCCTTGTCGAAGTACTTGAACGGCGGCTGCGCGGGCTTGCCCTTGAGCCGGCCGTCGATCTCCTTGGCGGCGTACTTGGCGCCCTGGATGGCGACCTGCGCGACGCCCGGGAGGTGGTCCAGCGAGATCATGTCGCCGACCACGAAGACCTCGGGGTGGCCCGGAAGGGTGAGGTCGGGGTTGACGGCGATCCGGCCGGCGCGGTCCAGCGGTGCACCGGTCTGGTCGGAGAGGGTCTGGGTCAGCGGGCTGGCCTGGACGCCGGCCGCCCACACCTTGGTGACCGAGTCGATCCGCTGCTCGGTGCCGTCCTTGTGCTTGAGCACGAGGCCGCGCTCGTCGACGTCGGTGACCATGGCGCCGAGCAGGACATCGACGCCCAGCTTCTCGAGCTTCTCCTTGGTCCAGGCGCCGAGCTTGGCGCCGAACGGCGGCAGCACCTGCGGCGCCGCGTCGACCAGGATCACCCGCGCCTGGTGGGTGCTGATGGCGCGGAAGTCGCGGGTCAGCGTGCGGTGGGCGAGCTCGGCGATCTGGCCGGCCATCTCGACACCGGTCGGGCCGGCGCCGACGACCACGAAGGTCAGCAGGTGGTCGACGTTCTCACCGCGAGCGGCACCGAGCTCGGCCATCTCGAAGGCACCGAAGATCCGGCCGCGCAGCTCGAGGGCGTCGTCGACGGTCTTCATGCCGGGGGCGTACTCGGCGAACTGGTCGTTGCCGAAGTAGGACTGACCGGCACCGGCCGCAACGATCAGCGAGTCGTACGACGTCACGAGCTCGCGACCCAGCACCTGGGACGTGACCTGCTTGCGCTCCAGGTCGATCGCGGTGACCTCGCCGAGCAGCACCTGCGCGTTGTCCTGGTGCGCCAGGACCTCGCGGGTCGGGGGCGCGATCTCGCCCTCGGACAGGATGCCCGTCGCGACCTGGTAGAGCAGCGGCTGGAACAGGTGGTGGGTCGTCTTCGCGATCATCGTGACGTCGACGTCGGAGCGCGAGAGCGCCTTCGTGCCGAAGAGCCCGCCGAAGCCGGATCCGATCACCACGACCTGGTGCCGCTTCGATCGGGGGGTCATCTCACGGTCGCTCGCGACCGCGTCGGCCTGTGCCATCTGTTCTTCTCCTCCACGCGTCCGTCAGGGGTGCCGGACGTCCTTGTACCGCGTTCAGATTCTCTCAGGACCGGGCAGCGGTTCGCACACCGGCGGCCAGCCTCGCGTCGACGGCCGCCGGGCTCAGTACCCGGTCCAGCGCCATCGCAGCACAGCCGACGAGCCCCGCCCGGTCGCCGAAGGTCGACGGGAGCACCTGGAGCTCCCGGGTGGCCAGCGCCGTCGAGCGGGCGTAGAGCGTCTCGCGCACCCCGGCGGCGTACACGTCGAAGGCGGCGGCCATGTCGCCGCCGAGCACGATCGCCTGGGGGTTGAGCAGGTTCACCGCGACCGCGAGCACCTCGCCGAGCTGGCGCCCGCTCTCGCGCAGCAGCTGCTTGGCCTCGGCGTCGCCGTGGTTCGCGAGCGCGACGAGCTCGCGGACGTGGTGCACGTCGTCGCGCTCCTTGCCGAGGGCGGCCACCAGGGCCCAGCCACCGGCGATCGTCTCCAGGCAGCCGACGTCGCCGCACCGACAGACCCGCCCCGCCGCGGCGTCGACCTTGGTGTGCCCGATGTCGCCGGCGCCGCCGCGCGAGCCCTCGATGATCCGGCCGCCCGCGAGGATGCCGAGGCCCAGACCGGTGGAGGCCTTGACGACGAGCAGGTCGTCGTACGTCGCCGCGTGGCCGAGGAACTCCGAGCGGGCCAGGGTGTCGGCGTCGTTGGCGAGGAGCAGCGGGCCCGCCGCCACCTTCGCGAGGTACGGCGCCAGCGCGACCCCGTCCCAGCCGGCCATCACCGGGGTGTCGACGCTCTGCCCGTGGACCGGGTCGACGGTGCCGGGAAGGCTGACGCCGACGCCCAGGACGGGCGGCTTGCCGCGCAGCAACCCGCGCAGCTGGGTCGCGACGCCGGGCATGACGTCGTCCGGGCCGGCGCCGACCTCGTGGTCGACCGAGGACGTGGCGAGCAGCGTGCCGAGGAGGTCGAACACGCCGACCTGCGAGCGGGAGCGGCCGATCGCGGCGGCCAGGACGACGCCGGCCGACGCGTTGAAGACGAGGCTCCCGGGCGGCCGGCCGCCGGTCGAGGCGAGCTCGGCACCCGCGATGACCAGGCCGGCGTCGGTCAGCTGGGAGAGCCGAGCGACCAGGGCCGTGCGGGACATGCCCGTCACGCGGCGCAGGTCGGCGCGCGTGGTGGCGCGGCCACGGCGTACCAGGTCGAGCAGGTCGCCGGCCGTCGCCGTCTCCCGGGGTGCTGCCGCCACCTCCTCCATAGGGAGGAACAGTAGGGCAGGCCTACTTATGTTCACAAAAAAGCCTAAGAGGGGTTTTCATGAGGCAGTCTTTGGCCCTACGGTTGTTGTCGTGTTCCAGACCACACCGGACCTCGTCCTCCCGGGCGCCGACTTCGTCGTCGTCGGCGGCACGGGTGACCTGGCGCTGCGCAAGCTGTTCCCCGGCCTGCTCCACCGCGAGATCGAGGGGCAGCTCCCCGCGGACACCCGTCTCATCGGCGTCTCACGCAGCACGATCGACGACGACGGCTACCGCACGCTGATCCGCACGGCCCTCGCGGAGCACGTCCCCGGCGCCGACCCCGTCGCCCTCGAGCGGCTGCTCGCGCGCATCCACCACCTCACCCTCGACGCGGCCGCCCCCGACGACTGGCACCTGCTCGCCGGGCTGCTCAAGCAGCGCGAGGACCCCGACACCGTGCGGGTGTACTACCTGGCGGTCGCCCCGCAGGTGATCGACCCGATCTGCCAGCGTCTCGAGGAGCTCGACCTCGTCACCGACCACTGCCGGGTCGTGATCGAGAAGCCGATCGGCACCGACCTCGCCTCCTCGCGCCGGATCAACGACGCCGTGGGCCGGGTCTTCGAGGAGCGGCAGATCTACCGGATCGACCACTACCTCGGCAAGGAGAGCGTGCAGAACCTGCTCGTCACGCGCTTCGCCAACACCTTCCTCGAGCCGCTGTGGAACTCGCGCTGGGTCGACCACGTCCAGATCACGGCGTCCGAGACGCTCGGCGTCGAGGGGCGCGCGGGCTACTACGACCGGTCCGGCGCGCTGCGCGACATGGTCCAGAACCACCTGCTCCAGCTGCTCTGCCTGGTGGCCATGGAGCCGCCGACGTACGTCGCCCCCGACTCGGTGCGCGACGAGAAGCTCAAGGTGCTGCAGGCCCTGAAGCCGATGACGCCGGCGGACGTCGACGCGAACACCGTCCGCGGTCAGTACGACGCCGGCGCGGTCGACGGCCGGCCCGTGGTGTCGTACGAGACCGACCTCGGGCGCCCCAGCGGCACCGAGACCTATGTCGCGCTGCGGGCCGAGGTGCAGAACTGGCGCTGGGCGGGCGTCCCGTTCTACCTGCGCACCGGGAAGCGGCTGGCCGCTCGGCACTCGACCATCGACGTGGTCTTCAAGGAGCCGCCGCACGCGATGTTCCCCGACAGCCCGGCCGCCGGCGCGCCCAACCGGCTCACCATCAACGTGCAGCCGGACGAGGGGATGCGGCTCCACCTCACCGCGAAGGTGCCCGGCCCCGGCGGCATCCGGCTGCGGCCGGTGTCGCTCAACCTCAGCTACGCCACGACGTTCCAGGAACGCTGCCCCGAGCCGTACGAGCGGCTCCTGATGGACGTCATCCGCGGGATCCCGACCCTGTTCATGCGCCGCGACGAGGTCGAGGCGGCGTGGCAGTGGGTCGAGCCCGTGCTGCAGCGCTGGTCGGAGCACGACGAGCGCCCCGCGACCTACCCGGCCGGATCGCACGGCCCCATCGAGGCTGCCGCGCTGCTCGAGCGCGACGGCCGCAACTGGCAGGAGCCCGCATGACCCTCCCCGAGATCCCCACCACCCCCATCGCCGCTCCCCCGCACCCGGTCCTGGCGGCCGTCACCGAGCGGATCACCGCCCGCAGCGCGGTCACCCGCTCGGCGTACCTGCGACGGATCCGGGCGGCCGCCGAGACCGGCCCGGCCCGCGGCCGGCTCGGCTGCGCCAACCTGGCCCACGGCTTCGCGGCCTCCGCACCCGCCGAGAAGCGGGACCTGCGCAGCACCCGCAAACCGAACCTGGGCATCGTCACCAGCTACAACGACATGCTGTCGGCGCACCAGCCGTTCGCGGCGTACCCACCGGTCCTGAAGAACGCGGTCGTCCGCGCCGGCGGCCTCGCGCAGGTCGCCGGCGGCGTGCCCGCCATGTGCGACGGCATCACCCAGGGCCGCGCGGGCATGGAGCTCTCCCTCTACAGCCGCGACGTGATCGCGATGTCGACGGCGATCGCGCTCTCGCACGACATGTTCGACGGCGCCCTGATGCTCGGCGTCTGCGACAAGATCGTGCCCGGCCTGCTGATCGGCGCGCTGTCCTTCGGCCACCTGCCCACCGTGTTCGTGCCCGCCGGTCCGATGGCCTCGGGCCTGCCGAACAAGGAGAAGGCCCGGATCCGCCAGCTGTACGCCGAGGGCAAGGTCGGCCGCGAGGAGCTGCTCGAGGCGGAGGCGGCGTCGTACCACTCGCGCGGGACGTGCACCTTCTACGGCACCGCCAACTCCAACCAGCTGCTGATGGAGGTGCTCGGGCTGCACCTGCCCGGCGCGTCCTTCGTCAACCCCGACAACACGCTGCGCGAGGCGCTCACCCGCGCCGCCGCGGCCCGCGCCGTCGAGATCACCCGCGACGAGCCGACCGCGATCGGCGAGCTCGTCGACGAGAAGGCGATCGTCAACGCCTGCGTGGCGCTGCTCGCCAGCGGCGGCTCGACGAACCACACCATGCACCTCGTCGCGATCGCCCGCGCGGCCGGCATCCAGCTGACCTGGCAGGACCTGTCGGACCTGTCGGCGGTCGTGCCGCTGCTGGCCCGGATCTACCCGAACGGCTCGGCCGACGTGAACCACTTCCACGCCGCGGGCGGCATCGGCTTCCTGGTCCGCACGCTGCTCGAGGCGGGCCTGCTGCACGACGACGTCCTGACCATCGCCGGTCGTGGCCTGTCGCGCTACACCCGCGAGCCGGTGCTGGCCGACGTCGGCTACGGCACGGTCGTGTGGCGCGAGGGCACCCACCGCAGCCTCGACCTCGACGTGCTGCGCCCGGCCACCGACCCGTTCGACCGCGACGGCGGGCTCAAGGTGCTGACCGGCGACCTCGGTACGGCGGTCATCAAGACCTCGGCCGTCGAGCCGGTCCACCGCGTGGTCCGCGCGCCCGCCGTCGTCTTCGACGACCAGGCCGACTTCCTCGCGGCGTTCGAGCGCGGCGAGCTGGACGGGCGCGACCTCGTCGCCGTCGTGCGCTACCAGGGGCCGGCCGCCAACGGCATGCCCGAGCTGCACAAGCTCACCCCTGCGCTCGGCGTCCTCCAGGACCGCGGCCACCGCGTCGCGATCGTCACCGACGGCCGGATGTCCGGCGCGTCCGGCAAGGTCCCCGCCGCGATCCACGTGACGCCGGAGGCCGCCGCCGGGGGCCCGCTCAGCCGGGTGCGGGATGGTGACGTGATCACCGTCGACGCCTACAGCGGCGCCCTCGCGATCGAGGCCGACGACTTCACCACCCGCGAGCCGAGCGGCCGACCGCAGCTCGACCACGAGTGGGTCGGCACCGGCCGCGAGCTGTTCGGCGCGTTCCGCGCCGCGGTCGGCCCCGCCGACGAGGGAGCCAGCATGTTCGGCCGCGCGTTCGCGGCGCTCCAGCACCAGACCGAGGAGAGCTTCGTTGCCCACTGAATCCGTTCTCGACGCCGTCCCGGTGATGCCGGTCGTCGTGGTCGACGACCTCGCCACCGCCGTGCCGCTGGCCCGCGCCCTGGTCGACGGCGGCCTGCCTGCCATCGAGCTGACCCTGCGCACCCCGGTCGCCCTCGACGCCATCCGCGCGATCGCCGCCGAGATCCCGGAGATCCTGCTCGGTGCCGGCACGGTCACCACGCCCGAGCAGGCCGCCGCCGCGGCCGATGCGGGCGCGCGCTTCCTGGTCTCCCCGGGTGCCACGCCCCGGCTGCTCGACGCGATGAGCGGCACGGGCCTCCCGTTCCTCGCCGGTACGTCGACCATCTCCGAGGTGCTCGCCGTGCTCGAGGCCGGCCGGACCGAGATGAAGTTCTTCCCGGCCGAGGCGTCCGGCGGAGCGGCGTACCTCAAGGCGGTGGCGGGTCCCCTGCCGCAGGCCCGGTTCTGCCCGACCGGCGGCATCACGCCGGCCTCGGCCCCGGCGTACCTGGCGCTGCCGAACGTGGGCTGCGTCGGCGGCACCTGGATCACGCCCGCCGACGCCGTCGCCGCCGGCGACTGGGAGCGGATCAGCAAGCTCGCGGCCGAGGCCGCCGCACTCCGATGAACGCCGCCATCGGCGTCGACTTCGGTGCGACCGGGATCAAGGCCGCGCTCGTCGACTGCACCACCGGTGAGCTGCTGTCCGGTCGGCACCGCATCGACACCCCGCGCCCGGCCACGCCCGCGGCGGTGCGCGACAGCATCGCCGAGCTCGTCGGCCGGTTGGACCCGGCCCCGGTCGGCATCGCCGTGCCGGCCGTCGTCCAGCACGGCGTGGTCAGGACCGCCGCCAACATCGACCCTTCCTGGATCGGTACGTCGCTGCCCGAGCTGCTCGACGACGTGCTCGGAGTGCCGACGGCGTACCTCAACGACGCGGACGCGGCCGGCGTCGCCGAGGCGTGCTTCGGGAGCGCCCGCGGCCACCGCGGACTGGTCGTCGTGGTCACCATCGGCACCGGCATCGGCTCGGCGCTCCTCCACGACGGCCGGCTGGTCCCCAACGCCGAGCTGGGCCACCTCGAGCTCGACGGCGTGGACGCCGAGCTGACCGGCAGCGGTCGCGCCCTCGAGCTCGGCGGCTGTGACTGGGGCACCTGGACCGGCGTCGTGTCCCGCTACCTGCAGCACCTGGAGAGCCTGCTCTGGCCCGACCTGGTCGTCATCGGCGGCGGGGTCGCGAGCACCCCGGAGCACTGGTTCCCCCACCTCGAGGCGCGCACCCCGCTGCGCCTCGCCACCCACGGCAAGAGCGCCGGCCTCGTCGGAGCCGCCCAGGCCGTCGCCACCCACCACCCCCACCCCACAGGAGTGACCTCATGACCGTCCGCGTCGGCATCAACGGCTTCGGCCGCATCGGCCGCAATTTCTTCCGTGCCGTCCGTGCCCTCCAGGCCTCCGGTGGCGCCGACATCGAGATCGTCGCCGTCAACGACCTCACCGACAACGCCGTGCTCGCGCACCTGCTGCAGTACGACTCGGTCCTCGGCCGTCTCGACGTCCCCGTGCGTGCCACCGACGACGCGATGCTCGTCGGCGACCAGGAGGTCGTGTCCTTCGCCGAGCGCGACCCGCACGCGCTGAAGTGGGGCGACCTGGGCGTCGACGTGGTCATCGAGTCGACCGGCTTCTTCACCGACGCCGACCGCGCCCGCGCGCACGTCGACGGCGGCGGCGCGAAGAAGGTGATCATCTCCGCGCCGGCCACGAACGAGGACGTGACCGTCGTGATGGGCGTCAATCACGAGCAGTACGACGCAGCCCGCCATACCGTCATCTCCAACGCCTCGTGCACCACGAACTGCCTGGCGCCGATGGCGAAGGCGCTCAACGACGGGCTCGGCATCGAGCGCGGCCTGATGACGACCGTGCACTCCTACACCGCCGACCAGAACCTCCAGGACAACATCCACAAGGACCTCCGCCGCGCCCGGGCCGCCGCCCTGAACCTGGTCCCGACCTCGACCGGCGCCGCCAAGGCGATCGGGCTGGTGCTGCCCGAGCTCAAGGGCAAGCTGGACGGGTACGCCGTCCGGGTGCCCACCCCGACCGGCTCGCTCACCGACCTCACCTTCCAGGCCGCGCGGGAGACCTCCGTGGAGGAGGTCAACGAGATCGTGCGCGCGGCCGCCGAGTCGACGATGGCCGGCTACCTGCGCTACTCGACCGACCCGATCGTGTCCTCCGACATCGTCACCGACCCCGCCTCGTGCATCTTCGACGCGCCGCTGACCAAGGTCGTCGGCGACCAGGTCAAGGTGGTCGGCTGGTACGACAACGAGTGGGGCTACTCCAACCGCCTCGCCGACCTCGTGCGACACGTCGCGGCCGGGAGCTGAAACCGGGGCGAAACCTCACGCTGGGACGATCGTTCAAGCAGTGCGTTTGGCTGCCGATCGCGGGGGGTAAGGCGGTGGTGAACCACCATCAGCAACCGACCGCCCACCCCCATCCACGACTCGGGCTGAACAGCAGTGAGGTTTCGCCACGTTGCCTGAACGGCAGGGACTCGACCTCGAGCCTGGCCCGCGGAGCGCCCAGGAGGCGCGCCGCTGGGTGGTGCGGACCTGCCACGAGCTCGGTCACCCGGAGCTGGCGGAGTGCGCCGAGCTGGCGGTCTCGGAGCTCGCCACGAACGCGGTGCTGCACGGCAAGGAGCCGTTCCAGCTGCGGCTGAGCGGCACGCCCGACCACCCACGGTTCGAGGTCCACGACGCCTCCACGATCCCTCCCCAGCGGTCCACGCCGGCCGGCGGCTTCGACATCGACTCCGTCGACCTGGACGCGCTGGAGAGCCTCGACGACGAGCAGTTCCTGGCCATCACCACGGTCGGTCGCGGGCTCGACATCGTCGCCCGCTGCTCCTCGGCCTGGGGAGCGCACATCGAGGAGGACGGCAAGGCGGTCTGGTTCGAGCCGGCGGCGACGTTCGGCGACGGCATCGGAGCCGAGCTGCAGCTGACCTACGCCGTGCCCCCCGAGGTCGAGGACCACACGCGCGTCGGGCACATCGCGGTCCAGGTCATCGGCGTACCCGTCGACGCCTGGGGGCGCTTCCAGCGCCACTACCGCGACCTCAAGCGCGAGATCCGGCTGCTGGCCCTCGCGCACGACGACGAGTACCCGCTGGCCAAGGTCCTCACCGACCACTTCGACGCGCTCGAGGTGCCGCTGCGCGCCAACATGGGTCGTGAGCAGGTCGACCTGGCCGCCGGCGAGGGACGCACCACCATCGACCTGCGGCTGCGGATGCCGCCCGCCACCGCCCGCGAGATCGGCGGCCTCATCGACCTGCTCGACGCGGCGGACGACTTCAGCCGGGCCTCGCGCCTGCTGACCGCACCCCGCACCCCGGAGCAGCGGTCGTTCCAGATCTGGTTCCTGGGCGAGTTCCGGCGGCAGGCGACCGGCGCCCCGCCGGTCCCGTGGAAGGCGGCGTAGCCAGCGTAGGATCGCCCCGATGGCGCCCGACCGCGAACGGATCCGCAGCGAGATCCACCAGCTCCCGATCGACCCGGAGCCGACCGCACCGCTGCTCCCCCACCCGATCACGCTGGTACGCCGGGACGCGGACCTGCTGCCCGTCATCGCCGCCGGCGGCGCGATCGGCAGCCTGGCACGCTGGACGATGGCGCAGGTCCTGCCGACCGCCGGCTTCTCCTGGGCGACCTTCCTGACGAACGTCCTGGGCTGCGCGCTGATCGGCGTCCTGATGGCGCTCATGATCGACCGCTGGGCCGCGACCCGCTACCTCCGCCCGTTCCTCGGCGTCGGCGTCCTCGGCGGGTTCACCACCTTCTCCACCTACCAGCTCGACGTGCACCGGCTCCTCGCCGACGGTCGCGCCCCCCTGGCCCTCCTGTACGCCGCCGCGACGCTGCTCTGCTGCCTGGCCGGTGTCTGGGCCGGCCTCACCGGCACCCGCGAGGTGCTCGACCGATGACCGTGCTGCTGGTGCTGCTCGGAGGCGCCGTCGGGGCGCCCGCCCGCTACCTGACTGACGTGGTGATCCAGTCCCGCAACCGGGCGCCGCTGCCGTGGGGCACGCTCGCGGTCAACCTCGTCGGCTCGTTCGTGCTCGGGCTGGTCGGCGGCGCCGCGCCCGCCCCGTGGGTGGCCACGCTCGTCGGCACGGGCTTCTGCGGCGCCCTGACGACGTACTCCACCTTCGGCTTCGAGACCGTGCGGCTCCTCGAGGAGCGCAAGCCGCAGGTGGCGGCGACGTACGTCGTTCTCTCGCTGCTGGTCGGCCTCGCCGCGCTCAGCCTCGGCTGGTGGATCGGCGGCTCCGCCTGAGCGAGGGCTCCCGAGTCTCAGACCGACCGGGGCAGCGCCAGGTAGCGGATCTCGAGGAACTCCTCGATGCCCGTCCGACCGCCCTCGCGACCGAGACCCGACTCCTTGATGCCGCCGAAGGGCGCGGCCGGGTTGGAGACCAGACCGGTGTTGATGCCGAGCATCCCGACCTCGACCGACTCCTGCAGCCGGAACGCCCGGTCGATGTCCTGGGTGAAGGCGTAGCCGACCAGACCCCACGGAGTGTCGTTGGCCAGCCGCACGACCTGCTCCTCGTCCTCGAAGCCGATGATCGGTGCGACCGGTCCGAAGATCTCCTGCGCCATCAGCTCCGACGCCGGGTCGACGTCGACGAGCACGGTCGGTGCGTAGAAGAAGCCCTCGCGCTCCAGCGGCGAGCCGCCGCAGACCACCCGCGCGCCCCGGCGTACCGCATCGGTGACCAGCGCGGTGACCTTGTCGACGGCCTTGGGCTCGATCAGCGGTCCGATCTGTGTCCCATCCGCGAGCCCGTCGCCCACGGAGAGCGCGGACATGCGCGCAGCGAGTCGCTCCGCGAAGTCCTCCATGATGCTGCGCTGCACGAAGATCCGGTTGGCCGCGGTGCAGGCCTCGCCCATGTTCCGCAGCTTGGCGATCAGGGCGCCCTCGACGGCGAGGTCCAGGTCCGCGTCCTCGAAGACGATGAAGGGCGCATTCCCCCCGAGCTCCATCGAGGCGCGCATCACGTGCTGGCTCGCCTGCTCGAGCAGTCGTACGCCCACGGCGGTGGATCCCGTGAACGAGATCTTGCGGGCCTTGCCGCTGCTCATCCACGGTCCGACGACCGAGCCGGGATCCGACGAGCACACCACGTTGAGCACCCCGGCCGGCAGCCCGGCCTCCTGCAGGATCCGCACCAGCGCGAACGAGCTCAGCGGGGTCAGGTCGGCCGGCTTGAAGACCATGGTGCAGCCGGCCGCGATCGCCGGGCCGATCTTGCGCGTCGCCATGGCGAGCGGGAAGTTCCACGGCGTCACGATCACGCAGGGACCGACCGGGGCCTTGGTCACGATGATCCGGGTGCGCCCGTCCCCGCTCGTGGTGGCGTCACCGCCGATGCGCACGGCCTCCTCGGAGAACCACCGGAAGAACTCGGCCGCATAGGCGACCTCGCCGCGCGCCTCGGCCAGTGGCTTGCCCATCTCAGTGGTGATGATGGTGGCGAGCTCCTCCTGCCGATCCATCATCAGGTCGTAGGTGCGGCGCAGGATCTCGCTGCGCTCGCGCGGCGCCGTCCGCGCCCACTCGGCCTGGGTGTGCGCTGCGACGTCGATCGCCCGTGCCGCGTCGTCGGGGCCGCCGTCCGCGATCGACGCGATGACCTGACCGGTCGCCGGGTTGAGCACATCGGTACGCCGCCTGGAGGCGGCCTCGACCCACTCGCCGCCGATGAAGAGATCGGTCGGCACGGAGGCGAGGACGTCGCGCGTGGTCGCGGTCGTCATCGGGTCACCACGTCTTCCAGCGCCCGGCCGAAGCGCTCCAGCCCGAGATCGATCTCGTGCTCGGTGACGACGAGCGCGGGGATGAGGCGTACGACGTTGCCGGCCGGCCCGCAGGTGAGGCTGAGCAGACCGTAGGTCGTCGTCGCCTGCTGCACCGCTGCAGCGGTCGCAGCGTCGGGTCGCCCGGCCTCGTCCACGAGCTCGATGCCCTGCATGAGTCCGAGACCGCGCACGTCGCCGATGGCGTCGTGCTTCGCCTGCAGCAGCCTCAACCCGCCCTGCAGCTGGGTGCCCCGCACGCGTGCGTTCTCGACGAGGCCCTCGTCGCGGATCACGTCGAGGGTCGCGCAGCCGGCGGCCGCCGCGACGGCGTTGCCGCCGTAGGTCCCACCCTGCGAGCCCGGCCATGCCTTCGCCATCAGCTCGGCCGGAGCGGCGATGGCGCTGATCGGGAACCCGGAGGCCAGGCCCTTGGCCGTGATGAGGATGTCGGGGGTGATCGAGGAGTGCTGGTGGCCCCAGAACCTTCCGGTACGTCCACAGCCGGCCTGCACCTCGTCCAGGATCAGCACGATCCCGTGCCGATCGGCGCGGTTCCGCAGACCGTCCAGGAACGAGGGCGGCGTCGGCAGGTAGCCGCCGTCGCCGAGCACGGGCTCGATCAGGAAGGCCGCGGTGTCGTCCGGGGCGGTCCGGCTGATCAGCAGGTAGTCGAGCTCGCGCAGTGCGAACTCCACCGCCTCCTCCTCGGTCCAGCCGTAGCGGAACGCGTACGGGAACGGTGCCATGTGCACGCCGGCCATCAGCGGCGCGAAGCCCGCGGAGAACCGCGTGCCCGCCGTGGTGAGTGACGCGGCCGCGACGGTGCGGCCGTGGAAGCCGCCCTGGAAGACGATGATGTTCGGTCGGTGGGTGGCCATCCGCGCCAGCCGGATGGCGGCCTCGACGGCCTCGGAGCCGGAGTTCGCGTAGAACACCGAGTCCAGCCGGTCCGGCAGGACCTCGCCGAGCTTGTCGGTCAGCTCGAGCAAAGGCTGGTGCAGGACGGTCGTGTACTGGGCGTGGATCACCTTGCCGGTCTGCTCCCGCGCCGCCTCGACGACGCGCGGGTGGCAATGGCCGGTGCTGGTCACGCCGATGCCGGTGGTGAAGTCCAGGTAGTCCCGCCCGTCGGTGCCGTGGATCCAGCTTCCTGACGCGTGGTCGACGACGACCGGGGTTGCCTGCTTGAGCAGCGGGCTCAGCGATGCCATGGAGGTTCCTTCCGTTGCGACGAAGGTCGCGGTGACAGGGACGAGGAGGGTGGAGGGCCGGCCGCGTTCAGCTCGACACCGGCACCAGGACGCACCGGGGGGCGGTCAGCTCGACGGCGGCGTACCGCACTCCCTCGCGGCCCACGCCCGACTGCCGGAAGCCGCCGAACGGCATGCTGTCGATCCGGAAGTCGCTGGTGTCGTTGAGCAGCACGGCGCCCACCCGGAGCGCGCGTGATGCCCGCGTCGCGACGTCCAACGAGGCCGTGAAGACACCTGCTTGGAGCGCGAACTCGCAGTCGTCGGCACGCTGCAGCGCCTCGTCGAGCGACGACACCGGCTCGATCACCACCACCGGCCCGAAGACCTCCTCGCGCAGGATGCGCGAGCCGGGCGCGAGACCGGTGAGAACGGTCGGCCAGTACAGCGTGCCCTCGGCGCGGCCGCCGACGACGACGCGGGCGCCGTGGTGCCGGGCCTCCTCGACCAGGCTGGTCACGCGATCGGCGGCGAGCCCGTCGACCAGGGGACCGACGTCGGTCGCGGCGTCCTGCTTCGAACCCACGACCAGCGCCGCGGCACGTTCCGCCACGCCGTCCAGGACGTGCTCGAAGACCGGTCGCTCGACGTACACGCGCTGCACCGAGAGGCAGTTCTGCCCGGCCACGCCGAACGCTCCCGACACGATCCTGTCGACCGCCAGGTCGAGGTCGGCATCGGCGCAGACGATCGTGGCGTTGTTGCCGCCGAGCTCCAGGAGCATCTTCTTGACGCCTGCGCTGCGGGTGATCGCCTCGCCGGTCCGGACACCGCCGGTGAACGAGACGACCGCGACGCCGGGATGGGACACGAGCGCGCGACCGATCTCCGGACCGCCGCACACGACCGAGAGCCGCCGGCCCGGCACCCCCGACTCCAGGAGCACGTGGGCCAGGTGCAGGGCGCACAGCGGCGTGTGGTCGGACGGCTTGAGCACGATGGCCGTGCCGGCCAGGATCGCGGGTGCGAGCTTGTGCGCCACCAGGTTCAGGGGGTCGTTGAAGCTGGTGAGTGCAGCGACCACCCCGAGCGGCTCGCGGGTGAACCAACCCATCCGGTCCTCTCCCCGGGAGCTGTCGTCCAGCTGCAGCACCTCACCGGTCAGTGCGTCACCCGACTGGGAGGCGAGCCGGAGGGTCTCCGCGCAGCGGGTCACCTCGGCGCGCGCCTCCCGCAGGGTCTTGACCCCCTCGGCCGCGATCAACCGGGCGAACAGGTCCGACCGTTGGACCACGAGGTCGGCCGCGCGGGCGAGCGACGCCGTCCTCGCGTGCAGCGGCCATGGCTCGGCGAGGGACGCCGCGGCGGCGCGGACGGCCTCGTCCACGTCCTGCTCGGTGCACCGGGTCACGTGCCCGACGACCGCCCCGTTCTCCGGGTCGATCACCGGCAGGTCGAGCGGTGCGGTCCGCCACTCTCCCGCGACGAGGGCCCCACCCGGTGGCGGCACGAGGGGACGGATATCGGTCACGTGCCGGTCGACGATGGTCACGACCCCTTCCCTCCCCGGAGCAGGTTCCACCTGTCGATGGTGTGCGCCCCCGCACCGATGAAGGGCAGGAACCAGGGAGGTCCGACGTGGCCGGGAACCGCCCGGAAGCCGAGACCGGCGAACGGCAGGTCAGCCCGGGCCCCCAGCATCTTGCGAGCCACCTGCTGGCCGGAGTACGTCGCCATCTGCACGCCGTGCCCGCTGTAGCCGAGGCTGTAGTGGATCCCGTCGCGTTCGCCGGTGTGGACCATCCGGTCCATGCTGATGTCGACGAGTCCGCCCCAGGTGTAGTCGATCCGGGCGCTCGCCAGCTGGGGGAAGATCGCCACCATCGCCCGCTGCAGGATCTCCGAGCTGCGTCGATCGGTGTCCGGACTCGACAGCGCGAAGCGGGCGCGACCGCCGAAGAGCATGCGGTTGTCCGGCGTCAGGCGGAAGTAGTAGGTCAGCATCTTCGCGTCCGAGGCCATCCGCCGGTGCGGCATCAGCTCCGCTGCCAGGTCGGCGTCGAGCGGCTCCGTGCAGTTGATGAAGCTGCCGACGGGGATGATGCGACGGCGCAGCCAGGGCGTGACCCCGGAGGTGTAGCCGCTGGTCGCGATCAGCACGTCGTCGGCGCGCAGCTGTCCGCGTGACGTCTGCACCACGTGCTTCTTCTCGTCGCGGCTCAGCGACACGACCGGCGCGGCCTCGCAGATCGTCGCGCCGGCCGCGATCGCGGCCGATGCCAGGCCGGCGACGAACTTCCCGACGTGCAGCCCGGCTCCGAGCGGGTCGACCATCCCGCCGCAGTAGTAGTCCGAGCCGATCTCCTTGCGGATGTCGGCCGACCCCAGCACCTGCAGGGGGACCAGGTCCTCGAGCGTGGCCAGCTGGCGCTGCGTCGTACGCATGCCGGCGACATCGCGCGGCGTGAGGGCGAGGGACAGCTTCCCCGAGCGGTCGAAGTCACAGTCGATCGCGTTCTCGCGCACCAGCGTCTCGACGGCGCTGATCGCCCGGTCGTACTCCAGGTAGTACTCCACCGCCCGGTCGCGGCCGTAACGAGCCACCGCCTTGCCGAACCCGATCGCCAGACCCGTGGTCGCCATGCCCGCATTGCGCCCGGACGCTCCCCAGCCCACGTGGTGCGACTCCAGGACCGCGACCCGCGCACCGCCACGTGCCAGCTCGAGGGCCGCGGCCAGGCCGGTGAGTCCGGCACCGACGACAGCCACGTCGACCTCCGACGGCACGGGCTCGTGCCGGAAGTCGCCGGCCGGGGCGGCGGTGTCCTGCCAGTACGAAACGAGCTTCATGGGATCAGTCGATCCCGAGCATCTGGTTGAGCTCGTCGAGCGAGCTGACGTCGACGTACCCGTAGGAGTGAGCCGGCGGGTCGTAGTCGCGGTTGAGCATCACCAGGTTCCGGAACCCGAGGTCGTGGGCGGGCATGAGGTCGTAGCGGGTGTGCGAGGAGACGTGCAGGAAGTCGTCCGGCGTCGCGTCCAACTGGTCGACCATGTACTCGAAGGCCTGGTAGCGCGGCTTGTAGAAGCCGGCCTGCTCGGCGGTGAACACCGCGTGGAACGGCGCCCCGAGCCGGGGCACGGAGACGTCCAGGAACGAGGTGTCCGCGTTGGAGAGGATCACCAGGGGGTATTTCTCGGCCATCTTGGCCAGCGGACCCGGGACGTCCGGGTGAGCCCCCCACGACAGGACGGCGTCGGCGAACTG
The DNA here is from genome assembly GCF_054777115.1 of Nocardioides maradonensis. Classification (NCBI taxonomy): domain Bacteria; kingdom Bacillati; phylum Actinomycetota; class Actinomycetes; order Propionibacteriales; family Nocardioidaceae; genus Nocardioides; species Nocardioides maradonensis. The sequence continues at coordinate 52,589 of NZ_BAAHAZ010000004.1, read as the reverse complement.
CTCGCCGGCCGTCGGGTCGGACTCGATCCGCCACTTGCCGCAGGTTCGGTCGTAGGCGTCCTGGAGCACCTGCCGGTACGGGTAGTAGTCGCCCAGCACCTGGTCGTAGCGGTACTTGCTGAACGAGCGCCGGAAGGCAGGGAAGTCCTCGTCGCTGATCTGGCCACGCACGACCTTCCGGGTCGCCGCGTCGATCTCGTAGTTGATGAGCGTGCCGTAGCAGTCGAAGGACACGTACTTCGGGCGGTAATCGGTCACGGTGAGCGCTCCTGGGGTCAGTTCGGGTGGGTCGCGGGCGCGGAGGTCGCAAGGCGCCGTTCCGCCGCGCAGCACGACCGTAGCGCCGATCTCGCATGTTGTCGACAATCGACTACAGACCGTTGACAGCATGCAGCCGACGTCATTAGATTCCCCGAAACCGATCCCCGAGGAGCACCCAGTGGACTCAGGACTGCGGCTCGCACCGCTGACATTCGCCTCCGCCACCGATCGTGTGTGCACCGAGCTGCGACAGCTCGTCATCACCGGCGCGCTCGCCCCAGGACAGCCGCTGAACGAGACCGCGGTCGCCGCACAGCTCGGCGTCTCCCGGTCTCCGGTGCGCGAGGCGTTCCAACGCCTGGTCGCCGAGCGTCTGCTCGTCTCCCAGCGCAACAAGAGCGTGACGGTCCGGGAGTTCACCGACACCGACATCCAGGAGATCTACGACGCCCGCACCGCCATCGAGAGCCACTCGGCCCGCACCATCGTCGGCTCCGGGGCGGACGCGGTGGAGAGGACGGCCGTGCAGCTCGAGGACGCACTGCAGATGCTCCACCGGCAGCTCGAGACCGGCGACCGGGTCGCCATCGCGCAGGCCGACCTCGCGTTCCACCAAGCACTGGTGGCTGCCGGCGGCAACTCGCGGCTCAAGGCGGCGTACGACCTGCTCTCCGCCGAGACCCTGACCTGCATGGCCTGGCTGGAGATCGCAAAGCCCTCCGGCGAGGAGCTGATGCAGGACCACCGCGACTTCATCGACGCGCTCCGCGCTCTCGACTCGGACCAGATCGTCACCGTCATCAACCAGCACCTCTCGCGTGCCAACTCGAACCTGGCCGCCAGCACGTCCGCTGAGCGCACCAGCCACCACCCGGCCTCCGTGCCACAGAGCTGATCAGGAGATCCACCATGAACACTCGCGCCCTCTCGCTCCTCGCCGCCGCGTGTCTCGCCCTGGGTACGTCCGCCTGTTCGGGTGGCAGCAACGACGCCGGGGCCGCGCAGCCCACCGGGAGCTCGGGTGCCGGCGTCTCCGCCGACCCGGCCGCGGTCGCGATGCTGCCCACCGCCGCCAAGTCGAAGGGAACGATCAGCGTCGCGCTGGACCTGCAGTACCCGCCGACGTCCTTCCTGTCGACGAACAACGAGCCCGAGGGCTTCAACGTCGACATCGCCCGGTTGATCGCCGCCAAGCTCGGCCTGAAGCTGGAGGTCAAGAACGTCGGCTTCGACTCGATCATCCCCGGCCTGGCGGGAGGTCGCTACGACTTCACCGCGTCCGACATGTCCGCGACGCCGGAGCGGCTGAAGGTGCTCGACATGATCAACTACTGGACCGACGGGTCCTCGCTGGCCGTCAAGTCGGGCAACCCGGAGAACCTGGGGATCAACGACAGCTCCGTCTGCGGCAAGAAGATCGCCGTGATGATCGGCACCACCCAGCAGGAGACCTACCTGCCGGCGCTGTCCAAGACGTGCACGAGCGGCGGCAACGCCGCCATCTCCTCGGTGGTGCTGCCCAACGTCAACGCCGCGCTCACCCAGCTGTCGTCGGGTCGGATCGACGGCATCTTCTACGACACCCCGTCGCTGGCGTACGCCGTGCAGCAGCACGGCACGACCTTCGCTCTCGCCGACCAGCAGTACGACAAGCCCGCGTCGCTGGGCACCGACCTGGTCGCGCTGGGCCTGCCGAAGGACTCGCCGCTGACCAAGGCCGTGCACGCGGCGATGCAGTCGATCATCGACAGCCCTGAGTACAAGGAGACCCTCGACAAGTGGGGCTTGGGCGCCGGGGCCATCCCGACTGCGACGATCGCCACCGCCTCGGCGGGCTGAGCCCGCATGGACGCCACCGAGAAGCTGCGAATCCACCGTCGTGGCGTCTACGAGTACGTCATGTGGGCGGTCTGCCTCGTCATCGCCGCAGGCATCGCCGCCACCCTGATCACCAACCCTCGGTACCAGTGGCAGACCATCGGGCACTACCTGACCGCACCCACGGTCCTCCGCGGTCTGTGGCTGACGATCTGGATGACGGTGGTGGTGATGGTGATCGCCACCGTTCTCGGGCTGCTCATCGCGGTCATGCGGATCTCCAAGGTCCTGCCGGTCCGGATCCTCGCGATGGGCTACATCAACCTGTTCCGCGGCACCCCCGTGCTCGTGCAGCTGATCCTGTGGTTCAACATCGCGGCGCTCTACCCGGACATCCGCCTCGGCGTACCCTTCACGTCCCTCGGTGGCACGTTGGACACCAACGCACTGATCAGTGCGACCACCGCGGCGATCATCGGTCTGTCGCTCAACGAGGCCGCGTACATGGCCGAGATCGTCCGCGGCGGGTTCAACTCCGTCCCCAAGGGACAGCTCGAGGCGGCTGACTCGATCGGGATGAGCGAGGGCATGAAACTGCGCAAGATCATCATCCCGCAGGCGATGCCGACCGTCATACCGGCGACGGGCAACCAGATGATCAGCATGTTGAAGGAGACCTCGCTGGTCAGCGTCCTGGGCGTGGCCGACCTGCTGGCGAGCGTGCAGCTGATCTACTCGCGAACCTACGAGACGATCCCGATGCTGCTGGTCGCCTGCATCTGGTACCTCGTCGCCTCGCTGCTGCTCAGCTACCCCCAGTCCAAGATCGAGGCCTACTACAGCCGGTCGACCCGAGCGATCGGGCGCAAACCGACATCAGTGATGGAGGTGCCGACGTGAGCGACCACCCCACGCCAGGCCATCGCGCGACCGAGCCCTTCCGCCCTGCGGGACTCGACACGATCGACGGACCGGGCACGGTGCGCATCCGGAAGCTGGTCAAGTCGTTCGGCCCGCACACGGTGCTCAAGGACATCAACCTCGACATCGCCTGCGGCGAGGTCTGCGTGCTGATCGGGCCCAGCGGCTCCGGGAAGTCGACGCTGCTGCGCTGCATCGACGGGTTGGAGGACGTCGACTCCGGTGTGCTCAAGGTGAACGGCGAGCACCTCGGGTACGTCGAGCACGAGACCCACTACCGACCGCTCCGCCGCGCCGCGCTGCGTCGGCAGCGCACCCAGATCGGGATGGTCTTCCAGTCGTTCAACCTGTTCCCGAACCTGACCACGCTGGAGAACATCACCGTCGGCCAGACCCTCGTCAAGCGGGTCCCCAAGGCAGACGCCCGCAAACGCGCCCGCGAGCTGCTCGCGCAGGTCGGCCTCGAGGGACACGAGGCGCACTACCCCGCGCAGCTGTCCGGCGGGCAGCAGCAGCGCGTCGCCATCGCGCGGTCGCTGGCGATGGATCCCCAGGTGATGCTGTTCGACGAGCCCACCTCCGCCCTCGACCCGGAGCTCGTCGGTGACGTCCTCGACGTCATGAAGCAGCTCGCCGAAGCGGGGATGACGATGCTGGTCACCACCCACGAGATGGGCTTCGCGAGGGAAGTGGCGAACAGCCTGCTGTTCATGGCCGACGGCCACATCGTCGAACGTGGCGATCCTCGTGAGGTGCTCGCCAACCCACGTGAGCCGCGCACACAACAGTTCCTCAAGAAGGTCCTCTGAACGTGACTGATGCTGAGATCGGCGTGATCGGAGCCGGCACTGTCGGCAGCATGGCTCTGTGGCAGGCGAGCCGAGGCAGTGGCTCCGTGGTGGCCTTCGAGGCGAGCACCCCGGCTCATCCCCGGAGTGCGGTGGGCGGGGACTCCCGCCTGTTCCGCATGACGTATCGCGGGACCGACCCGTACTACCCGATCCTGCAGCGCTCGCGTCAGCTCTGGACCGACCTGGAGGACGAGTCCGGGCGCGCGATCCTCGGTCGGTGCGGCGGCCTGTCGATCGGGCACCGCGACGGCGACTACATCCCGGCGCTCCTGGACTCCATCAGGGCGTGCGGAGCCGAGCACAGCATCCTCGATCACGACGAGATGGCGGAGCGCTACCCGCAACACGACCTGGACACTGACGAGGTCGGGGTCTGGGACCCGCACGCGGGCTACCTCAAGACCGACACCGCCGTCCTGTCTGCGCTCGAGTGCGCCCGACGCCGCGGCGCGACCGTGCTCACCGACACCCCGGTCACGTCCATCACCGAAACGGGTGACGGGGTCCGGATCGAGTCCAACGGCCGCAGCTGGACCGTCGACCGGGTGATCGTCACGGGCGGCGCCTGGGCGACGTCGTTGCTGCCCGAGGCGCTCCGGCCGAGCGTCTACCCGACGCGCATCCTGCTGACGTGGTTCGAGGCGCGCGACGCCTCCGCCTTCGCTCCCGAGGTGTTCCCCATCTTCATCCGGATCGCCCGCGGCACGTCCCTGTACGGCGCACCGTCCCTGGACGGGACGACGGTCAAGGCGAGCCTGGACGGTCGCGCACGCCGCGCCGACGACCCGTCGAACCTGCTCCGCGTGCCGACCGACGCCGAGATGACCGAAGTGCGCAGCACGATCGCCAGCTACCTGCCGGGGCTCATCCCCTACGTCGTCCGCGCCGACACCTACCCCGACCTCTACACCTCCGACGGTGTCCCCCTGCTCGGCTTCGCCCCCGGCTCTCGCCGCATCGTCCTCGCAACAGGGTTCAGCGGGGCCGGCTTCAAGATGGCCACGGGGTTCGGCGAGATGGCAGCGTCCCTCGCACTCGACCCCAGCCGGTCCGAGGCCGGGATGTTCACCGACCCGACCCGCCCGAGCCTGATTCCCCGGCCCAGCTGACGGCCTGAGCGTTGTCGCTCTTGTTCAGCTCAGCCCGGGGACCTCGCCCTTGAGCGCCGGGCAGACGTGCACCACAGACGCGATCACGATCTCCTGGGTCTGGGCCTTGTCGCCGAGCACGCCGGTTCGGTCCTTGACGACTTCGTCGAAGGTGTAGGTGCCGAGGTCGTTGCAGATGCTGTCGGCGGTCTGGGTGGCGAGGGCGAGCGTCCATCCGGCCTTCGGGTATCGGCGCTTGAGCTCGCGGAGGAGTGCGCCGAAGTCGGGCCGAGGAGCAGGCGTGATGCTGCTCGGTCCGGTGGCCGGCGCGCTGATCGCAGGTGGGCTCGCCAGCGTCTTGTCGGTGGTGGAACCGTTGTTGCCGCAGGCGGTGAGGGACGACCCGAGGAGCATCGCCGCAGCGGCTGTCACAGGGTGCGCATAGCGGGGAGCGTAGACGGGATCGAGCCTCGAGATGACGAAACGGGCAGGCCCGCGCGCGCGTGAGGGTTCGTGACGAGCACGCAGCAAAAACCCGAATCCCAGGGTTGTGGTGGTCTTCGACCAGCACAAACCCTGGGATTCGTTGGCGACCCCGACGGGACTCGAACCCGCGGCCTCCGCCGTGACAGGGCGGCGCGCTAACCAACTGCGCTACGGGGCCAGGTTGTCGCTTCTCCCTCACGGGCGAAGCGTGGGAACTCTAACCCATCCGGGGCAGCCGCTCCCAATCGGGACGAGCCTCAGCAGAGGCGTGCGCCCGACACTGGGTCGAAGGCCAGGGCAGAGCCGGGGTCCTCGACTTCGCCGCGACGGCGGCGGCCGTGACGGTCAGCCGGCTCGGCGCGGACCCGCCGTAACGCCACGAGCTGGCGCCCTCGACCGCCCAGCTGACGAGGGCGGCCGTGCGCACGGCGTCCGTCAGGCGGCGACGCGCGCCGCCGGGCGCAGGCGCTTCACGAGGTACCGCGCGTCGCGGTCGACGCCCTGGATCTGCTGCGAGGCGAGTGCGTACTGGAAGGGCAGGCCCAGGAAAGCCAGACCCGGGATCGGGCTGAGCCCGCGCTCGTGCAGAGGCCGGCCCCGGTCGTCGAACCCCGGCAGCTCCAGGAAGCGGTGGTCCGCCACCGTGCCCGTGCACCACACGACCGTGCCCACGTCGAGGCCGGTGCCGTCCTCCCCCGCGGGTCGACCGTCGACGACCCGCTCGATCCGGCCGATCCGGCGTACCCCGGCGGCGTCGAGGTCGGCGACCTTGTTGCGCACGAGACCGACGCCGTGGCCCTCGCTCTCGACGCTCAGCCGGCGGCCCATCGGCGTACGGAGCGTGAGGACGTGCCGGAACACGAACATGACCACGGGCACCACGGCCCGGCCCGACCGGCGGTCGATGTCGAAGGGGACCTGGCCCGGGTGCCGGCCGGCGAGGAGGACCTCGTGACCCGCTGCCGCCGCGTCGAGGGCGACGTCGGTGCCGGAGTTGCCGGCCCCGACCACGAGCACGGGGCCGGGAGCCAGCTGGCCGGGGTTGCGGTAGTCGGTCGAGGTGAGCTGGCGGATCGCGGGATCGAGGTCGTCGGCGAGCGCCGGCACCGTCGCACGTCGGTGCGCGCCGGTGGCGACGACGACGTTGGCCGCCAGGAACGTGCCGGTCGTCGAGGTCACCCGGAAGCGGTCGCCCTCCTGGTCGACGCTGCTGACGCGCTCGCCACACCGCACGGGCAGCTCGAAGCGACGCGCGTAGGCCTCGAGGTAGTCGGCGAACTGGTCCCGCGTCGCATAGCCACGCACGGGGATGCGCCAGCCGGGGAGGCTCGCGTAGCGCGGAAGGCTGAACAGGCGCAGCGAGTCGTAGCGGCGTCGCCAGCAGTCGCCGATCCTCTCGTCTCCGTCGAGGATCACGAAGGAACGGCCCGTACGACGCAGCCGGTAGCCCATCGCGAGGCCGGCCTGGCCGGCGCCGATCACGACGGTGTCGATGCTGGTCGCGTGGGTGGGACGTCCGGTGCTGATCGCCGGTGCGGGAAGGTGGGTAGCCATGGCAGTGACGCTAGGGGCGGCGTACCTCCCGGCGCGTCGGCCACGATGACCATCCTGCGGACGCCGGCCGTGGGCATTTCTACCCACGCGCCGGTTCAGGCGAGGCCGTGCTCGTAGGCGTACGCCGTGGCGGCGGCCCGGCTCGCGAGCCCGAGCTTGGTGAAGATGTTGCTGACGTGGCGGGCGACCGTGCGCTCGGAGAGGACGAGCCGCTCCGCGATCGCCCGGTTGGTGGCCCCCGTCGCGATCAGCCGCAGCACCTCCCGCTCCCGCGGGGTGAGCGGGCCGTCGGCGCTGTCCCCGTCGTCGCACAGCCCGGCGAGGTCGTACGCCGCGCCGAGCTCCTCGAGCACCGCCCGCGCCGCCGCCAGCTCCATCCGGCAGGCGTCCTCGTCGCCGAGGGAGCCGCACGCCCGCGCCACGAGGACCCGCGCACGCGCGCTCTCGTACGGCGCCTCGCACTGCTGCCAGCGCGTCCAGGCACGCCGCAGGTGCGGCAGCGCTGCGGCCGCATCTCCCCGTGCGAGCAGCAGGGCCCCGGTCGCGTGCTCGGCCAGGCCGGTCAGGTAGTCGGCGTCGAGGGTGGCGGCGAGTCCCGCCAGCTCGGCCGCCCGCTCCTGGGCGGTCTCGAGGTCACCCCCGCCGAGCGCCACCTCGACCCGCGCCGCGAGCAGCAGCGCGCGCTGGCGGGGCCGGGCGTCCTCGGCGAGCGCCCTGTCGAGACCGGCGGCCGCCGCACCGGCCCTGCCCTGGGCCAGACGAAGCAGCCCGAGCCCGGGCTGGACCTCGTGGCCCAGCGCGAGCGCCCGTGCGTAGGCGTCCTCGGCGACATCGAGCATCCCGCGCAACCGCGCCAGCTCGGCGACGCGGTAGTGCGCCTCGCCCACACCCTGGGCGCCCGCGCCGTCGCCCGCCAACACCTCGCAGGCACTCTGGGCCTCGGCGCGCGCGTCCGGCCACGCGCCCCGCAGCTGCAGGATCTCGGCGCGGTGCACGAGGCAGGTTCCGCGGTAGGCCACCATGCCGTGCTGACGGGCAGCCCACTCGGCGAAGGTGTGGGTCCACTCCTGGGCCCGCCGCAGGTCGAACCACTCCATGCAGATCGCGACGATGGCGCAGTACGCCAGGCCCGTCACCTGAGGGTCGACGCGCCCGGCCACCACGTGGACCATGACCTCGTCGTACGCCTCGGCGGACTCCTTCGTCCTCCCCAGCATCGCGAGGCACCGGCCCCGGCCGAGTCCGGCGAGCACCAGCCCGTCCAGGTCGCCCCGGCGCGCGGCGACCTCCGCGCCCTGCTCGAACAGCGGCAGCGCCGCCGCGCACTCGCCCGAGAACATCGCCAGCACGGCCTGGCGCTGCGCCAGCCAGGAGGCCACCCGGAGGCAGGACCCCTCGGGGACGAGGCGCGCGACCCGCGCCGTCCAGCCCGAGGCCTGCGCGTGCTCGCCGCGGTTGTCCAGGTTGAAGATCAACCAGAAGGCGCACTCGGCGGCCGCCTCGGTCTGGCCCTGGGCCAGGTAGGCCTCGAAGGCCTCCTCCCGCAGCCGGACGACCTCGTCGTCGCGGCCGAGCATCGCCGCTGCCACCGCGAGGCGCTCGACGTCGGCCGGCGGCAGGTCGGCCTCCGCCGCCGAGAGCGCCGCGTGCTCGGCCAGCCAGTCGGCCATGCGCCGAGCGTAGACCCGAATTCCCCGGCCTGCTGGGGATCGAGCGCAGACGGCACCCACCGGGAAGGCTCCCGGCCCGGCGAGATCGTGGGGGCACCGGGCCGGGGCCCGATCAAGCCCCGAGCGACGTACGAAGCGGTCAGTTGCGGACGATCACCCCACACAGGCTCGGCATGGTGATCTCGTCGTCCGCAGGGCCAGGACCGTCACCGTTGACGTCGGGGTTGTTGGCGAGGCCGTCACCGTTGAGGTCGACGCCGTGCACCACGATGGCGTACTGGTTGAGCGGCCCGAGCGAGGCGATGGCATCGCCGCTGTCGATCAGCTTGAACGTGCGGACGTAGCTGAGGGAGGTGCCGCGGTCGTTGAGCCCATTGGACAGCGTCCGCAGGACCGGTCCGTAGTCGGGAAGACCCTCGAGGATGTCGATGAGGCCGTTGTGGTCGAGGTCGCGGGCGAGGGACGGGCACTCGGACATGGCCTTGCGGATGCCGTGGATGTGGGCGATGTGGATGCCGTCGTCGAGGCCGGAAGCGGAGAGGTCGACCTTCAACTCGGTGCCCTGTTGGATGAGGCGGACGGTGCCGGTGCCTCCGTGGTTGACCGGCTTGAGGGTGGCCGTGTACGTCGCGACCCGGCTGGTCGTACCGGTGGTCGCCAGGGCGATGGCGGGTACGGCAGCCAGGAGCGGCGCCGCGATGACGATCGCGGCGGTCTTCTTTCTCATCGTTGAGTTCCTTCCGTGGGGAGAGTGGCGCCTCTCTCTTCACGAGCCCACGGACGGATCAGTTCACGGGTTCGGGCGTGTCAGGAGCCCGGGTAGGCGTGACCTGCTCCAGGCCGCGTCATGGTGATGGCCGCCCCCGAGGCCGGCGCGCGCCCGTGTGGGTCCTAGCGGTCCCACTCGACGTAGACGCCCTGGTAGCCGAGGTTCGGGGTGATCACGATCCTCGTGACGTTGCTGCCGATGTAGTAGTTCCGCTGGGTCTGGTTGGTCGCGCTCCACACGATCTGACCCGATGCGTTGTAGAACTTGACCGCGTACGCCCACGTGGGTCGCGAGCCGAACGAGCCGGCCGCGGCCCAGAAGGTCTCGTACAGGGCAGCATGTCCGCTCGGATAGGTCAGCGTGGTCGAACCGCTCCGCGTGTACGAGTCCGACCCGCTGGACATTCCGCTGAAGGTGCCGGCCTGGGCCGGCGCGATACCGGCGAAGGCGGCGAACAAGAGCAAGATCCCGAGGATGGATGAACGAAAGGTCGTGCGCTTGGTCATGGTCGCGTTCCTGTCATGTCAGGCCCACTCGATGCGGTGAGGTCGGCTCGGGAGCAAGTCGCTGTGAGCGTAGTGACCTGGATCAGCGGGCCACCATGGTCACATCGAGCCCCGCCGCTGTAGTTCGCAGGTGATCCGAATGTGCGCTCGGATTCGCGCCCTGCCTCACCAGAACGGGTCAGGTGAGCGAGACTCGACCGACGACGAGGGCCTCGACACGGCAGAGGTACGCCACTCCCCGCGGAAGGCCGGGTGCTCGGCGTACAGGGCGGCGAGCTCCTGCAGGGTGCTGAAGGCGCACTCCCAGGCGTCGGGCCGCTCGAGATAACTGTGCGGCTCGTCGTAGATCCAGCCCAGCTGGTCCACGATGCGCCGGTTCGTCTCGGGCTGGTGGAGGAGACGCCGCTCGAAGGGCGTGAGGTGGCGGCCGTCGCCCAACAGGCGAGCCGCGGACAGGTCCTCAGCGATCCGTGCCCGGAGGAATTCGATGATCGTCACAGCTACGTCTCCCGCTCCGAGAAACGCTCTGCTCCTCTCCTGGTACTTGTCACGAGGCGCCCGATCTGTGACATCGATCTTTCGCCGAGGTGGGCCCTCGTCGTACCCCCTACCGGATTCGAACCGGCGCTACCGCCGTGAAAGGGCGGGGTCCTGGGCCGCTAGACGAAGGGGGCCCGCCGCTCGCGGGAGCGGCCACGACAGCATAGTGGGCCGGGCTCGGCGGTACCGATTCGGCAGCCCACGCGTCCTCCGGTAAGGTTTCGCCCTGCTTGGGCAGGTAGCTCAGTTGGTACGAGCGATCGACTGAAACTCGATAGGTCGGCGGTTCGACCCCGCCCCTGCCCACAAGCACGAGCCCCAGGCCGGATCTCCGACCTGGGGCTCGCTTGTTGCCGGACGACTCAGCCGAGGTTCAGCGAGGTGTCGTCCAGGACGAAGCTCGTCGCCAGCGAGGAGTCCTCGGTGCCGGTGAACTTGATCGTCACGGTGGTGCCGGCGTACGACGACAGCGACAGCGTGTGCAGCGTGTAGCCGGTCCCGGCGTTGGCGTTGCTCCACGTCGTCTTCGTCGTGCCGTTGACCGACACCGTCAGCTTGTCGTACGCCGTGGTCCCCGACTCCTGCGTGTCGATGTGCAGGTAGTAGCCCAGGGTCGCCGTGCAACCGGCCGGGATGGTCACGGTCTGCGACACCGAGTCGGTGTGGGTGCTGCCGTAGCCGTCGACCCAGGCCTTCCAGGTGCCGGAGTGGGCCCGCTCGGAGGTCGAGCTGTCGACGACCCCGCTCGAGGCGGTCCACGGCGCCGCCGTGCCCGTCTCGAAGCCCGGGTTGCCGAGCAGCTGGCCGGTGCAGCCGGTGCCGCCGCCGCTACCGATGGTGAAGGTGAACGAGGCGGAACCCGTCGCACCGGTCGTGTCCTTGGCGGTCACCGAGGTGTTGTAGGTGCCCGCGGTGCTCGGCGTGCCGCTGATCAGGCCGCTCGAGGCGTTGATCGACAGGCCGGCCGGCAGGCCGGTGGCCGACCAGGTGAAGGTCTGGCCCGAGGCGGAGTCCGCGGCCGACATCTGCAGCGACTTGGCCGTGCCGACGGTGCCGGTCTGGCTGCCCGGGTTGGTCACGGTGACCGTGTTGCCGGTGCTGCTGCCACCCACGATGGCGTGCGAGATGGCGCACGAGTTCGTGTCGTTGGACCACGACGCCTGCTCGGCGAACGTGCCGGTCGCGAAGGCGATGTTCGCGGCGCCCCCGGTCGCGCCGGGCGAGATCCAGGCGCACTCGTCGGAGTTCTCCTGGCCGTCGTACGTGCCGCCGGTGTGGTTGGTCCAACCGCCCGCAGGGTTCTGGTCCGACATCATCTCGTGCCACTCGTGGCCGAGGGTCATCGTGTAGCCGTCGAGGGTGCCCGCGGAGCCGCTGTTGACGAAGTTGACGCCGCAGCTGGAGCCCATGTCCATGTTGTAGGGCTGGTTGCTGAAGGCGATGTCGCCGTACGACGAGCTGGCGGCTCCACCGCTCAGCGTGGTGTCGCCGTTCCAGTCGTGCCACGCGCAGTAGCCCTGGGTCGGGCTCTGGTAGTTGTCCGGGTTGGTGCCGTGCGGCGACAGGATCACGTAGTAGGCGTCACGGTTGGACGCGGCGGTCGTGTTGCCGAAGTGCCCGGCCGCGGTGACGGCCTCCTGGGCCAGCTGGTGGCCGGTCGCGCTCGTCGGCGAGGCTGCCGCGTTGTCGTACCAGACGCCGGAGAGGACACCGCCGGACTGGTACGGGATGAACGCCGCGTTCGACGGGCAGCTCGTCGCACCCGCGGCCACGTTGGGGCCGTCGCACCACTGGGTCAGGTCGGCCGACCAGAGCTCGTTGTTGGTGCCGATGCCCTTGAACATGTTCTGCACGGCCTCGGCCGCGTGGTCAGGGTCGCCGGAGAAGCTGCTGATCCCGTTGGTGGTCGTCTGCGTGCCCCACTGGTTGCCGTAGAAGACGAGGTAGACCTTCGAGTGGCCGCTCTGGACGCCGATGCCGTCGACGCCGCCGCCGTACGACAGCGTCTTGGAGCCGGTAGCCGCCGGGTTGGCGTGCTGCCAGGCCTTCATCTTCGCGTTGGTCTCGGTCGTGGGCACCGCGCCGTGGCGGTACGCATGCCCGTAGGCGGGCGAGTAGGGGTCGGATGGCCCTGCTGCCTGCGCCGGGGAGGTTGCCAGGATGCCGGTGGCAGCGATGGCTGCCAGCGTTCCCAAGCCGGTGGCCAGCGCGGTACGCCGGACACTCTCGAGTCGTGCCATGAATCAACCTTTCGGGGCCCGGAGGGCCCACCGTGACGGGCCGCCCGGTGCGGCGACCAGTCGGAATCTGGCACTCCGCGTCACCACGCGAAAGATTCACTTATCTGCACTGCATAAACATGAAGACATCCGGTCAGGTAGGTGACCTACCGGAAACCCTCCCGACACGCACGGACGGCCAACTGGCCGACCCGAGGCGCTCAAGGCTTGCCGCCACGGAAACCCGGCCACGTCGCCGAGCCAACTGCGCGCGCCGCAGCGCGGCGCCGCCGGCGCCGGTTGCCGAGCCTGGATGGCGAGGCGACGGAGGGAGCGCCAGCGACCGGAGGAGCCGAGGCAGCCAGGTGAGGCAAGGCGCCGATCAGCGGCGACGCGCTCGCGCCAGTTAGCTGCGGTAGTCCGACCAGCGGTCGGGCTCGTCCTCCTGGACGTCGTCGACGTCCGAGGAGACCTCCCCGTGGAGCTCGCGGGCCAGAGCACCGAGATCGGTGTCGTGAGTCCGGTACTTCAGGTCGCGAGCGACCTTCGTCTGCTTGGCTTTCGCTCGGCCGCGGCCCATAAGGTCCAGCCCCCTCGCACACTTGGCCGGTTGCCCTTCCAGGGCCCCGGACTTCTCATCAGAGTCTCGTGGGGTCAACGCTACCTGCTCGGTGGCTGTTCCCGCACGTCAGGGGGCCGGAATGGACGCGGGTGTGCTCAGAAACTCACCAGCCGGGGTGCTGACCCACCAGCTCGACGCTCCCGGGGGCACCCGCGTCGGCCGAGACCTCGCCCGCGACCCAGGCGTCGACGCCGAAGTCGGCGAGGAGCGCGATGGCCGCGTCGACGGAGTCCGGGGCGGTGAGGGCCACCATCCCGACGCCGCAGTTGAGGGTCGCCTCGAGGTCGGGCTGGGAGACCTCGCCGACCTTGCGGACCAGGTCGAAGACGGGCGCGGGCGTCCAGGTGCCGCGGTCCAGGGTGGCCTTGAGGCCCTCGGGCATGACGCGCGCGAGGTTGTTGGCGAGACCGCCGCCGGTGACGTGTGCCATGGCGTGCGTCGCGGTCTCGCGGGCGATCGCCAGGCAGGGCTTGGTGTAGAGCCGGGTCGGGACGAGCAGCTCCTCGCCCAGGGTGTGGCCGAGCTCCTCGACCTGCCGGTCGAGCTCCCAGCCGGCGTGCGCGAAGAAGACGTGGCGGGCCAGCGAGTAGCCGTTGGAGTGCAGCCCGCTGGCGGCCATGGCGATGACGACGTCGCCCGCGCGGACGCGGTCGGCACCGAGCAGCGCGTCGGCCTCGACGACGCCGGTGGTGGCGCCGGCGACGTCGTACTCGTCAGGGGCGAGGAGGCCCGGGTGCTCGGCGGTCTCGCCACCGACCAGCGCGCAGCCGGCCTCGACGCACGCCTCGGCGATGCCCTTGACGATGGCCGCGATCCGCTCGGGGACGACCTTGCCGGTGGCGATGTAGTCGGTCATGAACAGCGGCTCGGCGCCGCACACGACGAGGTCGTCGACGACCATGCCGACCAGGTCGAAGCCGATCGTGTCGTGCTTGTCCATCTTGCGCGCGATGTCGACCTTGGTGCCGACGCCGTCGGTGGAGGTCGCCAGCAGGGGACGCTTGTACGCCGTGAGCGCCGACGCGTCGAACAGCCCCGCGAAGCCGCCCAGTCCCCCCAGCATCTCGGGCCGGCGGGCCTTCTCGACCCACTCCTTCATCAGGTCGACGGCACGGTCAGCGGCCTCGATGTCGACACCGGCCACGGCGTAGGCGTTGTCAGCCACTGGTCACTCCTCGGAACTGATGGATCAGGGGTTGTTGAAGACGGGCAGCGCCTCGCCGTGCGTCTGCGACGTCAGGCTGGCCTCGAGCAGGTGCTTGCCGAGCAGCGACTCGTCCGGCAGCGGGATCGGGTAGTCGCCGGTGAAGCAGGCGGTGCACAGCGACGACTTGGGCTGGCCGGTGGCGTCGACCATGCCGTCGAGGGAGATGTAGCCGAGGCTGTCGGCGCCGATGCTGGCGGCGATCTCGTCGGCGTCGAGACCGTTCGCGATCAGCTCGGCCCGGGTGGCGAAGTCGATGCCGTAGAAGCACGGCCACTTCACCGGCGGGCTGGAGATGCGCACGTGGACCTCGGCGGCGCCCGCCTCGCGGAGCATCCGGATCTGGGCGCGCTGCGTGTTGCCGCGCACGATCGAGTCGTCGACGACGACGACCCGCTTGCCGCGGATGACGTGCTCGAGCGCGTTGAGCTTGAGCCGGATGCCGAGCTGGCGCAGCGTCTGGCTGGGCTGGATGAAGGTGCGGCCGACGTACGCGTTCTTCACGAAGCCCTGGGCGTAGGGGATGCCGGACTCGGCGGCGTACCCGGTGGCGGCGGGGATGCCCGACTCCGGGACGGGGATGACCACGTCGGCGTCGACCGGGAACTCGCGCGCGAGCTGGGCGCCCATCGCGACGCGCGCCTCGTGGACGCTGCGGCCGGCGATGGTGGCGTCGGGACGGGCGAGGTAGACGTACTCGAACACGCAGCCCTTGCGGACCGGCTCGGCGAACTTGTGCGAGCGCAGGCCGGCCTCGTCGATGACGATGAGCTCGCCCGGCTCGACCTCGCGTACGACGGACGCACCGACCGTCGCCAGCGCCGCGCTCTCCGAGGCGACGACCCAACCCCGCTCCAGCCGGCCCAGGACGAGCGGACGGATGCCCTCGGGGTCGCGGGCGGCGTACAGCGTGCCCTCGTTCATGAACACGAAGCAGAACGCGCCCTTGACCTGGGGCAGCAGCTCCATCGCGCGCGCCTCGAGCGACTGGTCGGGGTGGTGCGCCAGCAGCGCGGTGACCAGGCTGGTGTCGTTCGTCGACGCCTCGAGGTTGAGCGCGTGGATGTCCAGCTCGCCGGACTCGCTGGGCAGGTCGAGGACCATCTGCGCGAGCTCGGAGGTGTTGACCAGGTTGCCGTTGTGGCCCAGGGCGATCGAGCCGTCGGCGGTCGGGCGGAACGTGGGCTGCGCGTTGTTCCAGGTGCTGGCACCGGTGGTCGAGTAGCGGCAGTGACCGACGGCGATGTGGCCCTCGATCGCCTCCAGGGTGTTCTCGTCGAACACCTGCGAGACCAGGCCCATGTCCTTGAAGACCAGGATCTGGCGGCCGTTGCTGACCGAGATGCCCGCCGACTCCTGCCCGCGGTGCTGCAGCGCGTACAGCCCGAAGTAGGTCAGCTTGGCGACGTCCTCACCCGGTGCCCACACTCCGAACACTCCGCACACGGTGAGCAGCCTACCGGCGGTCGCTCGGATGCCCGATTCGCCGGGACGTCATACGGACGGAGCCCCGCAACGCTCCGTCCGCATGACGTCCGAGATCAGTCGCCGCCCGCGAGGTTGCGAAGCATCAGGGCCTCGGCGAGGAGGACCCGCTCCCACTCGGCGAGGTGCAGGCCCTCGTTGGGGCCGTGGGCGCGGGTGTCGGGGTCCTCGACGCCGGTGACCAGCACGGAGGCCTGCGGGAAGGTCTCGAGGAACTCGGCGATGAACGGGATCGAGCCGCCCACGCCCATGTCGACGGGCGCGGTGCCGTCCCAGGCCTCGGCGAAGGCGCTCCGCGCGGCGTCGTACGCCGGCCCGTCGGCCGGGATCGCGATCGGCTCGCCGGTGTCGACGACCGTGGTCGAGAGCTGAGCACCCCACGGCAGGTGCTTCTCGAGGTGGGCCTGCAGGCGGGCCACGGCGTTCTCGCCGGTGTCGCCGGGGGCGATCCGGACGGTCACCCGGGCGCGGGCCATCGGCACCAGGGTGTTGGACGCGCCGGCCACCTTGGGGGCGTCGAAGCCGGTGACGGTGATCGCGGGCTGGGTCCACATCCGCTCCACCGTGGATCCGGTGCCGACCCACTCCAGGCCGGGGACCGCGCCGGACTCGGCGCGCAGTCGCTCCTCCGGGTAGTCGACGTCGGCCGCGGGGCCGCTGACCAGGCCCTCGATCGCCGGCGAGCCGTTCTCGTCCCACAGCGAGTTGAGCAGGCGGGTCATCGCCATGATCGCGTCGGGAGCCAGCCCGCCCCACATGCCGGAGTGGACGGCGTGGGTGAGGGTGCGGACCTCGACGTCGACGCGGATGAGCCCGCGCAGCGACGTGGTCAGGGCGGGGACGCCGATGTCCCAGTTGCCGGAGTCGGCGATGACGATGACGTCGGCCGCGAGCCGGTCCTGGAACTTGTGCAGCAGCGCCGGCAGGGTCGCGGACGCGACCTCCTCCTCACCCTCGATGAACAGCCGCAGCGTCACCGGCAGCTCGTCGCCGAACAGCCGCGCGGCGGCCAGGTGGGTGACGATGCCGGCTTTGTCGTCGGCGGCTCCGCGACCGTAGAGCCGCAGGTCGCCGTGGGCGTCGGCCCGCTCGGTGGGCTCCCACGGCGGGGAGTCCCAGTCCGCCGGGTCGTTCTCGGGCTGCACGTCGTGGTGGGCGTAGAGCAGCACCACCGGAGCACCCTCGGGGCCCTTCTTCTCCCCCACGACGGCCGGCGGGGCACCGTCGTACGCCCGCACGATCTCGGCGTCGAAGCCCTCTCCGCGGAACAGCTCCAGCGTCTTCTCCGCGCTGCGCTCGACCTGGTCGAGGCGGTCCGGGTCGGCACTCACGCTCTGGATGCGGACGAGGTCCTCCAGGTCGCGGCGGAGACCGGGGAGGAGCTCGGCGAGCCGGGCACGCAGGGCAGCGGGATCGGTGGTCATGGAGCCAACATATGCGGAGTCAGCGGGAGGTACGCCGACAGGTCGGTGCGCTCACCGCTCGCGGTCACCCGCGCACCGTCGAGGGCCTCCGCCCAGCCCAGCTCCCCCACCGCCAGCGCGATCCACGTCGCGGCGTCGGTCTCGATCACGGCCGGTGGGGTGCCGCGGGTGTGACGGACACCCTCGACGACCTGGACGGCGGCGTACGGCGGCACCCGTACCTCCACGGACCGTCCGGGCGCACGCTCCTCGAGGACGGCCAGGAAGTGCTTGGTGAGCAGGCGCAGGTCGGCGCGGTCGGCGGTGCCGGAGCGCCAGCGGGCGAGGGCGTCGGCGAGGTCCGCAGGGTCGGCGGGTCGGAGTCGAGCAGGCATCGGAGGTGATGGTGCCACGCGCCGGAGACACCGGTCGGCCACAATGTCCTCCATGCGACTTCGCCGAGCAGCCGTCCTGGCCGCCCTCGCCTGCGTGCTCCCCGCCCTCGCCGCGTGCGGGTCGAGCGGCACGCAGGTCCACGCCGGCGACGTCGTACCCGCGCGGGAGGCCAAGCAGTTCGCGAACGGGAAGCTGTCGACCCTCGCCACGCCGATCGGGACGCTGCGGATCCGCACCGGCAAGGAGGTCACCCAGCTCACCTCCGCCGACACCCACGAGCTCACCGCGCAGACCGCTCCGGCCGGCCTGACCTACCTGCCGGTGACCTGGAGCTACGAGCAGCGGACCACCCGGGTCTACTCCCGCTACGTCGCGACCACCGCCCTGCCGACCGTCGACGTGCGCGTCGGGAGCGGCTCCTACCGGCTCCCCTCGCCGGACCCGGCGCAGGGCGCGGAGTCGTTCTACGTCCTGGTCGACTCGGCCACCGACCACCCTCAGCTCGCCCTCACCTTCGACGGCGTCACGCAGACCGTCGACCTGGCCACCGGGAAGCGGCACGTCGGCCGGGCGCGCGGGCTGTACCACCTGTCCTACCGCACCGCGAAGGACACCGACTGCCCCTCGCCGCCATCGTGGAAGGAGACCGCGGTGTCCGCGGGCTCCTGTTCGTTCAAGGCACCGCTCCTGCTCCCGTACGCCGGAGGCCGCTGGGCGCGCCCCGGCCACGAGTGGCTCGTGATCGACGTCCGGACCAGGCTGTCGACGTACACGCGGGCGGGGACGACCCTGTTCTCGGGGGGCATCTACTACCCGCAGGGCGTGGCCACGACGTACCGGCTGGGCAAGCGCAGGCCCACCGAGGTCGTCAGGGCCGCGGACGACACCGATGCCTGCCCGGTGTCCCAGACCGGAGCGTGCAACTCCCACGCGGTGCTGATCTTCGACGCGAAGACCGCGTCCGCCACGCTGACGCTGCAGCAGCGCTACCAGCTCGTCCTCGGCAACGGCTGGGGCGGCTACTCCGGTCGCAAGCACACCACCGACGTCGGGACGCTGGAGATCCCGATCCGCGGCTGAGCCCGCTCAGGACGGCGTCAGAGCGTCTTGCGCACGGTGTGGGCACCGGCCGTGTCGGTCCAGCTCCCGTACGCGGTGGCGCTCCACGACGACCGCGGGGTCGCACCGAGCTTGGTCACTGACGCGGTGTAGGTGGTGGTGCGCGCGCCCGACAGCGCGGTTCCGTTCGTCCAGGTGGTGCTGCCGGACGTCAGGCTCGCACGCACCTGGGTGGGGGTCATCCGCCGGCCGGAAGCGGGCGTCAGCGTGAGCACCGACCGGATGTCGACGGCCGCGCGGTTGGTACGCAGGCGGAGGGTCACGCACGCGCGGCCGCTGGTCACCGTGGTGCACGTGGTGCCGTTGTCCTCCCAGGACGCGGCCCCGGCCGCCACCTCGGCGGTCCCGCCGCCGGGGAGGTTGAAGCTGCCGGAGTAGGTCCACATCCGACCGCTCCAGGTCGAGTACGTCGAGGTCCACGCGCTGGTCTGCCGGGCGCAGGTCTGGTTGGGGTCGCAGAAGTACTCGCCGCTGCCCATGTTGACGTTGTACGTCGCCGCCATCGTCGGCTGGAGCCACTGGCCGGCCGCCGGCGTGGCCGAGGAGCGGGCGCGGTAGTTGCCGGAGCCGTCCGTCCACACGGTCGCGCAGATCTGGCCGGCGTCGAGGTTCTTGCAGGCACGGTCGACCTGGGTCCAGGTGACGGCGTGAGCCGGCGCCGCCGGGAGGCACAGGACGACGACGAGCAGCGCCAGGGCGCGAAGGACGGACTTGTACGACATGGTTCCCCCGAGAGAAGCGGTGATGGTGCGGTGAGCCTAGACGAGTTTCCGGTCAGCCGAGTGCGGCCGGGAGCGTCGCGGTCCAGGCGTCGCGCAGCTCGGCGAGCGGCACGCTGAACTGACCCGCGACCTCCAGCGCGTCGCCACCGGTCCGGCCGATGACCACGGCGGGGACGCCGTGGTGGGACGCGGAGGCCATCAGCGACTCGACCGCGTCGGCCGGGACCGTGACGATCGCGCGGGCAGCCGACTCGGCGAACAGACCGAGGAAGGCGTCGCCCTCCAGCTCGATCGTCGCGCCGATGCCGCCGACCATGGCCGCCTCGGCGAGCGCCTGGGCGAGGCCGCCGTCGGACAGGTCGTGCGCGCTGGTGGCGGTGCCGACCAGGTCGCGCAGCAGCGCGGCGAGGTTCTGTTCGGCGGGAAGGTTGACCGCCGGCGGGCGGCCGCCGAGGTGCCCGTGCACGACGTGCGCCCATTCCGAGCCGGACAGTTCCTCGTGGGTGCTGCCGAGCTGGACGACGACCTCGTCCGCGGCCTGGAACGCCGAGGGGGTACGCCGGCGCACGTCGTCGATCACGCCGAGCACAGCCACCACCGGGGTCGGCAGGATCGCCGTCTCGCCGGTCTGGTTGTAGAGGCTGACGTTGCCGCCGGTAACCGGGACCCCGAGCTCCAGGCAGGCGTCCTTGAGACCGCGGCAGGCCTCGGCGAACTGCCACATGACCGCGGGGTCCTCGGGCGAGCCGAAGTTGAGGCAGTCGGAGACCGCGAGCGGGGTCGCGCCGCCGGTCGCCACGTTGCGGTAGGCCTCGACGAGCGCGAGCTGCGCGCCGGCGTACGGGTCCAGCTTGGCGAAGCGACCGTTGCAGTCGGTGGCGATGGAGACGCCGAGGTGGGTCTCCTCGTCGATCCGTACCATGCCGCTGTCGGACGGCTGGGCCAGGACGGTGTTGCCCTGGACGTAGCGGTCGTACTGGTCGGTGATCCAGGACTTGTCGCACAGGTTCGGGCTCGCGACGAGCTGCAGCAGGGTGGCGCGGAGCTCGTCGCCCGTGGTGGGCCGCGGGAGGCGCTCAGCGGCGTCGGCCTGCAGGGCGTCCTGCCAGTCGGGGCGGGCGAACGGGCGCTGGTAGACGGGACCGTCGTGGGCGACGGTGCCCGGGGGCACGTCGACGACGGTCTCGCCGTGCCAGGTGATCTCCAGGCGACCGGTGTCGGTGACCTCGCCGATCGCGACGGCCTCGACATCCCACTTCGCGCAGATCTCCATGAACCGGTCGAGGT
Organism: Nocardioides maradonensis; assembly: GCF_054777115.1. Taxonomy (NCBI): domain Bacteria; kingdom Bacillati; phylum Actinomycetota; class Actinomycetes; order Propionibacteriales; family Nocardioidaceae; genus Nocardioides; species Nocardioides maradonensis. Next base: position 31,668 of record NZ_BAAHAZ010000004.1, on the reverse strand, counting down.
GGGCGGGCTCGACGACCGCCATCATCCGCTCCTGGCTCTCGCTCATCAGGATCTCCTCCGGCGAGAGCGTGGAGTCGCGCAGCGGGACCAGGTCGAGCTCACAGCGCATGCCGCCGTCGCCGGCCGAGGCCAGCTCCGTGGTGGCGCAGGACAGGCCGGCACCGCCGAGGTCCTGGATGCCGTTGACGACCTTGGCCGCGAAGAGCTCGAGGGTGCACTCGATGAGCAGCTTCTCCATGAACGGGTCGCCGACCTGGACGCTGGGCCGCTTGGCGGGGCCGTCGGCGTCGAAGGTCTCCGAGGCCAGCACGGAGACACCGCCGATGCCGTCGCCGCCCGTGCGGGCGCCGTACAGGACGACGAGGTTGCCCTTGCCGGTCGCGTTGGCGAGGTGGAGGTCCTCGTGGCGCAGCACGCCGATGCAGCCGGCGTTGACGAGCGGGTTGCCCAGGTACGTCGCGTCGAAGACCGCCTCGCCGCCGACGTTCGGCAGGCCCAGGCAGTTGCCGTAGCCGCCGACGCCCGCGACGATCCCGGGCAGCACGCGGTGGGTGTCGTCGGCGTCGAGCGGGCCGAAGCGCAGCGGGTCGACCACGGCGATGGGCCGCGCACCCATCGCGATGATGTCGCGGACGATGCCGCCGACACCGGTGGCCGCGCCCTGGTAGGGCTCGACGTACGACGGGTGGTTGTGGCTCTCGACCTTGAAGCTGACGGCGTAGCCCTGGCCGATGTCGATGACGCCCGCGTTCTCGCCGATGCCGGCCAGCATCGGGCCGCGGACCGTCTCCTGGGGGATCTCGGAGAACTGCTTGAGGTGGACCTTCGAGCTCTTGTAGGAGCAGTGCTCCGACCACATCACCGAGTACATCGCCAGCTCGGAGCTGGTGGGGCGGCGGCCGAGGATCTCCTTGATCCGCGCGTACTCGTCCGCCTTGAGACCGAGCTCGGCCCAGGGCTGCTCCCGGTCGGGGTCACCGGCCGCGACGGCGACGGTGTCGAGGGTGGGTCGGGCGGTGTCTACGGACGTCTCGGCCACGCCCCGATCCTATCGGTGCAGGGGCGTGGCCCTCGAAACGGTGAGCAGCCTCGGACTAGGAGTCCAGGGCGCCGTTGGTGAGCTGGTCCACCACGTCCTTGTCCAGGTGGTCGAGCAGGGTGTTGCCGTAGTCCACCACCGTGCCGATCGGGTCGAGCCGGTAGCCGCCGTCGACCTTGTCGAGCACCACCGTGATGTCGTGGAAGCCGAGCAGGCCGAAGGCGGGGACGTCGCTCATGCAGCCCTGCTGGGTGGAGGTGTAGCCGTAGGCATCCGTGGAGGTCCCGTCGACGCACCCGCCGGCGCTGATGGTGGCCTTGAACGACTCGGGGTCGCCGTTGTCCGAGGTCGCCGAGCCGGAGAACACGGCGTGCTGGATCGCGGCGCGCACCTTCCCCCCGCCGATGTCTTCGGCCTGCACCTGGACGCCGTCGACCTCGATCCGCGTGCCGTCCGCGTGCCGGTCCAGGGCGTCCTGCATCCACGAGACGTAGGGCAGCATCGGCCGGACCAGCGCGGGGTCGAAGTTCGCCAGCAGGGTGGAGATGTCGCGGCCGTTGATCGCGTCGGCGAGCTTGCCGAAGGTGCCCTCCGGGGTGCTCGAGACGATCGCGGCCGGCGGGTGGTCGGCGGCCTTCCAGTCCAGCGAGTCGGCGGGGTCGCCGGATCCGGCGTACACGTGGGAGTAGGCCTGGTAGAGGCCGGTGCCGATCAGGGTGACGTACCAGCGGCCGTCGACCTTCTCGGTCACCACGGTCGGGTCGACGTCGGCCTGGTCGGCGAGCTCGGTGAGGCTGCCGGTGCGGGTCTCGGCCGGGACGAGCTCACCCAGCGAGGCGAGCTTCGACGCGAGCTTGGAGGGGTCCCAGCTGGCCGTGTAGCTGCCGCCGGCGACCGTCACCCGGGCGAAGCCGCCGTTGTAGATGTCGGTCTTCACCTGCACGTCGCTCACCTTGACGCTGATCGCGTCGGTGATGCCGTTGCCGTTGCTGACGTCCACCTCGCGCAGCTTGGTGCGGAGCTTCTGGGCGAGGCCGGTGATGCCGTCGACCTCGGCCGGGGCGACCACGTCGAGAAGCGCCACCGAGTCCTGCGACGCGATCGCGGCGACGGCCTTGGTGACGGCCTCGTCCGGCGAGGACGCGCCGCCCGAGGAGCGCAGCACCGACCAGACGACGAGACCGCCGGCGATGAGCGCGAGGACGATCGAGGCCGCGACCCCGAGCAGCACGAGGCGGCGGCGGTTCGTGGGCGCGGGCGGGACCGGCGCACCGAAGGGTGCGGTCGGCGGCGCCATCGGCGGCGGCATCATCGGCGGGGCCATGGTCGGCGGGGCCGGCGGAGGCGGCGGCGCGGCGGCGTACGGCGTCCCGCAGGTGCGGCAGAACCGATCGGACGCGTCGCCCTGCTGAGCATCGCAATTATTGCACTGGACCATGAACTCTCTCCCCGATGTCAGCGCGTCCCCCGACGCGAACGACCCACACCCTCACCACGTCCAGGACCTCCCCGGACGCTCCACACACGATCCCCACCAGCGACAGCCACGCGGCCGCGCCGAGCCGGTCCGGCCAGGCGGACAGCTTCGCGAGCAGCACGCAGATGACGACCGTGGCGACGAGCCCCACGACCATCCGCGGGACCCGGACCCACCACGACGGCCACCAGGCCAACGCCAGCACGAGAGCCCCGCACAACGCGGGGATCATCGTCAGCCACGCCGCCGACGCGGGCACCGACGGCACCACGCCGTCCCGGATCAGGCCGGCCGCGTCCAGCAGCGAGGAGTGCGAGAGCAGCCCGTGCGAGGTCCAGGGCACAGCGATCGCCACCAGCCACAGCACGGCCGCCCCAGCACGGAGGAGTGCTGCGGCGACCGCGGCCGGCGCGATGGTCTGGCTCACGGAGGGGACTCTAACCAGCCGAGACCCTCGTGAATCTCAGGTCATGCGAGCCTCAGCCGAATCTCCTGTCACCACGGTGGATCGGCGCAGGATCTCGCGTCCGATCCGAACTACAACGATGTAGTTCGCCGCGATGCCTGTTACTGATGTGAAAGTTGTGGTTATCGTGACGAGCCGCTTCCCCGACGTACTGGAGCCTTCCATGCTGGCCCGACGCTCAACGGTCCTCCGTGCGAGCCTGACGACCCTGACCGCCCTGCTCGCCCTCACGGCCCTGCTCGTGACCCAGCGCAGCGACCCCGCACCGCTCCGGTTGAGCGCCACCACGACCAACCCGGTGACGCCCGGCGACTTCCGTGGCTACGGCTTCGACCAGTGCTCGGCTCCCTCGCAGACCGCGATGAACGCGTGGATGCAGAGCTCGCCGTTCCTCGCGGTCGGCATCTACATCTCCGGCAACTCCCGGGCCTGCCGCAGCCAGCCGAACCTGACCCCGTCGTGGGTCAGCACCCAGCTGGCAGCCGGTTGGAAGCTGCTCCCGATCACGCTCGGCCCGCAAGCGTCGTGCAACCCGCGCTACCCGCGCTACTCCCCCTCGATCGACCCGACCATCTCGCCCAACCCGGGCGCCGAGGGCCGCTACGGCCAGGCGCGCAACCAGGCCCGGGACGAGGCGGCCAAGACCGCCGCCGCCGCGTCCGCGCTCGGCATCACCCGCGGCAGCACGCTCTGGTACGACCTGGAGTCCTTCGACACCAGCCGCACCGCCTGCCGCGAGTCGGCGCTGTCGTTCCTCAGCGCCTACACCGATGCGCTCCACCGACTGGGCTACGTGTCAGGCGTCTACTCCAGCGCCGGGTCGGGCATTGCCATGCTGGACCAGGTGCGGACCGACCGCCCGTCGGCATACACGTTGCCGGACGCGATCTGGCTCGCCCGGTGGGACGGTCGGGCGAACACCTCGACGACGTACATCTCGGACGCGGGGTGGAACCCGCACCGCCGGGTGAAGCAGTACCAGGGCGGCCACGACGAGTCCTGGGGCGGCGTGCGGATCAACATCGACCGCGACTTCGTCGACCTGGGCCGCGGCGCCTACGCGCCGGTGCAGCGACCGTGCGGCGGGATCAGCCTCGACCTCACCAGCTGGCCGACGCTGGACCCGGCCAGCGCCACCGCGCAGCACCCCGCCCAGGTCAAGGTGCTGCAGTGCATGCTGCGGGCGCGGAAGTACTACAGCGGGAACGTCGACGGGCGCTACACGACGGCCACGATCGCCGCGCTGCACCACTGGAAGACCGACCACGGCTTCGGCACGGCCGACCACGGCCGGCTGACCCGGCGGGTGTGGGTCGCGTTCCTCGCGGCGGGAAAGACCCCCACGCTGAAGGTCGGCTCGGCCGGTCTCGACGTACGACGGCTGCAGCGGACCCTCGACGCGGCGTACCCGCTGCGGCAGCTGCCGGTCACCGGCATCTACGACCCGGGCACCCAGGCGACCGTGAAGACCTACCAGTCCGACCGAGGCCTCAAGCCGACCGGGATCCTCACCGCGCCGGCCTGGGCCCTGCTGATCAAGGGGCAGTCGTAGGGCTGAGGACCCCGTCCGCGAGCACCTCGAGGAGGGGGCGGATGGCGGCGGTGGGCAGCTCGGACTGATCGGCCACCGTCGCCACGCCTCCCACGAGCCGGGCGAGCTGCACCTCGTCGACGTCCGGGCGCAGCGCGCCGGCCGCGGCGAGGTGCTCGAGCACCCGCCGGTTGGAGCGGACGAGCGCCTGGCACTTGGTGCGGATCGGCGAGTCGTCGTTGCCGATCGCGGAGGTGAGCTTCGCCGGGCCGCCCTTGTGCGCGGAGATCAGCTCGACATAGGTCTCGAACCAGCGGAGCAGCACGTCACGCGGCGAGCCCTCGTGGGCGATCGCCTTGTCGGTGGCGTCGCCGACCTTCTCGACCCACGCCTGCATCATCGCGTCGATGAGGGCGTCGCGCGACGGGAAGTGACGGTAGAGAGTGCCGGGACCGACGCCGGCCCGCTTCGCGATCTCGTCGAGCGGGGCGTCGTACCCCTTCTCCTTGAAGACCTCGCGCGCGGTCTCGACGATCCGGTCGTAGTTGCGCTGGGCATCGGCGCGCACCGTCGTACCTCCTGATCCGGGAAAACCACTTGCCAAACGGAGAGACTCTCCGTATCGTTCCTGTTGAACCGGAGATTACCTCCACTTCATCGGATCCGGTTAACCGGAGTGACTCTCCACCCACTGTACGACGGCCCACCCGGCCAGGAAAGAGACGGCTACCCGCATGTCTGCCACCCTCAGCGCCGATCGGCGCTCACCCGCGGCACCCGCCGCGGACTCACCCAGCACGGCCTCGCGGGGCCTCGGGCTGGGCATCTTCCTCGTCCTCCTCGCCCAGCTGATGCTGGTGCTCGACGCGACGGTCGTGAACGTCGCCCTCCCCCACATCGCCACGGACCTCGACTTCAGCCCGGCCGGGCTGTCGTGGGTGCTCAGCGGCTACACGCTGGCCTTCGGCGGGCTGCTCCTGCTCGGCGGCAGGCTCGGTGACGTCTTCGGTCGCCGACGGCTGTTCCGCCTCGGCCTCGCGACCTTCACGATCGCCTCGGCCGTCGGCGGCCTCGCCCCGACCGCGACCGTCCTGGTCGTGGCCCGCGGCCTGCAGGGCGTCGGCGCGGCCCTGGCCGCCCCGTCGGTCCTCGCGCTCCTCACCACCAGCGCCCCGAACGAGTCCGCGCGCAACCGCGCGCTGGCCGCCTTCACGGCCGTCTCGTCCGGCGGTGGCGCCCTCGGGCTGATCCTCGGCGGGCTGCTCACCGACTCGGTGTCCTGGCGCTGGACGCTGTTCATCAACGTGCCGATCGGCATCGTGGTGCTCAGCCTCGTCGGACGGTACGTCGGCGAGACCGACCGCCGGCACGGCCGGTTCGATGTCATCGGCGCGATCGCGTCGACCGGCGCGGCCGTGTCGGTGGTCTGGGCGCTGATCGGCGCTCCGGAGCACGGCTGGGGCTCGCCCCGCACCATCGGCGGACTCGTGCTCGGCGCGGTGCTCTTCGTGGTGCTCGCCGTGACGGAGACCCGGGTCGCGCACCCGCTGCTGCGTCCGGGTCTGCTGCGCAACCGTCGGCGCGTGGCAGGACTCGTCGCCATGGCCTGCATGTACGGCGCGATGCTGGCGATGTTCTTCGTCATGGTGCAGCTGCTCGAGGACGGCCTGGGCTACAGCCCGCTGCGCACCGGCCTCGCGTTCCTGCCGATGCCGCTGTCGATCTTCGGGCTGTCCCGGGTCACGCCCCGGCTGGTGGCGCGCTTCGGCCAGGTCCCGTGGATCGTGTTCGGCACGCTCGGCATCACGATCGCCTTCACCCGCCTGGCGTTCCTGCCCGACGGCGCGGGCTACTGGGGCGGAGCGTTCCCGTCGATCCTCCTGCTCGGCCTGTCGGCCGGCATCACCTTCATGCCGATCACCTCGCTGGTCCTGCTGGGCGTCGAGCCCGAGCACGCCGGGGCCGCCTCGGGCCTGCTGCAGACCATGCAGCAGCTGGGCGGGTCGGTCGGCCTGGCGGTCGTGGCCTCGACGTACGCCGCGCACCAGGTGGCCAGCAGCTTCCTGGTGGGTGCCCGCTACGGGTTCGGCGCGGCCGCGATCATCGGCGGGCTGGCGTTCCTCGCGGCGCTGACCCTGCTGGCCCGGCGGCCCGCGCTGGCCGCCTGAAAACCCGTCGCACCTGGCGTTCTGGCTCGAATTCCACGGAATTCCCGACCAGAACGCCAGGTGCGACGTACGTCAGGCGAACGCCTTCTCGACCAGCGAGGTGAAGAAGCCGAGCCCGTCGGTGCCGGAGCCGGTGAGCTCCTCGACCGCGTGCTCGGGGTGCGGCATCAGGCCGACCACGTTGCCGCGGTCGTTGGTGATGCCGGCGATGTCGTCGAGCGAGCCGTTCGGGTTCATCTCGAGGTAGCGGGCGACGACCTGGCCCTCGCCCTCGAGGCGCGCGAGGGTCTCGGCGTCGGCGACGAAGCCGCCCTCGCCGTTCTTGAGGACGATGCGGATCTCCTGGCCCTTGGCGTACGCCGAGGTCCAGGCGGTCTCGTTGTTCTCGACCCGGAGCAGCTGGTCGCGGCAGACGAACTTGCGGTGGTCGTTGCGGATCAGCGCGCCGGGCAGCAGGTGCGACTCGCAGAGGATCTGGAAGCCGTTGCAGATGCCGAGGACGGGCATGCCGCTCTGGGCAGCCGAGATGACCTCGGTCATGACCGGCGCGAACCGGGAGATGGCACCGCAGCGGAGGTAGTCGCCGTACGAGAAGCCACCCGGGAGGATGACCGCGTCGACGCCCTTGAGGTCGTGGTCGCCGTGCCAGAGCGCGACCGCCTCGTTGCCGCCGATCCGGACCGCGCGCTGCGCGTCGACGTCGTCGAGCGTGCCCGGGAAGGTGACGACGCCGATCCTCACTGCTCGACGCTCACGGAGAAGTTCTCGATGACCGTGTTGGCCAGGAAGGTCTCGGCGAGCTTCTCGACCGCGGCGAGCACCGCGTCGGTGACCTCCGCGACCTCCAGCTCGAACCGCTTGCCCTGGCGGACATCGGTGACGCCGTCGAAGCCCAGTCGCGGGAGGGCGCCGAGGACGGCCTTCCCCTGCGGGTCCAGGATCTCCGGCTTGGGCATGACGCTCACAACGACTCGGGCCACGGCGTACATCCTAGGAAAGCGATAGCGTTCGGCCACCATCGAGGCCCACTTTTGGAGGCACCATGACCAGCGACCGCGAGCTCCGCGCCGAGATCACCATCGACGCCCCCGCCGCGGCGGTCTGGGCGGTCATCACCGACACCAAGGCGCTGGCCGAGATCAGCCCCGAGCTGATGGCCATGACGCCGCTGCGACGAGGCGGTTTCCGCGTGGGTCAGCAGTACGTCGGCTGGAACCGACGCAAGGGCGTCATCTGGCCGACCCGCAACGTGGTCACGGCGGTCCAGCCCGAGAAGCTGCTCGCCTGGGACACGAAGAGCAGCGGCGCCCGGTGGATCTACGAGCTGACCGCGGAGGGCAGCGGCACCCGGGTCGTCCAGCGCCGCCCGGTGCCGCACCGGCTCACCCTGCTGAGCCGGCTGTTCGCCCCGCTCGCCCTCGGCGGCTCGGAGAACCACGCCGACGAGCTCGAGGCCGGCATGGCCGAGGGTCTGGCGCGGATCAAGGCCCGCGTCGAGGCCTGACCGACCTCTGCCGAGGCAGACTGGGGGCATGAGCAACCCACGCGTCACGTCCGCCCTGGCCACGGCCCGCTTCAAGCTGGAGTTCCCGCAGTCGCTGGCGACGTACGACGACTACGCGGCGGCCCAGCGCACCGTTGACTTCCTCTCCGACGAGGGCTTCCCCGTCGAGAACTGCATGATCGTCGGCACCGACCTCAAGCAGCTCGAGCGCGTCACCGGCCGACTCACCACCGGCCGGGTCGCCGCGGCCGGGGCGATGTCCGGGCTGTGGTTCGGCCTGTTCGTCGGCGTGCTGTTCTCCTTCTTCGGCACCGGCAGCGCCCTGGCCGCGATCCTCACGACGATGGTGTTCGGCCTGCTCTTCGGGCTGATCTGGTCGCTCGTCGGGTACGCCGCCACCCGTGGCCAGCGCGACTTCTCCTCGGTCACCCAGGTGCTGGCGACCCGCTACGAGGTGCTCGTCGAGCACAAGGTGGCCGCTCAGGCCCGCGAGCTCCTCGCGAGGCTGCCGGGGGCGCTGCCGAACCCCTTCGCCTGATACCACCGGCCCCATCTGTCGCAGGAATCCCCGGTTGACCGGTGATTCCGTCACTTGTCGGGTGTTGCAACACCCGACAAGTGCAGGAATCCCCGGTTGACCGGGGATTCCTGCACCCCGTCAGACCAGCTCGCGCTTGAGGATCTTGCCCGTGGCGGTCATGGGGAGGGAGTCGACGATGGCGACCATCCGGGGGTACTTGTACGCCGCCATCTGGTCCTTGCTCCACGCGACGAGCTCGTCCTCGGTGATCGACTGACCCTCAGCGAGGATCACGAACGCCTTGACCTCCTCGCCGTGGCTGTCGTGCGGGACGCCGACGACGGCGGCGAGCGAGACCGCGGGGTGGGTCATCAGGACCTCCTCCACCTCGCGCGGGTACACGTTGTAGCCGCCGCGGATGATCATGTCCTTGGACCGGTCCACGATGTAGTAGAAGCCGTCCTCGTCGCGGCGGGCCAGGTCGCCGGTGCGGAACCAGCCGTCCTTCATGACCTCGGCGGTGGCCTCGGGGCGGTTCAGGTAGCCCTTCATCACGAGGTGGCCGCGGACCGCGAGCTCGCCGACCTGGTCGGCGCCCTCGACGGTGTTCCAGTCGGGGTCGACGAGCTTGACCTCGACACCCCAGATCGGGACGCCGATGGAGCCCGGCCGGGGGTCGCGGTCCGGGTCGGAGAAGGTGGCGACCGGGGAGGTCTCGGACAGGCCGTACCCCTCGAGGACCTGGACGCCGAGCTTCTCCTGGACCTGCTTGATGATCTCGACGGGCAGCGCGGCGCCGCCGGACACACCGCGCCGGAGGTTCTTCGCGATCCGCTCGACGTCGACACCGTCGCCGAGCGCGTTGAGGATGCCCCACCACATGGTCGGGACGCCTGCGAAGAACGTGATCGTCTCCTTCTCCATCAGGCCCACCACGGCCTCGGCGTCGAAGCGCGGCACCAGGTAGAGCGTCGACGCCATCGAGAAGCCGGCGTTCATCTGGACCGAAGCGCCGAAGGTGTGGAACAGCGGCAGCGCCACGATGTGCGCGTCCTGGGCCGGCGACGAGCCGAACAGCCGGTTGCAGGTGAGGGCGTTGAGCACGAGGTTGGAGTGCGACAGCTCGGCACCCTTCGGCTGCCCCGTCGTACCGGAGGTGTAGAGGATCACGGCGGTGTCGGTCTCCACCGTCGCCACGGACTCGAAGACCGGCGGCTGGTTGCCGACCGCCTGGCCGAAGGTGGTCGCACCCTCGATGGAGGACGCCGCGAACGGGTCGGCGGTGATGAGGAAGAACTCGGTGCAGCCGTCGACCTGGTTGAAGCCGTCCCAGCCCTCCTGGCCGATGGGCAGCTCCGGCGAGCCCTCGAAGCAGAAGTACGCCTTCGCGCCGGAGTCGGTCAGGTAGTAGGCGACCTCGCGGCCCTTGTTGAGCACGTTCATCGGCACGATGACCGCGCCGGCCTTGAGCGCGCCGTAGTACACGATCGGGAAGTACGGCAGGTTCGGGCAGCTCAGCGCGACCTTGTCGCCGGGCTGGATGCCGCGCGAGACCAGCAGGTTCGCGACCTGGTTGGCGGCCGCGTCGACCTGGGCGTAGGTGAGCCGGAAGTCACCGAGGACCAGGGCTTCACGGGTGGGGTAACGGCGGGCGCTGTCCTCGAGGAAGACCGACAGGTTGTACATGTCGGCCAACCTAGCGCCGGGTGACGGGTCGTCGCACCGTGCACGGCACCAAAGACGACGGGCCCGGGGTTGTGTCCGCCCACAAGGCCGGCCGCCGTCATCGCGGCAGCGGTGTGTCGGCCTCCAGGTTCACGCCGTACGTCGCTGCCTGGGTGCTCATCTGCGCGGTGATCAGGTCGGTCAGCACCTCCTGCACCTCCGCGTCGGAGAGGTGCTGGGGCTGGTGCTGGGCCCAGTCGGCCACGACGGCCCGCACCTGGCCGATGACACCGGCGAACAGCAGCCGGACCCGGGCGAGCTGGTGGGCGTCGAGCTCGACGCCGAACCCGCGGGCGATGCCCTGGTTGAGCCGGGCCAGCCACTCGGCGTACTCGGCGATCGCGAGGGACAGCTCGCTGGGCCGGCCGTCGCCGACCTCGCGCTCGACGAGCACGTGCAGCGCCGGGTGGTCGCGCACCCACGCGACGGTCTCGCCGACGAGGGCCCAGACGAGATCGCCCAGGGTCGCGGCGTCGTCGACCGGCCCGAGGATCCGCCCGAAGGCGCTCTCCAGGACGTCGGCCTGGACGGCGCGGAGCAGCCCGTCGCGGCCACCGAAGTGGCGCTGCACGACGGTGCGCACCAGGCCGGCGCGCTCGGCGACGTCCTGCAGGGTCAGCTCCGCGCCCGGCGGGGCCTCCGCGACCACGGCGACCGCGGCGTCGAGGATGTGCCGACGCCGCTGACCGCGGTGCTCGTCCCAGCGCGCGTGCCGGCCGTCTCGCCCCTCCACGCCGGGAATCCTTCCCCCCGAGGTCCGTCAGCCACGCATCGCCGGCGGCACGACCCGGAGCGTGTTGCGCCAGGACCGCTTGCCACCCAGCCGGGCGAGGGCCTTGCCCGACTTCGCCGCGGTGCGGGCCGTGACGAACCACGGCGGCTTCGGGGCGAGGCTGGCCTCGCCGGCGAGGAACGAGCGCGGGAACTCGCGGAACGGGCCGTTGGCCACGGTCTTCTCGGTGTCGGCGAGCAGGTGCGTGTTGTGCACGACGCCGATCCCCGACCCGACCGCGTCGAGCGTGTGGCCCGGGTAGGCGCCCCAGGCCGCGCCGCCGAGCAGGAAGACGATGCCGCTCCACACGTTGATGCCGACGGCGCCGTACCGCAGCGACGCCACGATCTCGTCGAACCGCGCCCCCATCGCCCGGCGGTCGCGCGGGTGCACGATGACCGATGCACCGAGCGTGCCGTCGAGGGTGTCGTTGGCGAAGGCCGCCGCCGTCGCGAAGAACTCGGCACCGGTGCCGGGCAGCTCGGTGATGCCGAGCACGGCGGCGAAGTACTCGCCGTCGTACAGCTCGGACGGGGAGTCGTCCCTCATCGGGACCAGCAGCGCGCTGCCGACCCGCTCCGCATCGGGGTAGGTCTGCTGAGCGTGCTCGATCCGGTCGGCACCGCCGGGGTACCACGGCGGGCGCGGCTGGATGCTCGTGAGAACGGCACGGATCTCGTCGAGGAAGGCGTCCTTCTGGTCCCAGTCCCGGCTGATCAGCAGCGCCTGGCCGCCGATGCAGTTGTGACCCGCGTTGTGCAGGCGCTGGGTCACGACGTGCTCGGCCTGGAAGCGCAGGTCCTTCTGCGACCACTTCCCGGGGACCACGATGATCGGCGAGACACCTCCGAGCTCGGAGGTCATCTCCTTGCCGAGCTTCGGCGTGCCGGCCTGCTTGTTGGCCTCGCCCTCGGCGCCCGGACCCCACACGATCGCGTCGTGGGTGCGCGCCGATCCGGTGATGTGCACGTGGATGATGTTCGGGTGGTCGGCGAGGTACCCGCCGACCTCGGCGCCACCGTTGACGATGCGAACGAGGTCGCGCTCGACCAGCGGCGCGAGCGCGCGGTCGTAGGACGGCTTGAGGTGCGCGAAGGTCGGGTTCAGCTTGAGGATGCTGGCGCGGTTGTAGGCAACGAGCTCGTAGACCACGTCCAGCGGACCGATCGAGGAGATGTTGCCGGCGCCCAGCACGAGGCCGACGCCGCCGGCCTGGTCGAGCTTGCCCGCGTCCAGGCCCGCGTCGCGGCGCGCCTGGTCCTCGGTCACGCCGGGCTTCAGCCACACGTCGGCGGTGTAGCCGCTGAACAGCACGAGGTCCTTCGCGTCACCGGGTAGCACCCGTACGGCGATCCGACTGCCCGGCGCGGACCCGAGCTTGACGCCCTGCAGCGCCGAGGCGCCGCTGTCGAGCTTCTCCAGCGTGGCGGCGTACTCGGCGAGCATGGGGGCGGAGGCGGCCGGGCCCGACATCCACTCCTCGCCCTCGTAGGAGCCCGAGGGCACCTGCTTCGCGGCGGTGGCGGTGCCGGTCCAGACGCCCGCCTCGGCGGCGATGGCGCGCTGCGTCTCGCGCAGCACCGCGGCCCGCCGGCGCGGGGTGAGCGTCGCCCAGCGCGTCGCCCCCTCGGCGAGGGTGGTGATCGCGGCGTCGAGCTCGGCGGTCGTCGGGGTCGCGATGTCGGTCGTGGTCATCAGTGTCCTCCGTGGTCGGCGTTCTCGAGCAGGCCGCCGTCCTCGCCGGCGGTCGCGAACGCGAGCAGGGCGTCGTGGTGGTCGTGCTCGTACGGCGCCGGGCCCTCTCCGGCCTCGCGGGCCGCGACCTGGCGCTCGAGGATCGTGCGCGGCTTGTCCGGGTAGCCGAACGCGGCGCGCGCCTCGTCCTCGTCGTACACGTGCGGGTTCTCGGGCGTGATGCCGAGGAAGAAGGGCGCGAGGATCGGGTAGGTGCGCGGGGTCAGCACCCGCAGCAGCGGCAACATGATCCGGTTCGACTTCGAGATCGCGAGCAGCACCGGCTTCAGCGCGGCGATGGTCGCCACGTCGACGGCGGCGCTCTGCGGGACGCCGCCCATCTCGCGCATCCACTTGGGCATCGTGGCCACGACGGCCCGCGACGTCAGCGCGTTGAGCGCCTTGCGGATCGGCGCCGGCACCTCGTCCGGCAGCGACGAGAGCTGCATGTTGACCAGGAAGTCGAACATGTCGAGCATCCCGTCCGAGGCGACCATGTTCGTGCGGAAGTCGTCGAAGTACGCCGCCACGTCCTCGCGGGTGCGCGGCATCGTGTCGGTGTCGATCGTCTGGAACTTCGCGGCGGTCACGCACTCCTGCCAGTACGTCGCCTCGTCCTCCGCGCTGAGCCGGCCGGGTCCGAACATCTCGTAGGTGATGAGGATCGAGTGCCACGCGGTGAGGTGGATCCACAGCTGCGAGTCGGGGTTGTTCGCCGCGAACGAACGTCCGGTGACCGGGTCGACGCCGACGGCGCGCTGGTGGATCTTCATCAGGATGTCGGAGGACTTGAGGACCGACTGGGCGTCGCCGTACAGGATCGTGGCGAAGTACTGCATCGTGCGGTCGAAGCGCAGCGGGGTGCGCTTCTTGACCTGACCGGACTGGATGACCGCGGCCGCGAGGTCGGGGTCGAGGTGCTCGATCGTGACCGCGCGCGAGAACCCGAGCAGCATCGAGGTCGGGTAGGACCAGACCCGGCGGGCGACCGAGTCCGGCGCGAAGAACCCGTAGTCGCGCATCGGAGCGACCGCGTCGCGCTCCTCGACCGACCCGCCGGCGTACGGCTGGTGGGGCTGGGCCATGGCAAGAACCTCCTGAAGTTATCGGTGCATTACGCACCGGTAACAAAGGTAACCGCTTCACGGTGTAGCGGTAAAGGCCCCTCCGCGTGATCAGCCCCGCATGGCGGGCGGCACGACCTTGAGGGTGTTGAGCCAGGTCCGCTTCCCGCCCAGCACGGCGAGGGCGCGACCCACCTGCGGAGCGGTGCGTGCCGTCACGAACCACGGCGGGCGCGGGGCGAGGCTCAGCTCGCCACCCACCACCGAGCGGGGGAACGGCCGGAAGGGTCCGCGCACGACGGTCTTCTCGGTGTCGGCCAGGAGCAGCGCGTTGTGGACGATGCCGATGCCGGAGCCGACGGCGTCGAGGGTGTTGCCCGGATAGGCGCCCCAGGTCGCGGCCGGCAGCAGGAAGGCCAGCGCGCTCCAGCAGTTGATGCCGACGGCGCCGAGCCGGAGCTCGGCGACCAGCTCCTCGAAGCGCTCCCCCATCGCCTTGATGTCCTTGGGCGCGATGATGATGCCGCCGCCGAGCGTGCCGTCCAGGCGGTCGTTGGCGAAGGCGACCGCGTTGGTCAGGAACTCCTCGCCCAGGCCCGGGAGCTCGGTGATGCCCAGGACGCCGGCGAAGTACTCGCCGTCGTACAGCTCGGACGGGGAGTCGTCCTCCATGGGGACCAGCAGCGCGCTGCCGACCTGCTCGGCGGCGGGGTAGGTCGTCGTGGCCTGGGCGATCCGGTCGATGGCGCCCGGGTACCACGGCGGGCGGGGCGCGATCTCGGTCAGCACGCCGCGGATCTCCGCGAGGAAGGCGTCCTTCTGGTCCCAGTCCCGGCTGATCAGCAGCGCCTGGCCGCCGATGCAGTTGTGGCCGCCGTTGTGCAGCCGCTGGGTCACGACGTGCTCGGCCTGGAAGCGCAGGTCACGCTTCGACCACTTCCCGGGGACCACGATGATCGGCGAGACGCCGCCGAGCTCGGAGCTGATCTCCTTGTGCAGCTTCGGGGTGCCGGCGGCACGGTTGGCCGCCGCCTCCTCGCCCACGCCCCACACGATCGCGTCATGGGTGCGGCCGGAGCCGGTGATGTGCACGTGGGTGATGTCGGGGTGGTCGCTGAGGTAGCCGCCGACCTCGGCGCCGCCGTTGACGATGCGCACCAGGTTCGCCTCGACGAGTGGCGCGAGCGCCTTGTCGTACGCCGGCAGCAGACCCGCGAACGTCGGGTTGAGCTTGAGGATGCTGGCACGGTTGTAGGCGACCAGCTCGTAGGCGATGTCCAGCGGGCCGATCGCGGAGATGTTGCCGGCGCCGAGGACGAGGCCCACGCCGCCGTTCTCTCCGATGTTGCGGGCACCGAGACCCGCCCGGCTGCGCGCCTGCTGCTCGGTGGTGCCGGGCTGGAGCCAGAGGTCGCCGGTGAAGCCGCTGAACAGCACGAGGTCCTTCGCGTCGCCGGGCAGCGCGCGGGCCGCGATCCGGCCGCCGGGAGCCTGGACGAACTTCACGCCGTCGAGCGGCGAACCGCCCTGCGCGAGCTTGTCGAAGGCGGCGGCGTAGGCGGCGAACACGGGGGCGGTCGAGCTGGGGCCGGCCGACCACTCCTCGCCCTCGTAGGCACCCGGCGCGTTCTTGGCCGCCACGCCCGCCGCGGTCCACTCGGCGGCGGCCGCCGCGACCGACTGCTGCGTGGCGCGCATCAGGTCCGCACGCTGCGCGTGCGACATCCCGGCCCACGCCTGGGCGCCCTGCGCGAGCTCGGCGATGGCCGTGTCGAGCGGCCGGGTGAGGTCGGGGGTCAGCTGGGTGGCGGTCATCGGGGCTCCTCGCGTGGTCAGTGATGCCGGTCACCACCCTGCCGCGTCCGGGGGCCGCCTGCCTAGGTGTCCGGATCAGTCCGGGCGTCCCGGTTTGTGGGGACGAACAACCACGGGGTGGCGGTCGTCCCTGGACGTCAGAAGGTGGTGCCGGTGAGTCGCTCGAAGGCCTCGAGGTAGCGGCTGCGGGTGCGCTCGACGACCTCGGGGGGCAGCGGCGGAGGGGCCTCGCCGGACGCCTTGTCCCAGCCGCTCTCCGCGGACAGCGCCCAGTTGCGCACGATCTGCTTGTCGTACGACGGCTGCGCGCGACCCGGCTGGTAGTCGTCGGCCGGCCAGTAGCGGCTGGAGTCGGGGGTGAGGACCTCGTCGGCCAGGATGATCCGGCCATCGGCGCCGGCGCGGCCGAACTCGAACTTCGTGTCGGCCAGGATGATCCCGCGCTCGCGGGCGATCTCCTCGGCCCGGCCGTAGACGGCCAGGGTGAGGTCGCGGAGCGCCGCCGCGTCGTCGGCGCCGACGGTCGCGACGACGGCGTCGTACGAGACGTTCTCGTCGTGGTCGCCGAGGTCGGCCTTCGTGGCGGGAGTGAAGATCGGTTCCGGGAGCCGGCTGCCGTCGACCAGGCCGGCGGGCAGTGCGATGCCGCAGACCTCGCCGGTGCTGTCGTAGTCGATGAGGCCGGAGCCGGTGAGGTAGCCGCGCGCCACGCACTCGACCGGGAACATGTCGAGCCGCTCGCAGATCACCGCACGCCCCTTGACGGCGTCGGGCACGTCGGTGGAGATGACGTGGTGGGGCACCAGGTCCTTGAGCTGGTCGAACCACCACAGCGACATCCGGGTGAGGATCTCGCCCTTGTCCGGGATGGTCGTCCCGAGCACGAAGTCGAAGATCGACAGCCGGTCGCTGGCGACCATCAGCAGCTTGCCCACGTGCGGGCCCTCGGTGATCTCGTAGAGGTCGCGCACCTTGCCGGAGTGGAGGTGGCGGGCGCCGGGGAGGACGGGTGCGGGCGGGATGTTCGCGAGCGTCACTCCCCCAGCCTATTGACTTCCCCCTCGGACCTCGCGCGGGACTACATATGTAAGTACAGTGTCATACATGACTTTGCGGGAGCCGCGGCCAGACTTCCTGCTCATCGGGGCACCGAAGGCGGGCACCAGTGCGTTGCACCTGGCGCTCGCCGCACACCCGGACGTGTTCGTCACGACGCCGAAGGAGCCGAAGTACTGGCTGTGCGACGGCGCCCCGCCGCCGCACTGGAACGGGCCCGGTGACCGGCACTCCCAGCGCGAGTGGGTCTGGCAGGAGCAGGCGTACGCCGACCTGTTCCGCCCCGCACCCGAGGACAGCGTCCGCGGGGAGTCGACGCCGTTCTACCTGTGGCACCGCGGCGCGCAGCGCCGGATCGCCGACGCCCTCCCGGAGGTCAAGCTCGTCGCGGTGATCCGCGACCCCATCGACCGTGCGTACAGCAACTGGATGCACCTGTGGTCCGACGGCCTCGAGACCGAGCCCGACTTCGAGACCGCGTTCGCCCTGCAGGACGAGCGGATCGCCCGCGGCCACGCGCCCTTCTGGCGCTACCGCGACCTCGGCCTGTACGGCGAGCAGCTGCGCGACCTGGTCAAGCTCGTCGATCCCGCCCGGCTGCTCGTGGTGCGCTACCGCGACATCGTCGACCACCCCGCCGAGACCGTCGACCGGGCGTGCCGCTTCCTCGGCATCCGCGAGGGACTGGTCACCGAGATCCCACGCGACAACTCGCGGCCGTACGTCGCTCCCGGCTGGCGGCAGCGCGTGTACGGCCCGGCGGTCCGGGCGGGCGCCTGGGCCGGGCAGTTCGCCGAGCCCCAGGTGTGGCGCCGGCTCAGCGTGCCGCTGGTGGCACGGCTGCAGGCCAGCGACGCGACCCGGCCCTCGCTCACCCCACAGCAGCGCGAGCGGTTGATCCCGGCGTTCGCCGACGACATCGCGTTGCTGTCCGACCTCACCGGCGAGGACTTCTCCGACTGGACGTCGACCCGCGACCGCGGGTCGTTCGCCGAGCGGGCCGGACGCGCCGAGCGCGCCGCGAAGGGTCAGCGCACCACGGTGACCAGGTCGTGCGCCCCGTCGGGGCGCGCGGCCTCCACGTAGTAGCGGACCCGACCGTCCGGCAGCGGCACGGCGGACGCGTAGCGCCAGGCGCCGTCGCCGTACGGCGACGCGATCGGCGGACCGTCGAGTGCGACGTAGCGGATGCCGCCCCAGAGCGCGACGCCCGTGGTCTCGTGCCAGTTCGAGGCGGCGTCGGGGCGGCCGTCGTACAGGATCGCGCGGGGGCGACCCTCGAGGTCGGGCAGCACGGCGGTGGCGCGGGCGCCACGCTCGTCCCACTGCCCCGGGCGGCCCGCGAGGACCTCGCCCGCGTCCTGCCAGGCCAGGCCGTCGGCACTGTGCAGGAGCCGCGTGGTCATCCGGTCCTCGTGCCCGGGCTCGGTGAGCGGGTGGCAGCACAGGAGCATCTCCCAGCCGTCGGCCCCGTGCCACACGACTGGGTCCTTGACGGCGACGGCGTCGTTGCCGGGCAGGACGACCCGGCGCTCGCCGCGGGGCAGGTCCTCCGGCGTCGCCGCGGTGAGGCTGTCGACCCACCAGTGCTTGCTGTCGGGCGTCGCGCAGGAGAGGTAGAGCCGCCAGCCGGTCCCCGGCACGGGGACCAGGACCGGACGCTCGAAGGACTCGCAGCCGAAGGCCTCGCGATGCACCTCGGCGACGGTCTCGAAGCGCTCGCCGTCCTCGGAGCGAGCCACGACGACGCTGACGCCGCGCCCCTCGGCCAGCGGGCGACGTACCCGGTAGGTCAGCCAGTAGACGCCGTCGACGAGGACCGCGCTGGCCGCGCCGGCCCAGTTGCCGGGACCGGCGGCCGGCGCGGCGACGACCACCCGCGCCTGGTCGGGAGTGGGAACGGCGAGCGCATCCAGGGTCATGGGAGCGAGCATACTCGAGTTGATCGATAGACATTGACTCATCGTTCGCCGGGGGTCCTGATCGAGGGCGTGGACGGGAGTGGCATGGTGTGGCCATGTCGGAGACTGCAGAAGACGTCTGGGCCCGCATCGTGGGGGCCGCACGCAAGGCCGTTGCCGGTGAGTGCCCCGAGTGCGCGAACGTGGTCCCGGAGCGGATCATCTGGCAGGACGAGTACTGGATCCTGTCTCGCACCGACGGCCCCACGGACATGGCCGCCGCCCTGCTGCTGCAGACCCGCGAGCACACCCGGGTCGGCCAGCTCGACGACGACCTCGCGTCCCAGTTCGGCCGGATCTCCAACCGTCTGGTGCGGATCATCGAGAACCTCCCCGAGGCGGCGTACGTCGACGTGAGCCGGTACGGCGCCCACCGCGGCCACTTCCACGTGTGGTTCTTCGCGCCGCACGCCGAGGGCGACAGCGGCACCGTCGACCTGCACACCGTCGCGACCAAGCTCGCGAACTGGGGCGGGGACGCGCTCGCATGACCAGCGTCGTCAAGATCAACGCGATCCACGTCCCCGAGGGCGCAGGCCCCGAGCTCGAGAAGCGCTTCGCCGCGCGGGCCGGCGCCGTCGAGGGCTCGCCGGGCTTCCTCGGCTTCCAGCTGCTCCGCCCGACCGCCGGCGACGACCGCTACTTCGTCGTCACGCAGTGGGACTCCGAGGAGTCATTCGCCGCCTGGCGCGACGGCCAGGGCCGGGCCGCCCACGCGACCAAGCCCGGCGAGGCGCCGCAGAAGCCGGTCTCCGCGGGTGCGGACCTGCTGGAGTTCGAGGTCGTGCTGGACGTCAAGCCGGCCTGACCCCGTTGAGTCGGCCCTCCTGAACCTGCGGGTCAGTGGTGCGTGGCGCTGAGGCTGCGCAGCTCCCGGAGCGTGCAACCCTCGCCCGTGACCACGACGTACTCCCTGCCGTCCTTGGTGGCGCGGAGGTAGAAGCGCCCGCGGTGGGGGTGCTTGCCGAGCTCACCCTGGCGCAGCAGCGGCAGGATGCGGCGCAGCTGGCCGTTGCGTGCGACGGCCTTCTGGCAGCGGGACGCGTGCGTCGCTCCGGAGGTCGGGGCCGAGGTCGGTCCGGTGGTCGGGGACGTGGTGGGTGCGGTCGCCGACGTCGTGGCAGAGGCCGCCGCCACGGGCGCCTCGTCGTGGCCGTCGTTGCCGCTGACCAGGAACCAGCCGCCCCCGATGACGGCGACGGCCGCGGCGACGGCGACCGCGAGCAGGGCGCGGGTACGAGCAGGGTGGGCAGGACCGGGCGTGGACACGATGTCCTCCAGGAGGTCGGCGCGCTCCCGGTGCAGGCCGAGGGTGTCGATCAGGTCCCGCGGGTACGGGTCGAGGCCCGCCAGGGGGTCACGAGGATCGGTCATCGGCGCTCACCGTTCACGAGCGGGTACAGGTCACCCTGCACATGTCCGGGTGTCGCCGCGGCGTCACCTGCCCAGTGCCGCTGGAACCGCTCGCGCGCCCGGGCGAGCCGCATCCGGGCGGTGCCCGGCGCGATCCCGATGACCTCGGCCGCCTCGCTCGGCGTCAGGCCGTCCCAACCGACGAGCATGAGCAGCTCGCGGTCGTCGGGACCGAGCCGCAGGAGGGTACGCCGGACGCGGTCCCACTCCGCGACCCCGATCGCCGGGTCGGGGACGACGTCGCGCGCCAACACGCCGCGCAGCCGGGCCCCGAGCCGCTCGCGGCGGCGGCCGGAGCGGTGCGCGTTGCTCAGCACGTGCCGGGCGATGCCGAACAGCCACGGGCGTGCGTCGCCGGGCGGGGCCTCGTCGTACCGACGCCAGGCGACGAGGAAGACCTCGCTGACCACGTCGGCCGCGTCGGCCGGCTGCTCGACCCGTCGCAGCGCGTAGCCGAGGACGGCGGAGAAGCTGCCGTCGTAGAGCGCGCGGAACCGCCGCTCGGCATCGGCGGAGTCGGTCATGTCCTTCCATGTCCGGCTCCGGCCCATGCGTCACATCATGCGTCAGAGAATCGAACCGGGGTGGTACGCCGCCGCCTCGGGGTTCGCCTCGACGAGCGCGGCCACCCGCCGGCAGACCGCCTGGGTCTGCGCGACGGCCGCACCGGTGAAGGTGATCGGCTCGGCGACGAGGGTGGCGAGCTGCTCGGGCGTGAGGCCCAGCCGCGGGTCGGCGGCGAGCTTGGCGAAGACGTCGTTCTCGGCCTGGCCCTTGCGCATCGCGAGCGCGGTGCCGACGGCGGCCTCCTTGATCGCCTCGTGCGCCTCCTCGCGGCCGACGCCGTTGCGGACCGCCGCCATCAGCACCTTGGTGGTGGCGAGGAAGGGCAGGTAGCGGTCGAGCTCGCGCTGGATGACCGCGGGGAACGCACCGAACTCGTCGAGCACGGTGAGGAAGGTCTGGAACAGGCCGTCGACGGCGAAGAAGGCATCGGGCAGCGCCACGCGGCGTACGACGGAGCAGGAGACGTCACCCTCGTTCCACTGGTCGCCGGCGAGCTCGCCGACCATGGACAGGTAGCCGCGAGTGATGACGGCGAGGCCGTTGACCCGCTCGCAGGAGCGGGTGTTCATCTTGTGCGGCATGGCGGAGGAGCCGACCTGGCCCTCCTTGAAGCCCTCGGTCACGATCTCGTTGCCGGCCATCAGCCGGATCGTGGTCGCGAGGTTGGACGGCGCCGCGACGAGCTGGACGAGCGCGGAGAGGACGTCGAAGTCCAGCGACCGCGGGTAGACCTGGCCGACCGAGGTGAGCACGCGGTCGAAGCCGAGGTGGTTCGCGACGGCCTGCTCGAGCGTCTCCAGCTTGGAGGCGTCGCCGTCGAGCAGGTCGAGCATGTCCTGGGCGGTGCCCATCGGGCCCTTGATGCCGCGCAGCGGGTAGCGGCCGAGCAGGTCGTCGACGCGCTCGATCGCGATGAGCAGCTCGTCGCCGATGCTCGCGAAGCGCTTGCCGAGGGTGGTCGCCTGGGCGGCCACGTTGTGGCTGCGGCCGGCCATGACGGTCAGCTCGTGCTCGGAGGCGAGCTTCGCGAGCCGGGCGGCGGTGGCGATCGCGCGCTCCCGCATGAGGGACAGCGACTGCTTGACCTGCAGCTGCTCCACGTTCTCGGTCAGGTCGCGCGAGGTCATGCCCTTGTGGATGTGCTCGTGCCCGGCGAGCGCGGAGAACTCCTCGATGCGCGCCTTCACGTCGTGCCGGGTGACCCGCTCACGCGCCGCGATGGAGTCGAGGTCGACGTCGTCCACGACCTTCTCGTACGCCTCGACGACCCCGTCCGGTACGTCGATGCCGAGGTCGCGCTGCGCCTTGAGCACCGCGATCCACAGCTGCCGCTCGAGCACGATCTTGTGCTCGGGGCTCCAGATCTGGGCCAGGTCGGCGGCGGCGTAGCGGGTGGCCAACACATTGGGAACGACGTTCGGCACGGTCACGTTCGGAGATTCTCTCATGCGGTCAGAGGACCCGCTGCCACCAGGCGACGTCGATCCAGCGGTCGAACTTGCGGCCGACCTCGCGCATCACCCCGACCCGCTCGAAGCCGCACGCCAGGTGCAGCGCCTCGCTGGCCTCGTTGGGCACGGCCAGGCAGGCCAGGGCGGTGTGCACGCCGGCCTCGCGCATCCGGTCCAGCAGCTCGTCGTACAGGCGCCGGCCGAGGCCGCGGCCGCCGGCGGCCGGGGCGAGGTAGATGGTGGTCTCGCGGGTGCCGTCGTACGCGCCCTTCTCGCGGTAGGCGCTGGAGTAGGCGAAGCCGAGCACCTCCTCCGCGACGGCCACGAGGAAGTGGTCGCCGGGGTGCGCGGAGGCGAGCTTGGCCTCCCAGGCCGACCGCGGCGGCGGCGCGATGTCGAAGGTCGCGTGGCCCTCGACGACCTCGCGCCCGTAGATGGCGGCGACGGCGTCGAGGTCGGCGTCGGTCGCGGACCGGATGACCACCTCGGTCACCGCAGCGGCCTGACCATGACCAGCTCGCCGTGCTCGGTGGTGCCGCGCAGGTCGGTGAACCCGAGCTTCGCGGCGACCCGCAGGCTCGACCGGTTGTCGGGAGCGATCGACGCCCGCACCCGTACGCCGGCGGCGTCGGTCAGCGCGAGCAGCGCACCCAGTGCCTCGGGCACGATGCCGCGGCCCCGGCCGGTCGGCACCAGCCCGTAGCCCACCTCGACCTCCTGCTGTCCGTCGGGCGCCGGCTGCGGCGGACCGAAGAACCCGATCGAGCCGACCACCCAGCCGCGGACCACGATGGAGCGCGGGCCCCACGGATCCCCGTCGCGCCACAGGCCCGCGGCCCCGCGGTCGTCCTCGCGCGGGAAGTCGGGGTGCCACTGCTGCAGCCGCTCCCCCGTGCGGATCGCGGTGACGGTGGCGAGGTCCCAGAGCGGGAGCTCGGTGCCCTGGGTGGTGACCGTGGCGGGAAGAGTCATCAGGACTCCTTGACCGCCGCGCCCTCCATGACGCCGAGCGGCTCGGCCGCGATGTCCCCGCGGCGCTGCATGCCGTCGAAGGAGATCAGGTCGGCGGCGGCGTAGGCGCGGGTGCGGGCATCCTCGACGTCGTAGCCGACGGCACGCACCGCGAGCACCCGACCGCCGGCGGTGACGAGGTGGCGGTGATCCGGGTCGTTCTCCTCGGGCGCCGCGACGATCGCCGTGCCGGCGTGGATCACGTCGACGTCGTTGACGCCTCCGGCGTTGCCGACGCCGCGGATCACGTCGCCCTTCGACGACGACTCCGGGTAGCCGGCGGAGGCCAGGACCACGGTCACCGAGGCACCCTCGCGGAAGCGCGGTGCGGGGACCGTGTGCAGCCGGCCCTCGGCAGCCGCGTGCAGCAGCCCACCGAGCCCCGACTCGAGCAGCGCGAGCACAGGCTGGATGTCGGGGTCGCCGAACCGGCAGTTGAACTCGATGACCCGGGGTCCGTCGGCGGTCAGCGCGAGGCCGACGTACAGGCAGCCGATGAAGGGCGCGCCGCGGCGCGCCATCTCGTCGAGCGTGGGCTGCACGACCTGCTCCATGACGGTGTCCGCCAGGTCGGCGGGCGCCCACGGCAGCGGGCTGTAGGAGCCCATGCCGCCGGTGTTCGGGCCGCGACCGCCGTCGAAGATCCGCTTGAAGTCCTGCGCCGGCTGCAGGGCGAACGCCGTCCCGCCGTCGCACACGGCGAAGAGCGAGACCTCCGGGCCGTCGAGGAACTCCTCGACGACGACCCGGCCGCAGGCGGCGGCGTGCGCCAGCGCCTCGGCGCGGTCGTTGGTGACGATCACGCCCTTGCCGGCGGCGAGGGCGTCGTCCTTCACGACGTACGGCGCTCCGAAGGCGTCCAGCGCGGCGGCGTGCTCCTCGGGCGTGGAGCAGGTCCGCGACCCCGCCGTCGGTACGCCGGCGGCGGCCATGACCTCCTTGGAGAACGCCTTCGAGCCCTCGAGCTGGGCGGCCTCGTGGCCGGGGCCGAACACGGCGATGCCGGCCTCGCGGACGGCGTCGGCCACACCCGCCACGAGCGGCGCCTCCGGGCCGATCACGACCAGGTCCGCCCGGACCTCGGCCGCGAGGGCCGCGACCGCGGCGCCGTCCATCGGGTCGACGTCGTGCAGCTGCGCGACCGTCCCGATGCCCGGGTTGCCGGGTGCGGCGTGCACCTCGGTCACCTCGGGGTCGCGGGAGAGCGCGAGCGCGAGCGCGTGCTCGCGACCGCCGGTGCCGATGACGAGGGTCCTCACGGGCCCTCAGCGTAGTGGCCTACAGGGCGGGGGGCTGCGGCTGGCTGGGGACCTCGATCACGAAGGTGGTCCGCCTCCCCGGCGCCGGCGCCAGGTAGTGGGCGTCGCCGCCGTGGCTGCGGGCGATCTCGCGCACGATGTGCAGGCCCAGGCCGGTGCCGGCGTTCGGCCCGGCATGCGCGAACCGCTCGAAGAGCCGGTCCAGCAGCCGGGGCTCGACGCCGTGGCCGGCGTCGCTGACGCAGATCCGGACGCCGTCGGCATTCATCTCGCCGACCACGACCACCGGCGCGCGCCCGTGCCGGAGGGCGTTCTCGAGCAGGTTGTCCAGCGCCTGACCGAGGCGCGAGGAGTCGGCGGTGAACGTCCCGTCCTCGACCACCTCGACCGAGAGCCGCGAGTCGGGCTGGGCGGCGCGCACCCGGTCCACGGCCGAGTGCAGGAACGCCCGAAGCTGGATCGGCTCCGGCTCGAGCGCGAGCGCGTCGGCGTGGACGTCGGATGCCGTCGCGAGGTCCGCGACGAGTCGTTGCAGCCGCCGCGCGCTGGATGCAAGCGCGTCGAGCAGCTGCTTCGGCTGGGTGTCACCGGTCGCGGCGGCGTGCTCGCGGAGCAGCGACACCGAGCCCTCGATCACCGCTGCCGGCGTGCGCAGCTCGTGGGCCGTCACCGCCAGCAGGTGCGCCTGCTGCTCGATGGCACGCTTGCGTCCCTCCTCGTAGGCGCGCTGCTCGGTCTGGTCGCGCGTCACCTTCGCGAAGCCGCGGTGTGTGCCGGTGTCGTCGTACACCGCCGTGATGACGACGCTGGCCCAGAACCGGCTGCCGTCGCGGCGCACCCGCCAGCCCTCCTCGGCGTACGAGCCGTTGGCCATGGCCATCTCGAGGTTGTGCTCCGCATGACCGACCGCGCGATCCTCCTCGGGGTAGAACATCCGGAAGTGCCGACCGAGCACCTCGTCCTCGGAGTAGCCCTTGATGCGCTGCGCGCCCGCGTTCCAGCTGGCCACGTTGCCGTCGGTGTCGAGCATGTAGATGGCGTAGTCCTCGACCGCGGTCACCAGGAGGCGGAACAGCTCCTCGCTGCGGCGCAGCCCGACCTCGGCCGTGACGTCCTGGACCTGCGCGAAGACGTACAGCGCCTCGTCCTTGGAGTCCAGCACCGGCGCGAGCGTGACGCGCACGGTACGCCGCTCGCTGTCCTCGGCGTCCGGCGCCTGCATCGGGTGCTCGAAGGTGACCACGTCACCGTGCCCGCTCCGCACGCGCTCGAGGGATGCGTCGAAGACCGCCCCCTCGCCCGAGGTCAGCGCCCCGTAGTCGAGCCCGACCAGGTCCTCGAGCTTCGCACCCAGCATCGCCGCGAACGACGCGTTGCTCCGCACGATCGATCCGCTCAGCGTCAGGATCGCCATGCCGATCGCGGCCCTGCTGAACGCCTCGCGGTAGCGCTCGAGGTGCTCGTCCAGCGCGGCCTGCGCGATCACCGCCTCGGCGTCGTCGGTCGTGACCAGACGCAGGGACCCACCGGCCGGCGGCAGGTCCTCCTCGTCGGCCACGACCCGCCAGAGCCGGCGCGGCAGGTCCTCGATGGGCAAGGACTTCTCGATGAAGTCCGCAGCTCCCAGTGCCTCGGCCCGATCGGCGAGGCCCGCCTCGCCGAAGCCGGTGTAGACCACGACGCGGCTCGCCGGTGAGACCGCGAGGATGAGGGGCAGGGCCTCGAGCCCGTCCATCTCCGGCATGGAGGTGTCGAGCAGCACGAGGTCCGGCTGCAGCGCCTCGGCGAGAGCCCAGCCCTCGCTGCCCGAGCGGGCCTCACCGACCACCTCGAACAGGCCCGAGAGCTCCAGCCGGGCGCGGACGAGCGTGCGCAGCTCGGCCGAGTCGTCGACGATCAACGCTGTCGGTCTCACCGCCGCACCTCCCCTCCTGCCTGGAGGCAGGTTCCCCACCCGACTCCATGCATACCCCATCGGCGCGAAAATCTTCGCGCGGCCCACGGGCCGGCCGGAAGGAGGCCCGTCAGCGGAGCGGGTGCCGCACGACCGCCTGCTCGCGCTCCGGACCGACGCCGACCACGGAGATGCGGGCGTTGGACAGCTCCTCGACGCGCTCCACGTAGGCCTGCGCGTTCGCCGGCAGGTCGCTGAACGAGCGGGCGCCGGAGATGTCCTCGGTCCAGCCGGGGAGCACCTCGTAGATCGGGACGGCGTGGTGGAAGTCGGTCTGGTTGACCGGCATCTCGTCGTGGCGGACGCCGTCGACGTCGTACGCCACGGCGACGGGGAGCTCGGGCAGCCCCGTGAGGGTGTCGAGCTTGGTGAGCACGAAGTCGGTGACGCCGTTGACCCGCGCGGCGTAGCGGGTGATGACGGTGTCCATCCAGCCGCAGCGGCGCGGGCGGCCGGTGGTGGTGCCGTACTCCCAGCCCGCCTTGCGGAGGAACTCGCCGTTCTCGTCGAAGAGCTCGGTCGGGAACGGGCCCTCGCCGACGCGCGTGGTGTACGCCTTCGCGATCGCGATGACCTGGTCGATCCGGGTCGGCGGGACGCCGGAGCCGGTGCACGCGCCGGCGCTGATCGCCGAGGACGAGGTGACGAACGGGTAGGTGCCGTGGTCGACATCGAGCAGCGTGGCCTGGCCGGCCTCGAACAGGACGACCTCGTCGCGGTCCAGGGCCGCGTTGAGCAGCAGCCCCGTGTCGCAGACGTACGGCGCCAGCCGCTCCGCGTGAGCGCGCAGCTCCTCGACGGTCTGCTCGACCGACGGCGCGCGGCGGTTGTAGATCTTGGTGAGGATCTGGCCCTTGAGCTCCAGGGCGCCCTCGACCTTCTGGGTCAGGATCTTCTCGTCGAACAGGTCCTGGACGCGGATGCCGATGCGGTTCATCTTGTCGGCGTACGTCGGGCCGATGCCGCGCCCCGTCGTACCGATCCGGCGGGAGCCGAGGAAGCGCTCCGCGACCTTGTCGATGGTGCGGTTGTAGTCGGCGATGACGTGCGCGTTCGCGCTCAGCTTCAGCGAGGAGGTGTCCACGCCCCGCGCCTCGAGGCCGTCGATCTCCTGGAACAGCACGTCGATGTCGACGACGACGCCGTTGCCGATGACGGGGGTGCAGCCGGGCGTCAGGATGCCGGAGGGCAGCAGGTGCAGGGCGAACTTCTGGTCGCCGATGACGACGGTGTGGCCGGCGTTGTTGCCGCCGTTGAACTTGACGACGTAGTCGACCTGGCTGCCCAGGTGGTCGGTCGCCTTGCCCTTGCCCTCGTCGCCCCACTGGGCGCCGACGATCACGATTGCTGGCATGTGGTTGCTCCTTCGGTGAGGACGGAGTCCCTCCGGCTCACCAGCCGGCTGCTCAACGCCTGTAGCGCGTGTCGATGCGCGGCCGAGGTTACCAAAATCGGGGTTTGCGACTAGATTCGTGCTGTTAGAACACGTTCTAGATCTCGACAAGCTCCATCACCGGAGGGCTACGCCATGGGCGCCAGCAGGGAAGCGATCCTCGAGACGATCCACGCCTACGTCGATCGCGTGGCCCACGGCACGGCGGCCGAGGTCGTCGCGCTGTACGCCGACGGAGCGACCGTCGAGGACCCGGTCGGCTCCGAGGTGCGCACCACGCGGGAGTCCCTGCTGGAGTTCTACGGCGCGCTCGAGGGCATGGAGCAGGAGGGCCGGATGGTCACCGCGCGGGTGGCCGGCAACGAGGCAGCCTTCTGCTTCGAGCTGGCCAGCAAGGTCGGCGACCAGACCTACACCCTGGCGCCGATCGACGTGATGACCTTCGACGCCGACGCGAAGATCCTCTCGATGCGGGCCTTCTGGTCGGGCGAGGACATGGTCGTCTCCTGACCCCCTAGGGTGGCCCCGTGAGCAGCCGCGGACGGGTCTGGCACGGGGCGACCTTCGCGGTCGCGACAGCGGCGCTGCTGCTGCAGCTGGCCCTCGTCGTACGGGGCCACGGGGTGCTCGCCGACACCCGGCCGCCCGTCCTCGGGACCCGGCTGGTCCGGTTCGTCAGCTACTTCACGGTCCTGTCCAACCTGCTGGTCGCCGTGACGTCGTACCTGCTGGTGGCGGGGCGCTGGCACTCCCGCACGTTCCGGGTGCTGCGGCTCAACGCCGTCACCGGGATCGCGGTCACCGGGCTCGTCCACTGGACCCTGCTCCGACCGTTGCTCGACCTGCACGGCGCCGACCTCCTCGCCGACAAGCTGCTGCACGTGGCCGTGCCGCTGCTCGCCGTCGTCGGCTGGGTGTCGTTCGGGCCGCGCGGGCTGGTCCGCACCGAGGACCTGGCGCCGAGCGCGATGTACCCGACCGTCTACCTGCTCTGGACGCTGCTGCACGGCGCGATCAGCGGCTGGTACCCCTACCCGTTCGTCGACGTCACCGAGCACGGGTACGCCGTCGTGCTGCTCAACGCGCTCGGCGTGGTCGTGCTGCTGGTCGCCATCTGCCTGCTGGCGCTGCGCCTGGACCGGCGGTTGCCCGGCGACCGCTGAGGCCTTCCTCAACCGTTCTCGCGCTCTGCGGCCAGGAACCGCTCCACCCGGCGGTCAGGGACGAGCCACATGAGCGCGACGACGACCGCCGGCACCAGCCCGACCCGCGGGTCCCACAGCGAGAGCAGGATGCCCGAGACGTAGAGCACCGGCGAGAGCTTGCCCTTGAGGTCGGTGCCGAGCGCCGCCTTGGCCCGGTCGCCCGAGGGCGTGCGGAAGATCGCGAGCTGCAGCACGTAGTACGCGACCGCCGCACCGAGCAGGTTCGCGATGTAGACGATGGTCGGCACCTCGGCGACCTTGCTCTCGTCCAGCCACCCGTTGGTGAACGGCACGATGCTCAGCCAGAACAGCAGGTGCAGGTTCGCCCACAGCACGGTGCCGTCGACGTGCCGGACCAGCTGGAAGAGGTGGTGGTGGTTGCTCCAGTAGATGCCGACGTAGATGAAGCTCAGCACGTAGGT
This sequence comes from Nocardioides maradonensis, assembly GCF_054777115.1. NCBI lineage: Bacteria > Bacillati > Actinomycetota > Actinomycetes > Propionibacteriales > Nocardioidaceae > Nocardioides > Nocardioides maradonensis. The sequence continues at coordinate 2,161 of NZ_BAAHAZ010000004.1, read as the reverse complement.
CAGCAGGCCGAGGCCGCTGGCGTGGACGAAGCCGTGCCAGGTCGCCGGATCCGTCTCCGGGGCGTGCAGCTCCAGCACCATCACCGTGATGACGATGGCGAGCACCCCGTCGCTGAACGCTTCGAGCCGTCCGGTGTTCATGGCGCGAGGATAGGCGGCGCCGGGATCACCCGGCGGCACCCGCCGCGCGGGAGTTGTGCTCCTCGACGATCTGGCGGGCGAGGTCGGCCAGCCGGCGGTTGAGGCCCGTCGACGCCTGCCGGAGCACCTCGAACGCCTGGGCGTCGTCGATCGCGTGGGTCGCCATCAGCAGGCCGACCGCCTTGCCGATCTCCCGGTTGCTCGCCAGCCCGTCGCGCAGGGAGCGCGCCTCGGCCTTCTGGTTCGCAGCGGTGATCGCGACCGAGGCGAAGGCGGCCAGCACCGCGCCCGCGTCCGCGCCGCTCGGGCTCAGCGCGCCCTTCGTGTCCGAGAACAGGTTGAGCGCGCCGACCTTCCGATCGCCCATCAGGATCCGATAGCCGACCATCCCGCGCACCGGAGTCTCCCGCAGCACGCGCGCCGCCAGCTTCGGCCAGGCGGGGTCCCTGCTGATGTCGGGGTCGCACTCGAACCGGTCGGAGAGGATCGCGTCGACGCAGGGCCCCTCACCGCACTCCCACTCGAGCGCATCCACCCGCGCCGCCACCTCGTCGGTCGTGGCCTCGAGTCGCGGCTCGCGTCCGGCGCTGACCGTGACGATGCACGCGCGGTCGCAGCCCGGCACGAGGTCGACCGCCGTACGACACAGCTGCTCGTACACCTCGGCGTAGCTGTCGGACCGGTAGAGCACCGCGGCGAGACCGCTGAAGGCCTCCGCCACCTCGTCGTACGGCAGCGATGCTGACACGGTTCGTCCTTTCTTCCCGGCCGGTGGAGCGCGCCCGAGGCGCCTCATCCTAGGGCGCGTGACGCCCCGGGTCTCGCCGAACGGGCACTGTGCCGCACCCCCTTCTGGGCGCGTGACATGATCGAGGTGGCTCAAGCAGCAAGGGCCGCCCAGGTCGAGCACCCCCGCGTTCCGCCACCACACGGTGGCCGGGCGCAGGAGATCGACCGACGCAGGACGGGTGCGATGACACGCACAGGAATCCCGGCCGGACCCATGATGCGGATCTCCGAGCCGGGCGACATCGGGCGGGTTCTCCGCTTCGCCGGACGCCTCGGCCACCAGGCCTCCCTCGGCGCGGCAGGGCTGCGCGACGTCGCCGACGTGGTCCGCGCCCTCGCGATCAGCCTGGTGCTGGACGCCCACGGCGGGTGGATCAGCGTGCGCGAGCTGGGTCGGGGCTGCGGCCCCGGGGTCGAGGTGCTCGCCTTCGACCGACCCGGCAGTGCCGAGACACCGAGCCCGGAGCCGTGGCCCCACCTGCACTCGCAGCTGGAGTCGCTCGGTGCCCTCGGCGCAGCCGTCCGGGTGGAGCACACCCTCGGCGGCGGGACCGCCGTGTGGGCACGGATCACCGAACGCTCCGACGACGACCCGCGGCCCGCAGGGATGCCGACGCTCGACGTGGCGGGCCTGATCCAGGCTCCGCCCGGCGACGTACGTGCCGGGTGGAGCGCGGCGCGGTACGGCGACCGCCTCGGGATCCTCATCTGCGAGGCGCCGCCGGACAGCAGGTCGGCGGCAGCGACCCAGGAGCTGCTGCGGGCGCCGTCGCGCACCACACCGGACGACCTCTGGGAGGCGCACGGCCAGCTGCTCGGCCGGTTCGTCCAACCGCTCGGCGACGGCGCCGCGGCGCTCGTCGACATCGACCTCGCCCAGCACACGGTCCGGGCCACGGGATCGGGCAGCGTCGCGCTCACCGTGCTCGTCGACGGGCACCCGGCGTCCGGCGAGGACACGGCCCACTGGGAGCGGTCGCTGTCGCTGCTCGCCCACACGGCCGGCATCCGGCCGGGGGCAGCCGGGCTCGACGACACCGCGCCCGCCGCGCTCAGCGTGGCGACGTTGATGCGCGAGCACCGGGAGCCGACCGCGACCGCCTGTGTCGTCGCGGCGCGGATCGTGGCGCCGAACTAGTGGTGCGTCCGAGAAGTTGTGGAACGGTTGGCGTGCTCACGGTGCGTGGATCGCAAGGCGCCGGTGCGCAGCCATACCGGGTCGTCTCGCAAG